>JAHDGS010000164.1:1408-3447 GCA_020627505.1 Myxococcota bacterium
AAGCATTTCCTCGTTGATGAGGCCCAGTTCATAACCACGCTCAATCGATTGTGAGAATGAGTGAATATCTTGTGAGGCCACTTCTTTATGGATCACGGTGCCGAGTAATCGAGCAGCAAGCTTCGAGTAAACAGGCTCTTCGACTATCATGGAAGCAGCTGTTTGGATTGACAGTGCATCGAGTTCTTTGGTCGTCGCGCCATCATATAGCCCGCTGATTGTTTTGGTGGCAATCTTAATGGCGTCAACTTCATCTAGGCCGACACAGCAGCGATTGACTGCCATGACAATCTTATTGAGGTCGACAGGCTCGAGGATGCCGTTGCGCTTCGTGACCCGCATCGCTGTTTGAGGCGGCGTGGACAAGCTCGGGTCGAATGTTGCATCTGGTGATGTCGCGGTCACACCGTGCAGTCCTCCGGCTTGGGTTGGGGTCACTTTTTTGTCGTCGATATAACGTTGTTCCACTTTGGCTCCTTTTCAGCAGAAGATCTCGAGAGATCAAACATATTGTGTAGACCATGTTCGGGCAACCCCATATCTTGTGTCAATTTTTTGCCTCGAAATGAAAAAAAATGATTCTTCTCTTGACTTCGCTCAAAGCCTTTCAGGATGCGACTCATTTTTGTCAAACATAAAGGACAAAAAAATCGTCACAAAAATTCAAGTAATTTATTGTTCTGTAATTCTAAATTTAGGAAAGATTTTCTTCTGCCGTGGACATTTTCGGGAGGATCAGAAGCTCAGAAGATCGTTTAATTGTGATCGCGATCTCTTTTTCAAGCTGCTCTGCGATCTGAGTCGGGAATGGGCAACGGAAAGACTGGCCATCGACAAGCTCAATACGAAGCCACGTTTCTCGGCCAGCCGTTTGGCGACTCATAATAAACCCGTCATGGCCTGCGTGTATGTTGAGGTTCTCAGGTCGGACGGCAATATCAACAAGCTGTTTTGGTTTGCACCATGATGGCGCGACAAAAGAACCAAATGCGGACTCCACCGTTTCGGCGGTTTGAGAAACCGTGCCATGAAAGATAACGGCATCACCCGTTGCGTGAAGTAACTGACGTGTTTGTGGCTTATGATAAGCGGCACGAGGCGCGATTTTCTTAGGCGGTTTGTGCCGCGAGTACGTCCACAACAATGTGTCTGCATGTTGTAAAATATCTGTTGGTCGTGGCGTTCGCCAGAGCATGGCGAGCTCGAAGTGGTGATTCATTTTCTTAATTGCTGTAGCCATCAACTGACTCTGTTCTGGAGAGAATGCCTTGAAAGAACCCGTGAATGTGTAAAGGGGTGAGGCCATTAAGATTGCACGAGCGAGTGCTGCACGAACAAGTGCTTCGTGGTCGAGTTGGTCCACGGTCGTATGAAGTATGGGCTCTAATTTGAAAGTGTGAATAATGCCATCAAGCCGTCTTTTGATATGCGTTTGTGGTGCGAACGCGATAATGTTCTCTTTGACATTCTTGTCCGCCCACACATGAGGTGACAAAGAGGCATGATGGACAGGAAAGTCGCTGCGTGCAAAAGATGAACCGTCTCTGTCTGCGAGAGGCCAGACAGCTTTATTGTAATGAATATCCCCATGCATTTTTGAGCGACCAGTTAGTACGTTAAACCAGTGGTCTTCGAAAGGGCCAGCCAATGCAAAAATACGAGTGCACTTTAAGTCAAGGCGTAACGGTTTTGCTGCCTTGAGCTCCGCTTTCATATCTTTGATAAGGTACCTTAACCGTTTTTCCACAGACTGAAGTTACCGTAGTCCTGCTTAAGGCGCTAGATTTAGTCCTATATTTGGTTTTCATTCCGATACATCCAACTCTGAATGCACCTATAATGGGGTCACTGTAATGGGTAATGTAATGGGGGTCACTGCCGGGACACGCTCTCTGCGAAATTTTATATAGTATTACAGGTAGGTGTTCGTCGTTTGTTTTTCTCGTTAAATCAAAAATTTGTTGTTATTACAGTCGTTTATATTTATTGGCGGCAGCGTCAGTGACCCGGCACCCGCAGTGACCCGGGCCTAAAATTTT
>JAHDGS010000042.1 GCA_020627505.1 Myxococcota bacterium
TGCCGGGTCACTGCCGGGTCACTGCCGGGTCACTGCCGGGTCACTGCCGGGTCAGGCTCAATTTTGGGTTAAATATGGGGCAAACCTATGTTTTTACTAAAATATTTGATAGGACATCAGCATGTCCACAAATAAATCTTCATCAGAATTTTCTCTTGAAAACCCGGTCCGTGTTGTCACTGCAGCTTCACTTTTTGATGGTCACGATGCCGCGATCCAAATAATGCGACGAATCCTTCAAGCACAAGGTGGAGAAATTATTCATCTTGGTCACGACCGCGCCGCGCATGAAGTTGTTAAAACTGCCATCGAAGAAGATGCACAGGCGATAGCTGTGTCATCTTACCAAGGCGGACATATGGAATACTTTACCTATATGCGCGAATTGCTCGATGCTGCTGACCGAAAAGATGTTAAAATTTTTGGTGGAGGTGGGGGTGTCATTGTTCAAGAGGAAATCGATGAACTCGCACAATCAGGCACCAAAATATTTTCGCCCGAAGATGGACGTGTGATGGGATTGGTTCCCATGATCCAATCTGTTCTAACGGGTTCTGACTACGAACCTCACCCAAAACCTGTATCCCCTAAAGTAGGACTAACACTTCAAGATCGCGGTGATATTGCCAGAGCACTCACGACGATTGAACTCGAACATGCACATGATCAACGCCCATTTTCGGCACACGTTCATCAATGTCGAGCACAAGTCGAAAACCCGCCGCTTATCATCGGTATTACAGGGACTGGCGGTGCCGGTAAAAGCTCGCTGATTGATGAGCTCCTCTTGCGGTATGTCGATACATTTGCTGATAAGAATATCGCCGTATTGAGCGTCGACCCGTCGAAAAAGAAAACAGGCGGGGCTTTATTAGGCGACAGAATTCGTATGAATACCGCGATGAACGAACGGGTCTTTATGCGGTCTATGGCCACAAGACGCGCAAACCTCGCTACAAGTGCTGCGGTCAAGGACGCTTTGAACTTTTTACAATGCTGCCAATTCGATCTGATCATCCTCGAAACAGCTGGCATTGGACAATCGGACTCCGAAGTCCGAAATCTATGTGACATTGCTGTCTATATTATGACCCCAGAGTTTGGAGCCCCATCCCAACTTGAAAAGATTGATATGCTGGACTTCGCCGACCTCGTTGCCATCAATAAGTTTGATAAACCGGGTGCAGAAGATGCCTTGAGGGATGTCAAAAAAACCTATCAACGCAATCACGAATTATTTGAGAAACCAACTGATGAGATGCCTGTTTACGGAACCTCTGGTCATCGATTTCATGACCCAGGTACCAATCTCTTCTTCAACCGTTTGATCCAAGAAGTCGCGGCTAAAGATGACCACCGCACATGGAATTTTACGAAACTTGAAGAAGGTGAGCCGAAAACACAGAGCCTTATTCCCGATAACCGCATTCGCTATCTTGGTGAAATTGCCGATACGATTCGTGAATACCATCAACAGGTTGAATATGACGCGAAACATTCATCGAAAATCCAGAGTTTAAAAACTGTCCTGGAAGATGATTCTTTAGATGAAGAAATACAGTCTGCCCTGCAAAAAAAACTCCATGACATGTCACAGACTTTTTCAAAAGATGCTGTTAAAGCACTGCGCCAATACCAAGAGTTTCAAGAACAATATGCTGGCGAGAAACAGTCTTATCAAATACGAGATAAAGTCATTCATATTGAAAACACGACACAATCTTTATCACATCAAGCCATACCCAAAGTGGCTCTGCCTAAACTGAGTGCCGACTCGGATCGCATACGCTTCATGATGAAAGAAAATCTACCAGGTTATTTCCCATTCACTGCCGGGGTCTTTCCATTCAAAAGAAGCGGTGAAGATCCGACACGCATGTTTGCTGGTGAAGGTACGCCAGAACGAACGAATAGACGATTTCATTATGTGTCAGAGGGCCAAGGTGCAACACGTTTATCGACAGCTTTTGATAGCGTAACACTCTACGGTCAAGATCCTGACCTGAGACCTGATATTTACGGAAAAGTGGGTAATGCGGGTGTCTCTATCGCAACGTTAGATGACGCAAAACGACTGTACTCAGGTTTCAACCTGACGGCACCCACGACATCTGTATCGATGACGATCAATGGACCAGCGCCAACCGTGCTTGCATTTTTCATGAATACAGCAATCGATGCTGAAATCGAAAAACGTTTAAAAACAGATGGACAGTGGGATGCCGTCGAGCGAAAAATAGAGGCATATTTCAAAAACAAAGGTCAACCGCGACCAACTTATCGAGGCGAATTACCGGATAACCATAATGGTGCAGGACTTGGTTTCTTAGGTCTAACAGCAGATAAAGTTGTCGATAAAGATTATTATGAATCTGTCAAAGCAGAAGTCTTGTCGACTGTTCGTGGAACTGTTCAGGCAGATATATTGAAAGAAGACCAAGCTCAAAATACATGTATTTTTTCAACAGAATTTGCCTTACGCATGATGGGGGATGTGCAAGCATATTTTACAGAGAACAATATTCGTAATTTCTATAGTGTATCTGTGAGTGGCTATCATATTGCCGAAGCTGGCGCGAATCCGATTACGCAACTTGCTTTTACCCTCGCCAATGGTTTCACCTTGCTCGAGTACTATCGTTCTCGTGGTCTTGATGTCGATGCTGTTGCGAAGAATTTTTCGTTCTTTTTTTCAAATGGACTCGACCCAGAATATTCGGTCATCGGCCGTGTCGCGCGACGCATATGGGCGATTGCTTTACGCGATCTTTATGGTGCTGGTGAGCGTGCTCAGAAATTGAAATATCATATTCAAACCTCCGGTCGCTCATTACATGCGCAAGAAATTGCATTCAATGATATTCGAACGACACTTCAAGCACTCTATGCGATTACTGATAACTGTAACTCTCTTCATACGAATGCATATGATGAAGCGATCACTACGCCAACTGAAGAATCTGTTCGTCGTGCATTGGCTATACAACTTGTGATCAACAAAGAACTTGGCTTAACCAAGAATGAAAATCCATGGCAAGGTTCTTACTTCATAGAACAGCTCACAGATATGGTTGAAGAAGCTGTCTTAAAAGAGTTTGAGGCGTTATCACGTCGAGGTGGTGTACTTGGTGCCATGGAGACCATGTATCAACGGGGTAAGATTCAAGAAGAGTCCATGTATTATGAACACAAAAAACACTCGGGAGAACTGCCGATTGTTGGTGTCAATACATTCTTGCCCAAAGACCAAGAACAGATGATTGCTGAGGTTGAACTCATGCGCTCCACTGAAGATGAAAAACAGCTGCAAATCGATGGACTGGAAGCGAGCCATACACTTAACCCAGCTGAACGAGAGCAAGCAATTCAAAAGCTCAAAGACACCGCGCGCCAGGGTGAAAATCTTTTTGGAGAGCTGATGGAAGCCGTCAAAGTTTGTTCACTTGGTGAAATCTCGAGCGCCCTTTTTGAGGTTGGTGGTCGCTATAGACGGAATATGTAAAAAATTGGCCAACCCACTTCAGCGCGTCAGCAGCAGTCTCTAGGCCAGAAATCTTATCTTCTCGTTTTTCGATCGTTTTTTCAATATTCGTTGTTGTAGACAAACCATTTGTGGATACATGCATGGCGTATTCCTTATTTTCTGTTTGCCCATTCTCTCAACGCAGCGTTTTAAATTTTGGAGAATTTAATCCACATAATGGATCCATCACATTTTTTTCAAGTCACTCAGCCAAAATCTGCCCTCATCACATAGAACGTGTTGGAGCAGGAGAAATATCATGACGCGTGTTGATCAAAATCAAATCAAGAACAATTTAATGTCCATGGTTCGTTATGAACTTAACCAGGCGAAATATGAGGCACAACTCGATGATAGTCAGGACTTAGACGCTTACTTAAGTTCTGATGATTTAGAGAAAACAATTGAATTACTTGAGTCCCGTGGAAAGACAGTCGACTATGATTCAATTTTAGCGTCTTACGAATCCTATGTCGACAAAGTGCTCATGGCTATAAACCGAGATAATTCGACACTGACGCGTCAGGAGATTAATAAAATTTATGACAAGAATTTAAGACGGCGAGCCAAAGCAGCTTCTTTTGACGCACAGTTATCAGATCAAGCACAAGCAATTAAGAATCTCATTTTGAACAACGTCGCACTCGAAAACAAATATGATGAAGACACACTTTTTCCAGATTTGGGTGATGGAAATGGTGGCCTAAGTGCTCACTTCTACGATGGAGAACGGCGCCAAGACGTTATTGATTGCCTGAATGCTTACCTCATTATCAATGAAGCAACAGTAGCTGATTTAACAACTGAAGATTTGGTCTTTTCAGTTCATACATCTGGTGACGAAGAATCATTATATATCGGTATATATGATCAAGAGACTGACAACATTAAACAACTTGAAGAACTCACATTTGTCGACTTCGAATATTATCTTGGCGAATATCTTGCGAATACAGATGGCGCGACAGAAGATTTTAAGAATCGATTTCCAGGTTTTGAAAAGATGATTGGCACTTATGAAGACATTCGCGATGAAGGTTACTCATCAGTTTATGCCGAACTTGGTCAACCTGATTATGGGGATGCCATCGATCTCAAAATTGAGGCAGGCTATCACAATTATTGATTCGCTCTACGCATCTGAATCATAACGTTGACCGACACTCACGTGTTTTAACAAAGAAGGTGCAGTAGACATGCAAGAAGACGTCATACAGAGCGGGTCTTTGGGCAATTTATAAGAACAATCAAACTTGGATAACATCTTGATGCTTCAAGCATTAAGGCTGAGTTTAGAGATGGTGTACTATCGACCTTACTCCATCCACGACGCATTCGACGCACGCCATGTCGCCTCAAGATGCTCACCTGGTAAAAATGTTTGATCTTCAATAAAGAATGAACCAACCATGCTTCCGACACCAAGCCCTGCAAGGCCAACACCAAAACCAACTCGAGTATGATCGTAAGACCCATTATCATCTTGCTCAACAGCTAACAAAACACCAGCTGTTGTATATAAAGCACCAACACCAAAAGTCAGCCACCGCAACGTCTTTTTCATCTTTCGGATTTTTTGGTTTTCAGTCATGACTGCATTCACAGCTTTTAACATCTTGCGCTCTCCAGCCTCATTATCAGACAGATACGCTGTGATATCTTTTTCCATATCGGAAGGTCTTTTTAATTTGAACGCACTATCAATCATCACGGCAGCACCAAGTCCCGCAATTAAACCACCAGTAATAATACTAAATGCTTTACCACCACCATCGACAGTACCATCATTGTCTTCGTAAATATCATACAATCCGTAACCGATTCCAGCACCGGCAACGATGAGACCGGCGCCAAGCGGGATACCTGAACGCGCTTGCGAAAGACGCATACGCTCAGTATGGTCGTTAAATATTGATAAATTTAATCGCAGGCTTTCAACCTCTTGCTTTTCTGCACTATGTGTAATTTTATCAGCGGTCTGCTCAAGCGCCCCCTTGACTTTTTTCATGGCTAAATCTGCCAGTTCTTCAATGTGGGATTTTAATGTATCTTCTACAACTGGCTCTGCACGATCTTCAATTTCTGTCGTGCCACCAACTGCCGCCTCAACCTCTGCTTCAACACTGCTCTCATCAGCCCAAGCTGTAATTGGGAGTGTTCCGGCGATAATAAAACTCATTAACATATGACGCATGATGTCCTCCGATATATAGGACATAACTAAAAATTGAGCCATCAACAAGTCTGTCTCCAATTTTAGACGACCCGTATTTCTTGTCCCTGACCTATGAAGGTCTAGTACAAGTTAGTCAAATCGTACAGATAACCTGCACCTGTGTCAGGGCATTCATTATCATCCATACCGATATTTACGACATTCGAACAACTATCTTCACCTGTCGCACCGATCAAGATCTGCTGATGATGAACTGCTAGGGAAGTACCAAACTTATCACCCGGATCAGAATTCGGTGATTTGATATAACCATCAAGTCGCCACCCATCGTTCCGTAACCCAAAGATATAAGCTGTTCCACTAAACTCACAATCGGTCGAGATATTCGACGAGCCGATGCCTGCACCGCATAACGGATCTCTAAACGACGAAATCACCGCACGACTCTTTTCGAGCGTCGCATACCAAGCAAACTGTTGCCCTTCGGATGCTTGCAACGGTTTTAAGTAGGCTTCTTGCTCCCATACACCGTTCTGCTGACTAAACACATATGCCGCACCAGAGTCTGCACAATCATTATCATGTAACGGATTGACTCCATCTCCACATCCATCTTCATACCGCGCTGTTGCCAGCACTCGACCCTCACTGATAGAAACAATGCGCCCGACTTGGTCTCTATCTTCTGCATTTGATGCTTTCAAGTAACCGACTTCATTCCACGTGCCTTCAACAACCTCAAAAAGATAAACAGCACCAACGTTTTCACAAGAGTTGTCTTCAGCACCTATATTGATTGTCGTCGAACAACTATCATCATTTCTTGAACCCACAGCCAATAATCCCGCATCATAATCTAAGTACCCACCAAAGGCATCTCCGCTATCCAAATGTGAACCTTTAATATAATTCGTTTGTACCCATATCCCTTCTATCTCTTCAAAGACAAATACTGCACCTGCCCCTTCACAGTCATGGTTTGTCATGCCCGAGTTAATTTCATTTGAACAACTATCTTCGCCTGGCGCACCGACAATTAACATGTCCCCACTCAGCGCAAGCCCCTGCCCGAAGAACGTATTTTGCGCTGCTATATTTGGTTTAATATATGCGGTCTCAAGCCACTCTCCATTTTCTTGTTTTTCGAAAATGTAGACTGCTCCTGCTTGTCGACAACCATTATACTCTCCGTTCATATTCACTTCGGTCGAACATCCTGCCTCAGACTGTGCCCCAACAGCGATACGCTCACCATCGATCACAATCTGTCTCCCGAAGAAATCGTGTGCATCAAAGTTGTGTGCTTTTAAAAATGCGGTTTGTTGCCAGACACCATCGAGTTTTTCGAACACCTGAACCGAGCCAGCAGCATTGCAGCCTAGATATGCGTACGGCCCATCCAACACATGTCCTTCTGGGCATTCACGATCACTTGGCGACCCCATGACGAGTATATTATCAGACAAGGCGACGCCTGTTCCAATAGAGCCGCTACCTGTATTTTCCAGCCGCTTTATATAATCAAATGGAACAGACGTACAACCATTCTCCACGCACACCAAGTCACCACTACAATCATCTGTTGTGACACACTCAGGTGTGGCTGGACAGGCAGCACATGAGCCACCACAATCAATACCTTCTTCATCTTGATTCATGAATGCATCGTCACATGTTGGACACACACGACATGAACCACCGCAGTCAATGCCAACTTCATTTTGATTCAGAATGCCATCATCACACGTCTCAACGGGTGGACACGCTTCGCATGAACCACCACAATCAATATCTTCTTCATCTTGATTCAAAATTCCATCATCGCATGTCTCAACAGGTGGACACGCTTCGCATGAACCACCACAATCAATACCTTCTTCATCTTGATTCAGAACACCATCATCACAGGTTGCAACGGGTGGACAGGCTTCGCAAACGCCACCGCAATCTATAGCTTCTTCATTTTGATTTAGAAGTCCATCGTCACACGTCTCAACGGGTGGACAGGCTTCGCAAATACCACCACAGTCTATGGATTCTTCATTTTGATTCAGAACACCATCATTGCAGGTTTCTTCGATAACACAATTCCTACATCCTGCGTCGCCGATGTCATCATGTTGATTTGGGTTCGAATCCAACGAATTATCATCGCAAGAGCAAGCATCTATAAAAATAAACAAGAACAATAAAATACAGAAATGCGTCTTCATAATTATGACTATATATAATTGTACCGGATCTTGAATTATTCAGCATGATTAAATCCTCAACAAAGAACTACGCCCAACAAAAAGAGTGCCGGCAAGCCGGCACCCTAAAGAACACACATATTGGAGGAACATATACCCATAGGATATTGACCTACCAATATAGAAGACGAGCCAGGTAAACTTTTTCACTACATAAGGGATGTTTTTTTTGTATAAAAATAAATTCTTAGTCTAAATTACTCTAAATCACTAATATATATAATTATTACCACGGAAGTTCTTCGCCACGAAAGTTAACAAATTGACCTGAGCGATTTAATTCAAGCTCATCAATTCGAGCAACAATTCCATTCACACTATCATCTACTGTTGTGGTCGCATTGGCACCACCCATATCTGTCTGCACCCAACCAGGATGAATCATCACAACAGATATGCTATTCCGCTCAAAATCAAGCGCCATCGATCGGCCAACCGCATTTAGAGCCGCCTTACTCGAACGATACATATAGTATTTCCCCATACTATTCTTCTTAATACTTCCCATTTCTGAAGTAATGAGTGCAATTTTTTTCAAGCGTCCGGCCAATAAATTCGGCAGCAATTGCGCGGTTAGTAATGCAGGCGCAATTGTATTTGTTTTTAAAACATGTGCCCAATCAGCCAACGAACAGTCAGATAACCCTTGGGGATGACCGCCAAAAATACCTGCATTATTGATCAATACGTCAATCGGTCGTCCATTCAGCTTAGAGAGAAGTTCCTCAATGGAAGTTTGGTCGGTCACATCCAATCGCATAATTTCCAAAGGAGATGAGTCGAGTGATTTCAAGGCATTCGCCTTTTCCGGCGAGCGACATGTCGCAATAACATGTGCGCCATGGGCCAAGTAGTTTTTAACTAAACCTAAACCAATTCCACGATTTGCGCCTGTTATCAAAATCGTATCGACCATGTTACTCCCCATTAAAAGTGTTGCTATCACTGTTCTCAATTTCAGACAGCATAGAAAAGACCAAAGACCTCGGTCAAATGACGTATCTATTTTTTGTACATCAGAAAGTGAAAACATCATATTCGATCGTCTTCTATCGTGTAGGCAGAAAGTCCTGACGGAAGTTGTGCCTCCTATATGTGTGTTCTTCTAAAACGTCTGGCTTACCAGACGTTTTTTTGATTTGCATTGATTGATAAATGATCAGAATAATCATGGATATAATTGCTTAGACTCAGTACTATCAATCTATGAAGATAGGTATGACAACAATTACGCCCGCGAATATTGATCAAATTATTAGTGAATATCCATATGATGCAGCGATTCAGGTTATATCACAATCTTCAGAATATTTACGTCTCGCTGAGCAGAAGCTTCAAGTATCTCTGCTCGAAGACACAACAGCGCCTTCTGAAGTCGATATCGACAAAAAAATACAAGAGTATGTTCAAAAGAATGCAGCCCCACTTATGGCCGATCGAGATTTGCTCAAACGAAAAATTTTAGAATTACTTAAGTCGGTCTAGTTATTTAACGATACCCACCTCAATTCCTGTCATCGGTTGATGCTCAGTCGGTATGGATTTTTCTGTTTGAGATAGAATATTTTGCGGGGGGATAGCAAAGACCAGAATTGTGATAGCCAAAGCTCCTAAAGCTAAAAACCAGATGATGCCTCTCACCCATATTTTAAGTTGGCTGCGTCGCCTATACTTGGTTAATAATTCAGCAAACGCTTGCGCACCAAATAAGAAGCCTGTCCCAGACATGATCGGTGTCCAATACCCCTGCGGTAAATAGAGCAATGATGCACCATATAAAAAGAGGCCCATTCCGCCTCTAAAAATGGCAGTGAAAAACATCATCCATTCACTCGGCGATAGTTGGTCTGTAACATCCTTGTTCATTCCATCGTTCTGACGTAGTATAAGCAAATCATCAACCCGCTTCTGGAGCCCATATGACGTTAACAAGAATAATTCTGACAACATTTCTTTGCTTTTCAGGTCTACTCCTCTCAGGGTGCAACAAAGCTGCTGAAGGGTCTGCTGTACCAGAAAAACCTGTTGAAAAAACGATTGTGGAGAAAAAGGAGCCACAAAAACCAGCTGAAGCTGCACCTGATTTTGAAAATGCTGTCCAACTAACGAGTCGATATGACAAAGAGAAGGGTCACCTTGTCGCAGCAGTGTCGCTCGAAGAAGGCTATCATGCTTACGCACCTGGCACAGAGTTGGGCGTCCCTGTTTCGATGACGATTTCCAATGAAAATGGCTGGGGACTTGTTGGTGATATCCAAATCCCAAAAGGTGAAGTTAAAGATCTTGCTGTCGGTGTATCAAATGTCATTGAGGGCAACTTCGAAATGTCAGCAGCCATCAAAGGTGGGCAGGGCGATATCGTTGGTGAAGCCAAAATTCAAGTCTGCACTGAGAAAGTGTGTGACCGCCCTCGAAAGTACCCAATTGTCGCGTCAGCCCAGTAGACACGTGCAACTATAAAAAACGCCAAATTAAGTCCGAACGTATATAACTTCTGGAGACGGGAGAAAATATGCGTGTATCATCATATCGAACAGACTATCGCTCAGCCGAAGGCACTGAACAATTTCCGATCGAGATTGCCATGGGAATTTTTGTGGATTGGGCTAAGAAAAATAATAGAAACTATGTTTCTTCAATGGTCAAAGAAAATCTGATGCCTTTTCTAAACAGTGGCTTGCCCCCGAAACGTGCCGTTGAAGCATTTTTAGACTGGGCTGGCGAGTAGACCACGACACCTCACAAAAGATCCTAAAGGACCTTCCGATCTTTTTTTATGTCTCAGGCAATTCGCCAAAGAAAATAAAGTAGATCACTGCCACAATCCCGGCAAGAATCACGAGGCCAAACAAAAGTATCCCAATATCTAATATCGAAAATGAAGAGGCTTTTTTCGGCTGACGATCTTCTGGCTGTTGCGCATCAACTTCATCTTCGTCTTCATTGTCATCGTCGTCATCATCAATATCTTCTATGTCAGGCGCTTCGAACGGTTCTTGTACGATCGAATCTTCTAAGAAATCTCCACTTAAGAGTGCTTCAAGGTCGTTCTCTTCTCCATCATCAGTCGCAAGTTCATTCGATTCATCTTCAATACGACCCAAGTACTTTGAGTTGGGATCGATATATAGAATGCGCACGGCACCAAGTGTAATTTCATCTGCATCACGCAGGACGCGACGACCTGACAACTGTTGTCCATTTAGCAAGACACCATTCTTACTACCTAAATCTTCGATTTCAATGTCATCCCAATTTCGGTGAACCTTGGCATGATGTCGAGAGATATTGACGTCATTGACATGAAAGTCACAATCTGGCGAACGACCAATAGTCACTTCTGTGTAGTTCGCATGAATTTTAAACTCGCTTCCAACTGCTGGTCCATTCATGACACGCAAGAAAGGAATGTCTTCATATCCTTTTTGTACAAGCGCTTCACGAACAATATCACGGACAGCTTCTTGCGGGTTTTCAGGTTCACTTTTAACATCTGAACTAAAATCAATGTGAAAGTTAATTAGATCGATGCGATCTCCTGAACGAATCAAATGTTGATTCTTAGGTGACATCACCACACCATTGAGTTTCGTCCCATGGGTCGAGCCCAGATCCTCCAAAAACCATTCTCCATTTTCAAGAAACAAACGGCAATGCGAACGGCTCATCGTCGATAATGGAATCTGAATATCATTATGTTCATCACGACCGATTTGAATCAACGCCTGATCAAAATCATAGGAGAAGCGCTCTTCAGGCTTCTCAGGAATATTCATAACAACTTCAAGATGAACTTTAGACATAGGTGTATTTATAAGTATTTTCGATAGATGGGTTCTGGTTGTTTAGATGCAGCTGGAGCCGGCGTCGCCTGCTGTTCGTCTTGCGTGAGCGGTTTTTCGAGAATTTCTCGACAAAAATCATCTTTCGAACGACTGACAGGGTGTTCACAGCCAAGATAGCCTTGGCAATAGTCCTTCGCATTTTGTAAAAGACCGACACGTTCAAAATGATTCGCAACCTCATAATACGCGCCACATTGATCTTTATCGAGGGCAATCGCTTGATTACACTCATCCAATGCATAGTTCGTTAAACCACGTTCAAAAAGAAGTGCGCAAAAACCATAATGACCTGACGCATCTGAGGGATTCTTTTTCAAACGACGCATATATTTTTTCATCGATGCATTCTTTGTTTCAGTGCCTTGATATGCCTGTTGTAACTCTGAAGAACAAATCGGATTATTCGGGTTCACTGCTAAACATTTTAAATGAATATACAGTGCCGCCTCATAACGTGCATCGGCAAGATAGAGATGCCCCAGATTGGCAAGACACTCTTCTTGATTGATTTGTAACTCAAGACATTTTCCAAAATAGCCTTCCGCATTGACAACTTCATTGCGTCTTTTTTCAGGCGTTTCTAACAACTCAGCCCGAAAAGTCGAAATCACACCCATGTCTCGATAAGCGGGTATATGTGTAGGATGTAACTCAAATACCTTACGGTATTCCCGTTCTGCTTTTTTGTAGTGGTCAAGAATATATCGACGATCGCTACCACTAAAGTTTAGATAGACTTTTTGATCAGACAGCCTTTTCTTTTTCGAACGTTGGCTTCTATTTTCTGCCTGATATGCTTTCGCGCGACGTTCATCGCCGATACGTAAATATGTCAGCGCTAGATTGTATCGACCGTCGAGATAGTTTGGATCGATTTCAACCGCTCTTTTAAATTGATATGTGGCAAGATCGTAATTTCCTTTTTGGAATTCGAGTACCCCAAGATTATTTCGTGCTTGCGCAAAATTCTGATCTTCTTTGGCTGCCTTGGTAAAAAAATCACGTGCTTTATCTTCTAAGCCCTGGCTCAAGCGAATCATCCCCATACCATTCAAACATTCTGCCGAGCGTTCATTATACTCAAGACAAATTTCACAACGGGTTTCTGCACTATTGGCATCGCCAGCAGCGAGATAGTCAACACACGCCTTTTGCTGAACCAACTCCTCTGGTGTGATCACTTTTGCACCAGCACAACCCAAAAATGCAGGATGCACACATATTGACAATGTGATGAGCCAAGTCAGATGAATTCGCATAGATCCCCCATGTCATGACATTATCTCACAAAGATTAAGGACTCACAAAATCTCTGGGCCAAGTGTATGAGATTGGCGCGATTTATTAATATTTAAAAATCAATATGTTAAGTCACTCAGTATCATTAAATGATCAAAGACCTGCCATCAATTTGACAACAAATACGTGGGTTGGAATATTAAATCATACTCTATCGGAGAATATATGTTTAGAATCATTCCATCGTTATTTCTTGTCGCGCTTGTTTCGACCCAACTCGGTTGTTTACCCTTAATGGTCTTTTCCGCCTTAACATCTGAAGATGATAGCTATGATTATGATGAAGAGTCCTCGTATCGATGGAGTGACGATGAAGAATGGACCTCTCGAAATGACTTTGTAAGTAGTTCAAGTGTTCAAACTTCGGCACTTGTTCGTGGGGATATCGGTGATGCGCAGAATATGGATACCCGTTCTGATGCACAAATCTATTGTGATTGTGGACGTGTCTCGTTTTATAATGAAGGTGAGCGTGGTCGAAATGCTTATATGGCTGATGTGAGTATTGATGGTATTCCACCTCGCGACCTCTTTATTAATTCTTCGCGGACCTATCGAACACAACGATATTCTGACTACGGACGTTGGGACGAAGATTCAGAATGGGTTAGCGGCATCACCTGTTCAGGTGAAGCAAGTGAAGACTTTTATGATATTGAAGACAATGTTGATGAGGTCAATATTGATGCACAGCCTCTTCAAGGTGAGGCGGCGGAAGAAGAAGCTGAAGAAGAGAGCTCAGGGGACGAAGATGACATCGACTCTCAAGATGACCTTCTTGTTTCACCGAGAGATGAGCATTCTCTTGTCACCGTTTCAATCCCGAACAACTATCAGGGACAAAACCAACTTGTTCAATACAGATTTGAACTAACACAAGCTGAAATCGACATGCTCGAAGAAGATTATAATAACTGCGGTTGGTAGAGGCGCCATGGTCATATATAAAAGCCGGCCTTGTGTCGGCTTTATTTTTTGAGTTTCATTGTATGGTGTGAGGACGCGACGTCGTGTAAAACTGTAAAAGAAGGGTTTAAACTATTTGGGATTTGTGAGATCCCCTCTAGTTATTATAGATTTAATTCATGTCTTTTGTCTCTGTCGTTTTGTTTGAGCGACTTCCCCACAATCCACTCACATATAAATGTCCTGAACGTTTAAGCTCTACGCTTGAGAAAGGTGCATTTGTGGAAGTTCCGTTTCGCCATTCGCACCGACTCGGCGTCGTGATTGAAGTCAATGTTACAAATGATATCGATCCATCAAAGACCAAATTAATCAATCAAGTCTTAACGCATATTCCCGCTTTACCAGAACAACAAATCGAACTTGCCAAAATGATCGCTCAATACTATCGGGCGCCTATAGAGGCATGCATCAAACTGATTTCGATACCAGGCCTCTCTAGTTTACCTAAAAGATCTTATCGCCTAACAAAAGCGGGCCATCAAGCACTTGTGTTTCATCAACATCATCATCTATCAAAAAAGCAGATCGATGCGTTGGTACAAATGACAGACAATACGTGGCGTACGGCGACCGTCATGAAGCGCCTTGGCTTTTCAAAGAATGATATCAACACATTCGTCGAGAAAGAACTTCTTAGGGAGAAATCAACCGAGGTCGGTATGACTTCTCGACAACGCGCCAATCTTGATAAGTCCATCTCGACTCGGGCACAAGAAGATTTAGAACAGGTGGTATATCGTCTTAATGAAGAACAACAGCATGCTTTAACCGCCATCACGGCAGATGCATCACCATGTCTACTTGAAGGTGTCACCGGATCGGGAAAAACCGAAGTTTATATTCATGCGATTCAACATGCATTGACATTTTCGGCAGCGACGTCACCGCAGGCATTACTATTGGTTCCTGAGATTTCGCTTACTCCACAATTGAGCGAACGCCTTTCGAATCGTCTTCCATATCGTGTCGCACTCGTTCATTCACAAATGACACAAAAAGAACGCCGGCAAGTATGGTTCGGTCTTTTGCATCAGCACATCGACATTGTCGTCGGACCACGCTCGGCACTTTTCTTACCATTTTCTTCATTAGAAATTGTTATCGTCGACGAGGCACACGATACCTCCTTCAAACAAATGGATACCCCGATGTATCATGCACGTGACGTTGCCTTATATATGGGACAACAACATGATGCCAAGGTCATTCTCGGAACAGCGACACCCGACCTTGAGCTGATTCATCTTGTTAACCAAGAAAAACTCAAGCATCTGCAACTGACAAAACGTGCTACCCAAGTTGAGTTACCCGAAGTTGAGCTCATCGATATGCGTGCACGGGCACAAATGAAAATTGCACTCAAAAAAGATCGACCAGAATCTGTTGGATCGTCTCAACCTATTTTTTCTAACCCTTTAGCTGAAGCGATTCAAGACACCCTAGCAGCTGGGCAACAAACGCTTCTATTTCTGAATCGACGGGGCTATGCATCTCAATCGATCTGTACGTCATGCGGTCATATGAAAATGTGCCCCACATGTGATATCACGCTGACCTACTATAAAAATAAAAACAAGTTACTCTGCCACTATTGTGGTTATGGAGAAGCCCCAACTTCGATATGTCCTGAATGTCATGAAGAAAGTATGTCATCCACCGGTATCGGGACAGAGCGGGTTGAACATGAATGCCGACTTCTATGTCCTGAAGCACGCATCACACGACTCGATCGGGATGTCATCAAAAACAGGAAAACACTCGTCAAAGTCTTGAATGCAATTCGACAACACGAAGTGGATATTATTATCGGTACGCAAATGGTCACCAAGGGACATGATTTTCCAAACCTCTCTCTTGTCGGTGTGCTGTATGCAGACCTGGCTTTTGCGCAGCCAGATTTCAGGGCCTATGAGCGCGGGTTTCAGCAATTGATTCAGGTCGCAGGGCGCGCAGGACGACATCGATTAACTGGCGAGGATGCCATCAAGCCACGTGTGATGATTCAGACATACCAGCCTGACGAACCTTTATTCGATTCTCTAATCACACACGATGTCAAAGGCTTTCGAGAAAAACTCATCGAGCGACGACAGCGCTATCATTATCCACCTTATCGACATGCAGCACTCCTTAGAATCGAGCATCCGAAAGAGAATATTGGTTTCGACACAGCGGTCACACTCTTTGATCTATTACAATCTATTTCAATAGATGGTGCTGCTCAGGTTATCGGGCCTGCTCCAGCTCCGATTACACGACTATATGATAGGTATCGATTCCACATTACCATTTTTGCAGATCAACGCGCTGCGCGCACGCATCTTCTTTCTCGGTTAGAACAGCATCCTATTTTTCAAAAACTCAAAAACGATAAACACAGTCGGATCAAAATCGATATCGATCCGGTGGATTTTAGCTGAAGCACTATAACTGTGTTAACTTTCGTTTAACCAAGAGATCTAATCTCCTCAGACAATTTGGTTGCTTCTATTTTGAGAGCCTCAATTTTATCATCAAAAGGAGAGATGTCGTTTGGCACTCCACGATAAAGACTCGCACCAGTGTAACTGCCAACCAAAAATGATGTTATTAAACTTGGTAATAGGGCATCTCCGCCTTTGTGCGCAGTCAGCAAAAGCATAATTCCAAGTGTCGGATGATTTCCTGCAATAAAACCTGCTACACCACAAAATGGTTTGATCGATTTTTGAAATATATCTTTCATGCGAGTCGATTTCTTGAGCTTCGCATCATTATGTAAACTTAAGGCGGTTAGAACACTCGCTTTTTCTCTCGTCTTTTGATCAAGGTGCGAAAATGGTGATTTTTTGATGGTCATAGTACCTCCATCAGCATTATCATATATTTTTACAGAAAGTTGCTTAGAGCGTCTTAGGGGTCAGGTCTTAGGGGTCAGGTACCAACCGCAAGATTCATGCCATTGGCTTGATATAATCGATTTATTTTATACAGGGCATATCAAGCTCAAATATTTTAAATCGCTTATGTTTTTTCACTGGTTGCCCCAATTTATCTTGAAGTTTCTTCAAAGAAAATTGGTAGCCCTTCAGCGATGAAGTCGTCACAAGATGCGTTACACCAAGTTCGCATTGCATCATCGCTAAGTCTTTCAGCGTTGTTTTCCGATGCACCCAATGTAACCCAATTCTTTGATCGATATGTGGCGATAGCCGTTGGGACACATGACCGGTCACGGCATATCTTTCGATAGTTTCGGCGTGCGTATTCATATAAGTGATAAGTGGCGCCAAACGTCGATCGTCTGTTGTTGTGCTCGGCCGCTGAATCGTTTCGAAAATATGGGAAGCCCCCATAACAACCGTCACAATCAAGAAGCCAAGTCCGATACCACGAACGAACTTATCTTTGTGCCGCAGAAAAAGTATCAACACAAACAAGAAGAAGAAGATTGACGTGAGTCCTTGCCGTCGATCGAAATGCCATGCTGCTTCATAGACTTTATGAACGGTATGAATCGAAAAAAAGCCTGCACATGCAACAATGAAGAAAAACAGCTGTTCGAGTGTCCATTGTCTTGTCGATTGGTCACAATCCCTATCTTTTATCCAGAACAGTACAGGCAACACCAACACTAAATAGGGAAGTACATAATAGGCTCGGCGATAGGCATGGCCTGCCCCCCAATTGAATGCAACATAAAAGCCTTGAGCACGATCGACAATATACGCCCATAAACCTGATGTTGATTTTAAGACTTGATGATCAGATAAAACCCATGACGCCCGATTTTGATCGAAGCGAATCGGCGCCATCAGACTCATATCTGCAAAATATGGAGACAATATGGAAAGCCACAGCCACCAGCCCACCGTTACAGCGATTAGATATCCGAAGCACAATGCCAACATCTTATACGCAGAGACTGAAGAGGTGTTGATACGTAGGTACAATGCGAGGTTCGGGAGCAACAGAAGAACGAGCGTCACCACACAAAATACGGGTAACACGATCACAAATACGATAAACTGCCCACGTGCCATGAGTAAAAGTAATGATAGAAATCCTAACAAAAACCCGAAAAGAACTACTTTTAATAGATGAGAAGCCGGATGCAGTGTTTTATCGACAGAGGGCTTACCGGAGCGGCCGAGGACGGGTAAGGACGAGCTGAGCCGTGAGGACATTGCCCGAAAGAGATAAAATTCTTGAGAAGGCTTCAATAAATCTTTTTTTGAGCTAGTTGATATGCAATGGCCAACACTAAGCATAAATAATAGTAGTAACAAATAAGACAGCGACTCTGTATAAGGGCGCCCGCCCATATTCCATAGTTCACGCTGCGTCGCAAAAACGAGAGCAAAACTAAGGCCTGATAAAGAAAACCCTTTCCACTTCACATTCGGAAAATACGATCTTCCAACGAGATAAGCGCATGGTGGAATCAAGCACCATAAGATTGATGAGAGATACTTGCTCGCCCATTCGAGACTTGTGATGCGTGCAGTTTGCCCGAGTAACCATGGCCACAATGGTGCCACCGATGTCGGATACGGAAAGTCAGGGTAAGCCTTATGATAGAGTGAAACATTTGTCTTCAGCCCCAGTCCGTCAGCAACGAAGCGCGCAATACCGGTATAATAGGCACCATCGATATGAAGGTAGTTTGAATTTTTTAAAAGCCAGATGAACCTAAGCACAACCAGGAAGAATATCAGCAGCGACAATATCGATTTGTTATTGACCCGCATTCAAGTTCACATTTTTTTTGATGTATTCTAGAAGAAGATGGTTCATCTTTTCGACACCCTCTTGTTTCAGATGGCTTAAATCATAATAAAGATCTATGTTATCAAGCCCGTCGTAACTATTCATGTCGACGAATGGCCCAAGTTTAGAAAAGTACTGATTCACCTCATCGTTATTTCGATAAGCCGAATACAATTTTTGAGTGATCGGCGCACGAACAAGTAGGACGTTAATATGTTTTTTGGCGAGCCTGTTGATCACACGTTCTAACGCTAATTTTTGCCGCTCTTCGAGACGCCAATCCTTTACTTTGTCCAAGTCTTTGTCTTTGAATTTGGGTGGATTTGTGTTTTCGACAAAGCCGCCTGGAATATATGATTGCCTTTTCGTTTGACGACGTTCAGGTGCATGCTGATCAAAACCAAGTGTCTGTGACAGATAGCGATACAAAAATGTGACATAGACCTTAATATTTTTCGAGCGAAGCGCTAACCAAGCCAGTTCTTTATCTATGGTCGTATGGCTCAACATATCAATAACACTTTCAACTCCAAAATGAGAAAACATCGCAGGATAGACTTCGAAAATCACAAGTTTGGGATTCATTCTATCTACAAATCTATTAAGTATGTATTCACTTTGAATTGGACGTTGTGCGCTACTACCCAGATTCATTGTTTTGAATCCTGATGCCTCAAAGACTCTTGTATCAAAGCCCACTGAAGCATGAGATGAACCAAGGATCAAAATATCAACGTCTGTGGTTTTTTCAGCTTCATTGAATCGCGTAAATTGATGACCACTACCGGGGCGCCACTGTATCAAGTTACCTGTATAGGTATTTTGGTGAACGAATACACCGAGCAACGAAACAATGACCGAAAACACAATCATAAACTGCAGTGCGAACAGATTTAATTTGAGGAACATCTTTTTCATATTAAAATTGGAAATACAAGAATGGAACTTCGTCTGTTTCCATATATAGCAAGATATAAGTTATAATTAAATTATAGAGTGTATATCGCCCGATACGCGAACGAGGCAGTACACTAGCTGTCAGCGCGAATGAATACCTTCGGCCTCTCCACTCCATTAACAGCAAAAAGCCAATGTGGATGAAAACAAACATCTGTGTCGACCGATAGGATGTACCAGACTGAAATGCACACATAGAGATAATATATGACCATGCATCTGATATCGAAGACGCTCTAAAGAATATCCATGCAATTAGCGCGAGATGGAATGTGATAAGGATTCGCAAAAAGTCATTCAATGTCGGTCGCCAAGATGTGCCTGCAACAATTGATTGAAATCTTCTATTTTGTCCACTAAGCAATAGTGGCAGAAAGTAGAGCGCATTCAACAAACCCCAAAATCTGAAAGTCCAATTTGCGCCATGCCAGAAACCACTCACAATGAATATGATAAACGTATTGCGGATAGCTTGGGTTTTCCCGCCGCGGCTTCCACCCAGTGGAATATATAGATAGTCTCGAAACCAAGTCGAAAGGGATATATGCCAGCGACGCCAAAACTCTGCCATATCTCTCGAAAAGTAGGGATACGAAAAATTAGTCATCAAACGAAAGCCAAGTAAACGGGCTGTACCGATAGCAATATCTGAATAACCCGAAAAATCGCAATAGATTTGGAACGTGAAAAAGATCGCGGCGATATACAATGTCCCAGAGTTATAAGTGTTAGGCTGTTCAAAGC
>JAHDGS010000043.1 GCA_020627505.1 Myxococcota bacterium
TTCTTCATCAGGCCCATCTTCGATGACAATATGCGCCTCTTCTGCATAACCATCTGTTGAAAAGAGCATGGCCACAACGCCAGTATCGACATTGCCTTTATAATGTTCGAGCCACACATGACGAAACTCTATATTGGGCTCAAGCGATTGCGGCTCTCCCATCTCATCATCGACTTTTGTCCATGATGGTGGTTGAAACAACTTGAGCTTCGCTTTATCTTCTTCATCATCAGAATCTTTAAGACGTTCAAGATCTTCAGACAAAATATCAAGCCGCACCTGTGGGGTTGCAGCCTGGCCATTCGCCTGGTCTGTTAAGAGCTCATCTTTTTCTTCAGGTACGACAAGCTCACGCGGTAGTACGGCACCACCTGTCGTTTTTTCAAGCCAAAAAGTATTGTCGTCTAAGTTCATCACCAGTCGATGTGTCTCACCACTGAGTACCGCTCTATTATATGCATCACGCACGGTACCGGTCAGCATCGAGCTGCTTTTGCGCAAATAAGCACCCGTCAAACCATTTATACCTGGTGCAACAATCGATAACGCACCAGCGAGCAAAGCCATCACAACCATAATCTCAAGTAGGGAGATGCCTTTAAAGGACTTCACACAACCCCCACGCTTCTGAGCATAAAAAAAACAATCCCAAAACCCACACCATAACGAATGACAGGATGCGTGAATCGTTCTCGCATGAGACGAACGGCACGCGTTCTTTTGAGGCTGGTAAAGAACACCACAGGCGATTCATCACCTGTGGGCTTCAGCGCCACGTCCTGCTGCAGATGCGCAGGTGGCATATATGCCTCTTTCTCAAAGTGTGCTGGCCGTTCTGGCGTCACATTTACTCCAAAGGCCAGTTACCGACATCATCTTCGGTATTGTCTTGGCCATCTGGCCCGATTGAGTAGACATCAGGTTTGGTACGGTTCTTTGTACCTGGGTTACGGTATTTATAATCGTTGCCCCACGGATCTTTCGGCACGCGCTCAATTAACGGTGTTCCTTTTGGTGGATTTGCCAATGCATTTAGACCTTCACCAGCCGTTGGATATTTACCCACACGCAAACGAAACTGCTGTAACGCGCCTGATAACGCTTGTGCTTGATTTTGTGCAGCTTTCTTTTGGCCTTCTTCTTGCTGACCAAAAACAGCGACACCAATTGTACCTGCGACCAAACCGATCAATACAAGTACAACCATGATTTCGAGAAGCGACATACCACGTACGGCTCCGCTGGCTAAGCTATTATTCTTGTTTTCCATTGCTACCTCCATAGCGTCAATTAATGCACCATCTGGCTCATCGCCATGATGGGTTTCATAATCGCAAACATCACAAAGCCGACACTGCCGGCCATAAAAACCAAAATAAGCGGCGAGAGAATCGACATCATCGCCTTTGTTTGAACTTCAACTTGTTCTTCATAGGTCTTGGCAATTCGCTCAAGCATTTGCTCAAGCTCACCAGACTTTTCACCGATCGCCACCATGTGATTCACCATCGGTGGAAACACATTTGTTCTTTTGAGTGGCGGCGCGATGTCTTCACCTTCACGCACAGCATCGCGAATACTTTCAACAGCGTTCATCAACACATCATTCGCCACAACATTTTTGACAATTTCTAAAGACGTCAACAGCGGCACACCTGACGACAACAACGTACCGAGTGTTCGTGCGAAACGCGCAACACCAAGGAGCTTCGAGACTTTACCCAAAATCGGGACCTTTAACACGAAGCGATCCCATTTCTTTTGCCCGTTCTCAGAGTTTTTCCATTTCACGAATGCAAAAATAACGCCACCGATGATCAAAATCAGGAGCCACCAATAATCACGCATAAACGAAGACATGCCAATCAGCGCTTTTGTCATCCATGGGAGTTCAGATTTCGTATGCTCAAACACAGCCGTGATTTTCGGAACAACCACAACAAACATCAGGCTCACGAGTAGCACACCAATGACCATCATAATGATCGGGTATGTCAGCATGCCCATGATTTGGCCTTGAAGACGTGACTGCCCTTCTTTCAAATCAGCGAGTCGCTCAAGGACAACATCAAGCGTACCAGAGCTTTCTCCTGCACGAACCATATTGACGTAAATACGATCGAAGGCTTTGTGCTTTTCCATTGCGGTGGCAAGCGCCTGCCCCTCATTCACATCTGCTTTGATTTCCGCAAGAATTTCTTTAAGTCCCGGGTGCTCAACCTGCTCAATCAATGCAGTTAGAGAACCCACCATATCAACACCAGCTGTGAGTAGCGTCGCGAGTTGTCGTGTTGCGAGCGCTAAGTCATTGACTTTAACGCGACGTTGTAGGTTCTGAAAAAGCTGGATATCTTTCGTGATGGCGTTGCCACCAGTTGACGATGCCTTTGTCGCTGTGATTTCTGTTGCACGAATACCGTCTTTACGTAAAAGACCACGCAAGGCCTTCTCTGAATCGGCATCTTTAAGCCCTTTAACGCTCTTACCTTGTGCATCAAAACCTTTGTACGAAAACACAGCCATTAGATCGCGCCTCCGATCGCTTCAAGCCCGTCCGCCGTGGAGTCTGAGCCAGCTGCCGAATCTTCTTGTGTGACACGTGATAGTTCGGCGACTGTTGTTCGACCGGCTAACACTTTTTTGATGCCGTCTTCACGAAGTGTTTTCATCCCTTTTTCACGTGCCAGGCGCTTCAAGCGACCTGAATCAACATTTTCAAGAATCAACGCCTTCACATCATCATCTATCGTCATCAGCTCGTAAATACCGAGACGACCGCGATACCCCGTATTGCCGCAACTTTTACAGCCTGCGCCACGCCATAATTGTGGTACTTCGTGGCGTTCGAGTCCAAGTTCTGTCAGCTCTGCTTCTGTGGCTTGATACGACTCTTTACAATCTTCACAAATCGTTCTTACCAACCGTTGCGCCAAAATACCAATCACTGAAGAAGCCACCAAAAATGGTTCGATGCCCATATCAACAAGACGGGTCACAGCACCGGGCGCATCATTTGTATGAACCGTCGATAACACCAAGTGACCGGTGAGCGAAGCCTGAATTGCAATCTCTGCCGTTTCACGGTCACGAATCTCACCAACCATGACCACATCAGGGTCTTGCCGAAGAAACGCCCGCAAACCTGAGGCAAAGGTCAAATCAATCTTGCTATTCACCTGAACCTGCCCAACACCTTTGAGCTGATATTCAACAGGATCTTCAATGGTGAGAATATTGAGCCCTGGTTTATTAATCTTCGCTAATGAACCATAAAGCGTGGTCGTCTTACCGGAACCTGTCGGGCCCGTGACAAGAATAAAACCATAACTCTTGTGAATCAGCTCCATCATGGTTTTGAGGTTTTCTTGTGAGAAACCAATGGTATCTAAGTCACGCAAAACACTTGAACGATCGAGTAAACGCATGACGATACGCTCACCATACGTGGTAGGCACCGTCGAAACACGAATATCGATATCTTTACCTGCCACCTTCAAACGGATGCGGCCGTCTTGTGGCAATCGTTTTTCAGCGATGTTGAGGTCGGCGATAATTTTGATACGCGAAGTGATGGCATCTTTAAATCGACGCGGGGGCTTAACAATTTCTTTCAACACACCGTCAACACGAAAACGGACCAACATCTCACGCTCAAAAGGCTCAATATGGATATCAGATGCCCCTTCTTTGGCCGCTTGCGACAACAAGGAGTTCACCAGACGTATAATCGGCGCTTCGTCATTTGGGTCACTATCGAGCAAATCCTTGATTTCATCTTCAGCGCCCGAATCAATCGCGGTGCCTTCCCCATCTTCAAGCGAAGCAACGGCACTCTCAGCAAGCATTTGTACACGGTCGAAGACAGCATTGGTCGCACGAAACAATTCTTCAGCGGATGTCACGACAATTGATAATTCGGATGAATACATCATACACACTTCATCATGTGCGTCCGTCGACAGAGGCTCAGAGGTCGCCAATACAAGGAGTTCATCTTCAGTATAACCAAGCGGTAAAATCTTATGCGTTTTTGCAAACGTAATCGACATCGGCTCCATGACATGATCGAGAATGGCTTCATCATCAATCTGATCAATATATGGCAAATCAAGTTGCGCTGCCGTCACGACATTAACATCTTCTGGCTTAATCAACTTTTCTTTTAACAAGATATCAGACAGATGTGTGCCCTCTTCTCGGCTTTTTTCTTGTGCATCACCAAGAGTGATATCGTCGAGGCCGAGTAAGATTTGTGATGCTTCACCGAATGTGCTTCCGACCAAGTCACGATGCGCTGAAGGTTGTATTTGAAGAATCGTGCGTTCTTCAAACGATGTCACAGTCAGCGATGTTTTCTCCTGTGAACTTAAACGACCTCGCGTGGGTAACGCGTCGACAGTCGTCAACTCATCAGCTTGCTGGGGATCAGGTAAAACGATTCCACTCATTGTGCAGAACCTTCCGTATTTGATTCTGGTGTTAACTGCGAATCATCAGTTTCACCTTCTGTGACGGTGTCAGACAAACCATCTGCAAAAGGTTGAATTGTCATTTCTGGTGTAATGAGCTGCTCTCCTGGAAGTCCATCTCCTCCATTTTCGATTTTCATCATCTCATATTCGACTTTGCGCATGACAGCTTGCAGAGGACCATTCTTTTTTGAGTAATCAACATAAGGATTATAACGATGCGCATTGCCATAGTACATATCGATAAAGTCTTGCCGCTCTTTCATTTTGCGTTCATAGATCTTCTTGAAGTCGTTTTCATTACGAACGATATAAGGTGTCAACACAAGCAATAGGTTGGTTTTACGTTCTTCCCATTGTTTCGACTTAAAAAGCCACCCAAGAATCGGAATATCACCAAGTCCCGGAAATTTACTAATGGTTTCATTTCTAGACATACCGATCAAACCACCAAGCACAGTTGTTTGTTGATCACTTACAATCACCGATGTTTTTAAGTCTTTAGAACGAATCGTTGGCTGAACAATTCCTGGTGCAATTTCAGCAGGTGGACCGAGGTTCGAGACTTCCTGTTCAATCTCAAGGCGAACTTCGTCAGCATCATTCACATGCGGCGTTACCTTGAACTTAAGCTTCACGTCTTTATATTCGACACGGTTACCAAAACCGCCAAAAACGCCGCCTGCACCACCGCCGCCGCCGCCTGCACCAAAACCTGACAAAATCGGAACTTCCTCACCTATTGATATTTCGGCTTCCTCATTATCGACCGTCATCAAATGCGGCGTCGATAATACATCAGCATTACCGTTACGTTCAAGCGCATTTAGGACGAGACCGACACTTGGAATGTCTAAACCGAGCACCTGTGTAGTTGGGCCGATTAAGCTCAACCAACCCACCATCGAACCAATCGCTTCAACACCAGCATTCGCCAATTGAAGTGTTGAGGCCGCATCAAGTGATTGCGATGTATTCTGAGTCGCTGAGTCTAACGCACCTAGAGTTGCTTGCGATGTAATTAAGTTTCGACCACCTTGATTTGCGGCGAATCCTGAAACATCACCATCGACACCTGGAATACCAAAACCTGGTAGTGGTGCGTATGCATCAATATTCAGATTTTTCGTCTTATCAATGGCAACCTCAAGAATCGCAGCCTCAACAAAAACCTGCGGACGACGTTGATCAAGATTCGCAATCACAGGCTTAAGTGATTTGTAGTCTTTGCCGCTGGCTGTGATGACCAGTGAGTTTGTCGCTTCATCAGCCGTAATTTTCACCTCTCCTTCAAAGAGTTTTGCCGATTCTGATAGATCTTTTTTGGCCTTCTTACCCGAAGGTTTTTTCGCGGACTGACCTTGCGCAAGACTCGATAACGTTTGCGCAACTTTCTGCGCATCACCATTGTTAAGCGGGTACACAAAAACCTGTGTTTGGGTATTCGTAAACTCTCCTGGGACATCAAGCATATCGATGACCTCTCTCACTCGTGCAAATGCTTTATCCGATGAAATAATAATTAATTTATTGGTTCGCTCATCGGCAACGATCCGCTCGATACTCACATCTTCTGAGCCGCTATCACTTTTGTCTGTTCGAATACTTGTTTCTTTAAAAATCTCGTCTAACTTCGTGGATACCTCGCCAGCATCTGCATATAAAATATCGACGACATGAAGGTGATTAGAAGAACCACGCACATCAACACGATCGAGCACAGCCAGTAAACGACGAATATTGGCTGCAGAATCTGTCATCAGCATCATGCCATTTCCAATATCATCAACTGTCGAGTTCTTGGACAACATGGTTTTGACGACCGGGTCGATTTGCTCTTTGGTGATATAATTCATTTCATAAATGACCGTGACAAATGCATCATCATACGAAATGTATTCACCAAGATTCATCCGGTCGAAGCCGCCCTGCCCATCGCGCTCATAAATTGGCGTGCCACCATTCTTCGCGTCATCCATTTTTACGACCTTATAGAATCGCCCTGATGGAATGAGTGCTAAGCCGTTCGCTTGCATCGCAGACAAGAACGCAGAGTACGCTTGATTCGTTGTGACAGGCTTACGCGAGATAATCGTAATCTCGGTCTTCCCTTTCACACTATCAGATAAGATGAAGTTCTTACATGTGAGGTAAGAGACCTGCTTCAACACATCAAAGATATTGGCTTCTTCGAACTGGAAGTGAAATGAACCACGTCGTTCACGACAGTTTTTGGGTGCCATACTCTTTTGCTCTTCTTGCGCAAAGATGGGTTCGACAGTCGTGAATGCCAAACCAAGCGTGATCAATAAACGGGTGATATTATTACCTTTCATTGTTTGTCCTATTTTGAATGTCGTATTTAAGTTCTGTGTCATCATTTCACCACCGAATAATCAAGTGTTGTGTTTTTGCCACGGCGTTTGATGTCGACCTGGAATGACTTGCCGTCTTTCAGCTTACCAATGAGCTGCATCGCGTTAGCTGGATCTGACATATCATAGCCATTGATCGACTTGATAATGTCACCGTTCTTCAGACCAATCTTTTCATAAAGCGAGTTTCGTCGAATCGAGAAGAGCTTAAAGCCAATGGCCTTGCCGCCTTCAAAGGCCGGAACAACACGCGCTTGCGTCGCCAGTTTGGCCATATTACCAAGCGCACCATCGAGTTCGCCTTGCTCAATCTCCCATGAGGTTGAGCCCGTTTTACGAATGCCTTTGCCAACATCGTCGTCTTTATCTTTTTTCTTGTCGTCTTTCTTTTTTGCCGTTTTCTTGCGTTTGGACTTGCGACTATTCAGCTCTCTTTGATCGTCTAATAAAATGTATTCCGTTTGACCTTCTTCATTATTTTGAAAATAAACCCGATCAACATCGATTCGTAAGAGCGTGTGGCCGCCCGGCAAATCACGACATGGAAATGGCGAAGCTTGATAGACGGACGGATCGTAATCATCTGACTCTTTTTCGCCTGGTTCCTTCTCATCTTCTTCGCTGTCTTCATCTTCAGATTTTGTGGCGTCCTCATCACATTCATAAAGACTATAGAGATCAACAGCTTTATTGTTGTCATAATCTGCAATGGTTGCATATGAATCGTATGGATTGCTGTAAACAGAAGAACCAATCAATTTAATGTTGGCTTCAGACTCGACGGCATTTGCATAGTCAGCATCTTCTCCTTGCGCAACCTGACATATCTTAGAAACCTTTTCTTTGTCTTCTTTTTTAGCGTCAACTGTCGCTTCTTTTGGACGACATTTTTGGCCAGCAGGGCAATCCGCATTTTCTTCACATGCAATCTCGACCTTGCCGTTCTTTTTAATGACTTGCCGTTTACCATCGAAAATATTCTTGTCTGCTGCAGCGCCGAAATCTCGCATCACCCGCTTCTCGCGTTTATAGCTTTTATCTGCTTGGGCGCCATCAACTGCGCCCCCAGACAATTTGTTGACAAGTTGACCAACGATCACTTGATTTGCCGCCCTGGCTGATAGAATGGCTGCGACCACGACAAAAAGAGCGTGAACGATCCAAAAGTGCTTCTTCGCAAACTGTTCAACTCGTTGTAGCAATTGGTAGCTCACATGTCCTCCGCCAGTAACTCGATTTAAGGTATGCAAAGACCGGGCCGAAAAAACAAATAAAATAATGTTTTTTTTCAGGATGTTACCTTTCTATTTTTGCCAGAATGACAAAAACATCTATTTCCAGTATTTCGCTTTGCCAAAATGACAATTTGGGGGTTCTCAAGAGTAATGAACAGAAGAGTCAAAAGACCGATGATGCCCCCTTGAGCTCCCCCTGCGAAGCAGACAGCTTAGCCGGGTCACTGCCGGGTCACTGCCGGGTCACTGCCGGGTCACTGCCGGTACGAGTACAATACATCAGAAATCAACATAAATTTTGATAAAAACGAAGATATTTTCGCAATAGCTGTTGACAATTGACTACAAGTTTTAAACGATAGTCGTCGGATGGGGTATCATCTAATGGCAGGATATCAGGTTTTGATCCTGAGTGTCGGGGTTCGAATCCCTGTACCCCAACCAACTAAGCTCCCAACAGGGAGCTTTTTATTTATATGCTTGATGACACCGTCAACACTTTCTAAATTAAACGATCTTTCCTTCTGTCTCGGAGCAGAAAAGGAAATAAGGCAAAAATAGCAGTCATCAGACTCTCACTACTTTGACATCCTCCTAAAAAACTCTTCTTGGGAATCTCTACAGAGTACACCTCACTTTTCTCACTCATATTTCCAGCGGTATCCATAACCACATATTGAAAATCGATTTTTGAACGAGGCTCACCTAAAACAAATAAACTTCTTCGATCGCCCCGACTGACAGCCAGAGGCTGAATATCATCCAAAGACTCAACTTGGTCATCTGTCGATTCGAAAGCAATAAACCAAATATCATTCGCAGAATCTCCCCCAAGATGGTACTCTCCTCCTCCTCGTCCACAGCTACTTTCAGGAAAAGCTCCATGATAAATAATATTTTGAAGCTCAGGCGCTTCTTCAAGCTCATCCACACCTGTTGTAAAAGAAATATTTTTTCCGCTTCCGTGGGTAAGACGGTAATCCGTCTCAGGCTCCAATAAATCAGGCTTCAGTATATGAAGATATGAATAAGAATGCATGATCTCAAAGTCGACGTCTTCTCCATCTTCTAACGTTAGGCGCAGCTCACTGAGTTCACTCTCGTCAAAATATTTAACAAACAGTAATGTGTTGAGCGGTACATCTTCTGCTCCATCTTCAGGCCAATCGCCAAAACGATCTTCCCAATATGTTGGTTCACATGAAAGTGCCGATAAACGAAATGAAGCAAGACCAATGACAAATGATATAAGTAATAGATTTTTCATATTCTCTCCTCGGAGAAGGAAAGTGCAAACTATATGCCAAAACGTGTGCATCTCGGAGAACCATTTCAACACACATCTTCGTTTTTCAACTGCTCAACACTATGACACGTTTGTCAGTCCAATGAAGAGACGCAACATAAACTCAAAACTCAAGCACTGTATATGCAGCACCACCATCAGCATCATTCGCTTTATACATTTTCTTTGCAAAGAACCGTGAAGCCGGTTCAGCGTGGAGCCACCGTCTCAAAGCACCCGTTCCGTGTCCATGTAAAATAAAGATACGATCCCAATTTCCTTTCACGGCTTTATCCGCAAACTGTTCGAGCAGATCTTCAGCTTCTTCAACACGCTTGCCGCGTAAATCGAGCGTATTGTTTTTGTTGCGCGGTGTGATGCCTGCGGTTTTGGCGCCCGTTCGGCTCGGCTGTCCTTTTTGCTTCGCCTGCTTTCTTTTCTGTACATTCTGTGCAGATTCAACAATATGAATATCAGATATATTTTTTCGAATCTGAATAGGCCCTTTTTGTAACAATAACTGACCGTCTTTCACTTCAACGACTTCAAAGACAGCATTTTGAAAGCCATCAACGTGCACCCGCGCACCCGACTTCAAGACATGTGTCGGTTGTTCATCTTTCTGAGCAGGATTCGAAGACTCAACTTTATAGCTATTGAGTTTCGCATCGGTTTCTTTTTCGGCACGGCTGAGCGCTTGATTGAGTTTATTGACAACCTCCATTGAAGCACCTTGCTGATGGGCCCGCACTGCTTCAGACATCAATGCACGTGCTTTCTTCAACTCTTCACGTAATTCCGCTCGGACTTTTTTCTCAACCTCTTTTTTCTGTTGATGAAAGTTATCTCGATCTTTTACGAGTGCAGCAAGTTGTTGATTCACACGAACAGCCTCTTCTTGCGCTTCTCGCACATGACGCTGTTTTTCAATTTCAAGCTTTCGAACACCTGCAAGCAGGTCTTCGGCCGACGTCTTTTCTCCTGACATCAGCGCTTCGGCACGCTTCACGACATGCGGTAAAATTCCTGAGGCACGCGCCACATCAAATGGTGCCGATTCTCCAATATCATCGAGCACTAAGCGATAGTGCTTTTGACGATTCACGTCGTCAACATAAACTGCGGCGCCCTGAAATAGTTCCGGTCGAGCAAGCGAAGCTTGCTTTAAACGCGCATAATGTGTGGTGCACACCAAAAAAACATCATGTGTCAATAGCTCCTCTGTCATTGAGAGCGCAAGCGCACTACCCGCTTCGGGCTCAGTATTACCGCACGGCTCATCGAGCAGAACCAATGTATGCTGTGCCGACTGCGCATATTCAACAATCTGATTAAATCGAACAACATCAGCTTGTAAGCTTGATAAGCCGGATGCCAAGCTTTGCCCATCCCCAATCATGGTTCCGATATGTTCGAAGACAGGTATAACACTCTGTTCTCCAACCGGAACTTCGCAACCAATACTAACCAGATACGCGATGACACCAATTGTTTTAAGAGAAGCCGTCTTCCCCCCGGCATTCTGCCCCGAAATCATCAACCCGCGTCCTCGGCTCAGCGCCGCATCAATTGGAGATGTCGTTTGATTGGGATGACTAATCAAAAGGATGGGCGACCGTGCTTGCACGAGCGTAAAAGTATCTCCAAGGTTCGGTTGTCGACATTCATATCGCTCAGAAAAACCAATATAGGATAAGAGCGTATCCAGTAAGCCAACAATCGATTGTAATCGGCAAAGCACATCTCTGTTGTCGACAAACATCTCCGAGAACATCAACCACAACGTTCCTTCAATCTGCTCGCACTCACTTTGAAGAAGTTTCATCTCGTTACCCAAGTGACAAATTGAATTAGGTTCAATATACACGGTTTGGTCTGTCTGAGATGTGTCGTGAATCAGACCCTTGATTCTGTTTTGGAAGCCAGCTTTAACGGCCAAGACATATCGCCCTTGACGCAATGTCGGCTCATCGAGCATCAAGATGTCTTTGTCTTTAAATGGTTCAGAGATACGATCGAGTTCAGCATATATCTTCTGTCGAAGCTGTCGTATTTTCGATCGACATGAAAAGAGTTCAGGAGATGCATCATCTTTTAAAAAACCGTCACTGTCGATGGCTTGTGTTAGATCATCGAGGAACATGTCGATATGTGTGACGTCACTCGGCGTCAAAGCCGACTGATTCGCAAGTAATACAAACTCAGCCGAACACATCCAGTCTTTAAATCTTCTAAAGGCCTGACGGCATGACCGCAGTGTTCGAATAATCGTAACCCACTCAGCACCGACCCAAAGTCCGCGCGCACGTTTATCAGAAAACATCGACTCAAAGTGCTGCATGCCAGATAAATCAGGTTTTTCGCCTCCGAGAATTTCTCGCAGCCATGTTTGGAGTCGATAAGATGCTTTCACTTCTTCGAGTTGACAACCACCATAAAAACGATGGAGGTGTTTTTGCCCTTCAACTGTTTGGCACAATGAAGTGATATGTGTTTGAACCACATCGAGATCTAGGCCATCATTAATACGCATCGTCATTTAGTTCGTTTTAGATATATTTTTTCGGGCACGTCGAATTGCGAGCCTAAAATCGTCTAGCTTCACTGCTGGTGCCTCAGGTTCATTCCGTTCGAGCAGGCGATTGACTTCTGTGACCATATCTTGCCACACCGGGTCTGTCGCTGCCGTTTGCGTTAATTCAATACTGCCAAGAGAAGGTGACTCAGCTGTTGCCCCTGCCGACTTCAAATCGAGAGACCAGCGATAGGTCGCAGCACCAGAACCATCATCATCTCGTTCAATCGCATTCAAGCTATCTTGCACTTGGGCAGTCAATGAGCCCAATTGAATTTTGGGTTCCGCTCTCTTAGATTTAATAATTGGGGCAACATATGGTGCTTCATCAACCTGCACGTTTAATGTATCGAGTAACCCGCCACGTTTTTCACGTACCATTTGCATCAGCTTTTTGACTTCAACCGCAAAGACCTGAAATTGATATGTACCCGGTGAATCAACAGTCAGTTGATAAGTTCCTTCTTCTTTACCAGGTTCGAAGCGATATCCTGGTCTTTGACCATTTAAAACACCAAATGACTTCACCCTAAGATTTTCGGGTAGTCGTAGCGTTGTTGGCTGACCTTCAACAAGTGTCAGCCTATCTTCTTTATGAGGAGATGCGCGCTCAAAAATTGGCTCGACTTTCACGCCAGGAATCAACTCAGGCCTCTTCTCTAGAAGCATCTGAATAATTTCGACAGGGTAGATGTCTCGAATGGGTTTTCCGTTTTCGAGCTCTGTAATCACCTTACGAATGTTGCCAACACTTTCAAACTCGGCGAAAAAATCAACCGCCTTTTTTTGTACGGCTTCTCGATCCAGACCTGATAGCATCCAATCATCATACATACGAATGACATGATCTGCTGCTCGTATTGCACCAAAAGACTCAACTGTTTTCGGCTCTAATGTCGGGTCGAACTTATCGAGCATACCTGAGTATGCCAATTTTTCTCGCATCGCTACGTCTTCTCTAAGGTTGCCTTTCAGATAATCTTCTATTTGTTGGCGCCGACCTTGATCTGACTCGCTAAACCCGTCGTGATCTGTTTGGCCATCTCCTGTACCCGCAATACCAATATCCGTCGCTCTAAGAGATGTTTTTTTCTTCTTGAGCTCGAAGCCATCACCATCATCATCGCCTTCACTTCGTGTGCGCTTTCTTTTTGCGCCAGCGATCGCATCGTCGCCATCACCGAGTACGTTGTCATCCCCACCAATACTATCGATGTTGGTATCTTGTGATTCTGCGACACCAGACTTTGGTCTCAGCTTCGATCGCTTGATTTTTTTTCTTTTAATTTTAACCAATAGATGACTCCAGAAGCATATATTGTATATTATATTTCGATATTTGACCTCTTTTGTCAAAATCGAGTGGTCTCAATTTAGACTTTTGTCTCGACTTCGGTATGATGGCCACAATGCGTTTATTGATTTGTATATTAATACTTCTGATGACTGGGTGTAGTACAACCCACCCGCCGATCTCTCTGTCCCAGGGCCTTCTCGAGGCCGATTCATGGAAATCGGTCCTCAAAGACCATACGCGACGAAAAGATCTCTATCGGCTAACTGACCATGTATTGGATGCACGTGCCGTTCTTGTGACACCAAAGCTCAGAGCCGCATTGGTTGAAAATAAGAATAAATTTGGGGCTCAGGCTGTTCAAAAGGTCCTACAGAAACTCCTCTCAATGGATCTCAAAGATCAGCTAAAAGAAGCCAGTCTCACAGAACAAACAAATCATATCAGCGAGTCTCCTGTCACTGTTTTGTTCGCAGCATATGTGGCTGACTCACAATATGAAGTCTTTAACGCCACATATTCGCCATGGGATATCCGGCTTCAACGTGGCAATATATGGGTTCACCCTGACAAAATAGAAGATGTCAGACAAAGTCCTGCCCTGAGAAGTATGTTTCCGTTCATTGATCGATTCGACAAAGTTTATTTGATGCAGTTCCCAAGTGCTGATTATCGAACAAACACACCATTTATTCAAAGTAGCGAAGATACACCGCTTGAGTTTCGTTTCAGGAGCGCAATTGCGGACGTTGAACTTAACTGGTTACTAATCGATTAGGCTCTCCTCTATATTTCTGGAGGCACTCTAATTATTTTTTCTGATTAAAAGATTCTTGGGCTTTGAGTAACCCATCTCTGATAATGGCTTCAACAGCTGACGCACCATCTTCAAGCATATATTGAACTGTTTGATGTTCTGACTTAGGAAAAGTCGACAGTACATAAGATGATACCGCTGACTTATGTTCTGGACGACCGATTCCTAGACGAATACGGATATAATCTTGGCCAAGTCTTTTTGAGATATCGCGTAATCCATTGTGACCACCATGACCACCACTTTTTTTGATTCGAACGCACCCGAGCGGTAGGTCGAGATCGTCATGAATCACGATGAGTTGTTCTGGTTTGAGCTTAAAAAAAGTGCAGGCCGGCAAAGCAGATTCACCAGATAAATTCATAAAGGTTTCAGGAAATAGCAAACCGACGCGTGCTTCACCAACCCGACCATCGGAAAACTGTCCTTTGAACTTTTTTTGACTCTTTGGATATTGAAAACGATTCGCCAATTCCATCAACGCACCAACACCAACGTTGTGTCGCGTGTCTTCGTATTTCGAACCTGGATTTCCTAAACCAACAACAAGATACTTCATAAGTTCTTGTGTATGAGATGGGAACGGCTTCGACAAGGGCCGAATAGACTCAAGAATTTTTTTCCAGAATGTCATTCACGGCTCTTAAAATCGTGCCAGAACATAATGTCTCATATGTAAAGGCTTCTTCTAGACTTTTTGCACCCGGCAATTTTTTTGCCTTAATCAGCTTCAACAGTTTTCGAGCTTCATCGATAAGACCAGCTTCCATGCTTCTGTATTTATTAAGCTGGCCAGTTGCCTGATAGCTTTCGAACGTATATTGCGCAAAAGGCGTTTTCGTTCTCTTGGCCTCTTCAAGTTTTTTTGAGTTATCTAATATCATCTCAACACATTGCTGCGAAAATTCTCGCACATACGTGAGTTCGTAAGATAATCCTTGTAAACGATAGCGTATCGCTGGTCCCATTGAGCCCTCCTCTCGCACGGGATTGACAATGATGTTATTCTGCTGCAGTCAAAAGAGACATTAAGCCTTCAAAGTTTTGTTTTTGTTTTTGAGACTGAAGAGCATGGTAAGCGTACTTACGAACGTTATGTTCACCACCTTTCATTGCTGCTTCGTAAGCACCCTCAGTATGATAGGCGCCAGCTTCTCGACCCACAGATCTCTCAAAATTGGCCTCTTCTGCATACGTTTGAACATTTTCCTTCGCCATCACCGAAAACTGATTTTGTTTTAAGAATTCATTCAAGGCCTTTTCAGCAAGATTGGTCACTTCTCCAGCCGGGGTGTCGCTGTTAATTGTCACGAGGTAACTATTCACATAAGCAGCCTCAAGAACGTGCCAAGAATCCTGATATTCACCTTCAGCAGCTTTGAGCGCTTGATTTAATGTTGAAATCGAGCCAGCCACTTCACGACGAACGTGGCGATTATCTTTATTATCTGATGCCAATGTGCGTAAATCAGATATTTGAGATCTTAATGCGACAACCTCATCTGCAGACGTGTTCATCGCATCAATTGCGCTCTCCATCGCCGCCATTGATGATGCACGTTCCAACCCTTCAGATGAAACATAATCGATTGCAGCCAGACCAACGACATTGTCACCCAAAGAATCATAAAGCGCATCGGCAGCTTCTTGCAATTCGGCGACTTCTGTTGTCACGGTTTTTAACTGCTGATTGAGTACAGAGATTGCAGAGGCTGTTTGGCCTCGGACATCTGACTGACCTGCATACGCCGCGGCATATGCCTTTTGCGTCTTCAGATCTTCAACAATCAGTTCTAATTCAATCTTCTTTTCGACAAGCGAAAACTCAGTTTTCTCAAGTTTTTCAATCGTTTGGGCAGCTTTAACACCTGCATTTATCGCTTTATTTCCAAATGAAATCGACATAATCCCTCCAAGAATCCTATCCGTACGTTTATATATAGATTTTGCCATCAATTTTGGCGGAACTTTTTCAGATCGATCTGAACCTGCTCCAGCCAACCTTAATTATACTTTGTCATACCCCAAGGCATCGGCTGCGCGATATATTGAACTTTCGATCATATTCTTTGCATACGACAATAAGTCGTATGCCAACGACAGCGGTGCAATGATTGCACGTCGTCCATTGGCTTTTATTTCTTTCGATTCATATCTCTCAAATTGGGTTAAATCACCAAAAACGGCTCAAAAAATAAGCGCCCTTACAGGCGCTCATTTTAGTTTGTGTACAAGTGGCTATCTTCGTCTTCTAAAACCAAGCCATGAAAATAGGCCTAAGAATAGAAGCGCACTATCTCCACTTGAGCTACATCCTCTGAAGCAATCACCACCCATGATGATATAGTCTTCGTCGATATATTCACCCACGTGACACACTTGGTCACTACCGCAGAAAGAACCATCAGGACAATCGGCATCTTCAAAACAGCCTGTCGTAGCAGGTGGTTCGACTGCTGTACATTCATTTGTTTCCAGATCACAAGTCTCATTGGTTGAACAGTCAGAATCTTCATTACATCCAGAGGTACAGACATTGTCTTCAGTACAATATTCATCATCCGCGCAATCACTGTCTTCATTGCAACCAAGAAGACATACATTGCCTTCGCTACAGTATTCGTTGGCTGCACAATCATCATCAGATTGGCATGCAAACCCACAGTGCCCTGTTTCATCGCACACTTCGTCATCAGGACAATCATCATCTGACTGACATGCAGCAATACAGCGCGTCTCTTGACATACCCAATCGGTTGGACAGTCAGCGTCTATTGCACATGAACAATTCGGATGCGTTGGATCAGGATCACAAGCATCTGTTTCATCGGAGCCATCTTCAACTTCATTCCAATTTGGAATACCATCGTAGTCTTCATCGCAATAACCGAGGTTGAGTGCCGGTTGTACCGCTGAAGTATCATCAGGATCATTCATTGCACCAACACCATCTGAATCAGCATCCGTATCTGCATCGCAAACATCATCAAATGCAATTGCACCATCACAGGTGTCGTCATCATCACTGTCAACAAGCGTTGGATCGAGTTCAAGCGTGACTTCAACACCGTCGATGATTCCATCTCCATCGGTATCGTTCACTGAAGCATCTGTTCCGAGCTCGACCTCTTCTGCGTTTGTAAGCCCATCACAATCGGCATCACATACATCGACAGTCGCATCTGGAATACAAGGATCATTCTCAGCTGGATCTTCAAAATCGAGCGTTCCATCATTATCCATGTCTTCGATCAAACATAAAGCGGAGCATCCATCATCGTCATCGATATTTCCATCATCACAAGATTCTTCTCCTGCGAGAATTCCGTCACCACATTCTGCCGCTTCACACACCGATGGCTCATTATCGCATATCCAACCCGACTCGATAGCACAGTTCTCAGAGCAACCATCGCTATTATCAGTATTACCGTCGTCGCAGGTTTCGTCTCCAGTGACGATGCCATTTCCGCACGTGTTAGTGCATATTGAAGGCTCTCCATCACACATATAGCCAACTTCAACGAGACATGCCGCAGAACAACCATCACCATTCAAGTCATTACCATCATCACATGATTCATCAATTGCTATCAGGGTATCACCACATGTGCTTTGGCAGCTTGAAGGCTCATTGACACAACCAAAGCCGTACTCGATATCACATGTATCAGAGCAACCGTCCTCATTATCGGTATTGGCATCATCACAACTTTCCATGCCAACAATCGTGCCATCGCCACAAATGCCCGAACAGTTCGAAGGCATATCTTCGCACGCCCAACCTGTCTCGATAAAGCATGAAGAAGAGCACCCATCACCGTTATCAAGATTACCGTCATCACAGATTTCTTGATCAACGACAAAACCATCTCCGCAACGACCAAAACAAGTCGACGGCGCACCGTTACAGCTCCAGCCTTGTTCGAGGGCACAACTTTCGGAGCAACCATCGCCTGAATCAGCATTGCCATCATCACAAGCTTCTGTCGCAGCCACGATTCCATCACCACATGAAGGGGCACACGCTGAAGGCTCTCCAGAACAAGACCAACCAGATTCAATATTACAGCCAGCAGAACAACCATCACCGTTCAAGTCATTACCATCATCGCAGGCTTCTACAGCAACGACAATTCCATCGCCACATGCACCGGCCGCACATGTAGACGGTGAACCACTGCATGTCCAACCATCTTCAATCACACAGCTCAATGAGCAACCATCACCAGCAACAGCGTTTCCATCATCACATGTTTCCATACCGGCAACAATTCCATCGCCACATGCTGCCGCACTGCAAACAGAAGGCTCTCCTGTACATACCCAACCAGGGGTTTCGACTTCACATTGCGCATTGCAACCATCACCAGCAACAGCATTTCCATCATCACACCCTTCGTCTGACGTCACGATTCCATCACCACAGATAGAAGCACAAAGACTCGGTACACCTGAACAAAACCAACCATTTTCAGTTCCGCATGTATCGGAACAGCCATCTCCTGCCACAGCATTTCCATCATCACATGTTTCATCTCCGGCTAATAATCCATCGCCACATGTTGGCCCACAGACAGATGGTTCATCCAGACAGGTCCAGCCCGACTCGACGAGGCATCTACTATTACAGCCATCACCATTCAATAGATTTTCGTCGTCACATTCTTCATCACCAACAATGACACCATCACCACAATCAGACTGACAGTTCGAAGGTGCTCCAAAACAGCTCCAACCAGACTCTATCATACAACCAGACGAGCAACCGTCATCATCGTTGGCATTCCCATCATCACATGTTTCTGTGCCAACAATTAACCCGTCACCACATGTTGAATCACAGCTTGAAGGCTCTCCAGAACATTCCCAACCTGTCTCTTCTTCACAAGCAGATGAACAGCCATCTCCGTTTTCAAGATTTCCGTCATCGCACGCCTCGTCTCCATCAACCGTTCCGTTACCACATGTTTCAGTGCATGTAGATGGTGTGCCACTACATGTCCAACCATCCTCAATTTCACAAGTTGCTGAACAGCCATCATCGGAGGATCGATTTCCATCGTCACAGGTTTCGTCACCAACAAGTAGACCATCACCACATAGGCTTTCACAAGTGGTCGGTTCTAAGGCATCGCATTGCCAACCTGGCTCAAAGTCACATGCTGAAGAGCAACCATCACCATTATCAAGATTACCATCATCACACGCCTCGTCTCCATCAATAAGTCCGTTACCACATGTTTCAGAACATACAGATGGCGCATCAGAGCACGTCCAACCATCCTCAATTTCACAAATAGATGAACAGCCATCATTGTCATCAATATTACTATCATCACACGCTTCACCAGCGACCAATAACCCATCGCCACAGATATTCTCACACGACGTTGGCTCTAGATCATCACACGTCCAGCCTGGCTCATGTGCACATGAGGATGAACAGCCATCACCGTTCTCGAGGTTACCGTCATCACAGTCCTCAGCGCCATCTATTTCACCATTACCACATGTTTCAAGACAAACCGATGGTGACCCGCTGCATGTCCAACCATCTTCGACATCACATAATGGAGAGCAACCGTCATCAGCGTCAGTATTGCCATCATCACAGACTTCTAGTCCAACACGCAACCCATCTCCACACGTCTCATCACACACAGTCGGGTCATCATTTGAGCAGTTCCATCCTGGTTCATTATCGCACGTGACAGTACATCCATCACCATTGATAAGATTGCCATCATCGCATGATTCATCGCCAAGTGCTAAACCATCACCACAGATAATCACACATTGTGAAGGTTGATTTGTGCAGCTCCAGCCTTCTTCAATCAAACAACTCGGTGAACAGCCATCAGCCGAATCGGTATTTCCATCGTCACAGTTTTCTTCGCCAACGATCAAGCCGTCGCCACATGTTGCCGTACAAGATGAAGCCTCACCTGTACATGTCCAGCCATCTTCGATCAGACATCGCGATGTACAGCCATCTCCGTTTGTGTTATTTCCGTCATCACACGTTTCATCACCAACAATCAAGCCATCGCCACATGCACTTTGGCAAGAAGATGGTGCCCCAAAACAACTCCAGCCATTTTCGATCATACAAGAAGCACTGCAACCATCACCACTCGAAATATTTGTGTCATCACACGTTTCTGCTCCAGCAATAATTCCATCTCCGCAGTTTGTCGTACAGGTTGACGCCTCACCTTCACATGTCCAACCATCCTCGACATCACATACTGCGCTGCAGCCATCGCCACCTGACGTGTTTCCATCATCACATGTTTCACTGCCGTTAATTAATCCGTCTCCACAAATCGTATTACACGTTGAGGCCTCGCCGACACATGTCCAACCGTCTTCAATATTACATACTGAAGAGCAGCCA
>JAHDGS010000044.1 GCA_020627505.1 Myxococcota bacterium
CCACTGCGATGCCTTCCCCTTTTTTTGTCCAAAAAACCAGATATTTGTGCTAAAAATAACCATGGTAAATGAACTCGATGCACTCAAAAAAGCAGATGAACTTAAGCAAGAGCTGGAAGAAGCCCCAAAATGGAAGAGATATGTATGGTTGGCAGTGATCGTTCTTGGTATCATCGCTATTTTTGGCATTATTGGTAAGATCTGGGAATACGCTTTAATCTTATGTGTCGTCGGAATCGCCGGTCTTGTTGGTTGGAGTTATATAGAGCCGAAACTTCAAGCTAAAAAAGAGGAAAAGAAACGACTTGAAGCTGCCCAAAAAGAAAAAGAAGAACAAAAACAGGCAGTTGAAGTAGAAAAGGCGAGGAAACAACAAGTTGCAGACGAACTTGAAAAGATGAAAGCCTCAATCAAGTAATCAGGAGGCCAAAAATGGCCTCAATTGACTCAAAATAGAGCAAGAATGGTCGAAACGTCCCGCTCTTTGATGAATAACTATATAGTATATCTAGGGGGTAGATCATGATTCAACATGTCTCCAAGGTATTTTTCTTAACGATCACCGCATGTGCACTGATGGGTGCTGAAAATACGTGCCAACTTCCAGAGGGAGATGCCACGGGGCAAGATGAAGATTCGGTGACCTACCCTGCCAGTGGTCAAAACCCGGCACCCGGTTCGACACCAATTGTCGATGATGTGAATGCACAAGTTGATGAAGATCAAGATATCGTCGTCGGTGGCGGTTCTGGTGGGGAGATTGAGCGGGACAATAACAATGAACGTGATGAGGACGAGCGTGAAGTGGACGCTGAAGATGATTACATGCAATGCATCGAGCAAGAGTGCCGCAACCTAAGTGACGAAGAAGCAACACAGTGCCGGGCAAAGTGTGCCGAACAAACAGAAGATGTGCGTGACTGCCCAGCATTATGCCAGTCATTTGCTGTCGACAGCTATGATGAATGTATCGAGCGATGTGAGGCAGAGCTTGATGATGAACGAACTGAAGATGAGCGAGAACAAGATGATCGACTCGATGAAGGGCAAAGCGATAATGTTATCTCGCCCGGAAATGGCCAAAATGATGAGCAAATTGAAGCAGAGTGTGAGCAAGTATGTTCCCAACAAAGTGAAATGCCATATGACGAATGCATGCCAATGTGCATCGATCGCATGTCATAACTGACTTTACTTGCGCAGCTAAAAGGGACATATCAAGGTATGTTTCGAGTCGTTGGCGTTCCTGAACACTTTAATCTGCCTTTAATGTTGTTATCAGAACAACATGACCGGGGCCAAAACTGGTGTTATGAGAACGTACCAGGTGGTACAGGCGCCATGACACAGAAATTGATAGCGGGTGAAACTGATGTCGCTTTAATGCTGACAGAAGGCGTGTCGCGTCTATGTGCCGAGTCAGATGACTTCATCCCTATCGGTCATTATACAACGACACCACTTAGGTGGGGTGTTCATGCACCAAGTTCAGAATGGATATTAAATAAAGATATGTTGGCAGAAGCGCGTATCGGGATCTCACGCTTTGGTTCTGGCTCACATATGATGGCCGTCTCTTTGCTCAACGATTATAAGATTCAGACAACTGATTCTGATGACCGTTGGCATGTCATCAAAAATTACGCGGGTGCACTCGATGCTTTTGATGATAAAAATATAGATTTATTTTTATGGGAAGAAACGATGACTGCACCGGCTTGCTCAAAAGGTCGTTTAGCGAAGATCGATGTTTATACACCACCATGGTGTGCTTTTACCTTTGCCGCTCACCGAGATCGCTACACAGATATCAAAGATGATTTTAATGAGATGATAAAAACCGTGGGACAAAAAGCTGCAGAATTTTTTGCTGATGAAGAACGTGTTTGTTTTGAAACGGCGCGACGGTTTGGTCTCACCACTGAAGTGACTCAACATTGGCTCAAGCATAATCAAGTCAAACCCACTTTAGAACTCTCATCTGAGGCGCTTCAGAAAGCAAAAGAAGCCCTAACGAATATTGGGCTCATCAAATGAGTACTTGGACGACGCTTTGTCGTACCACCCACGTCCATGAAGCGCGAATGATCGCTTCCGTCCTTCAGGGATCTGGCTTTCAAACCCGTCTTAAAGATCATCAAACGATCGGAATGAACTCTTTTTACTCACATGCCATCGGTGGCGTCAAAGTTGATGTCCAAGAAGAACAAGCAGCAGAAGCAGCCGCTTTTCTAAAACGGTTTGCGAGCCAAGAAGATATTCATATCGATTGGGAAGAATCACCCACGCATAAAAGCGAGAAGCATGACGAGCATATTCGCTCAATTTTAAGAAGGTTACTCTTTCAAATAAAGTAATACAATCAAGGATATAATGATTTGCAAAAATAGAAATAATCTCGCAGGACTATTTGCGACTGCAACATTGGCGATAAATATCAATTGCGCCGCCTCTCATAAAAATGTCTCACCACAAGAGAATACCACCAGGGACCTTTCCCAAAAAGAGACAACAGAAATATCTACTGTTGTGAAATCAACTGCTGTCAAATCACCACGACTCGAACAATGTCAGCAAAGTGCGCGAGAACAAACTCGACTAATGTTTGAGAAAATGCGTGATGGTGACCTCGCAGGTTCAATGCTGATGGCTCATCCTGCGACATGGCAGCAGCTTGGTCTGCAAAAAAAACATATGGTTCAAATTATTCAAAGCAAGATGACAGAACTTCAACCTATCCTTGAACATACAACCTTAGACACCATTGATGTTGTTCAGGTTCTTCGAATTGATGACGCCTATCAAGCATCTATTCTCGTTAAGAATACCATCACGATTCCTGACTCAGCTCACATCATGAAAGCAGAAGAATATAGCTTCGGATTCTCTAAAGACTGTAAACAATGGCTTTTCTATAAGATGCGAACCGATCGGCAAACAGCGACAAAAATTATTCGATACCTTTCTCCAGAGCTCAAGTATGAAATGCCTGTGGAAAACATGATAAAACTTGAGGCAGAGCGCTTAGCTGATGAGACCTCGCCCATCAAAGATGAGTTATACGATGAGGATGAGATATCACCTACTGCAGAGCCTTTTGAAGAACAAGAATGAAAAACATTCAAACAATTATTTTGGGCGCAACCGGACTGGTCGGACAAAAGCTTGTCGGTCTACTAGTTGAAGACAGCCGTATCTCCCATATCCAAGCCCTTTCTCGGCGTTCACTTCCGGCGCTAGATTCGAAAGTGATTGTTCGAAAAATCAACTTCGATCAACCTGAAGCGTGGGCACAGTATATACAAGGCGATGTCCTTTTTTGTGCGTTTGGCACAACCCTTAAAAAAGCGGGCACGAAAGAACGACAGTACCAAATCGACTTTACTTACCAATATGAAGTCTGCAAAGCAGCGACCGAAAATGGTGTTAAGCATCTGCTTTTGGTCTCGTCACTTGGCGCCGATGCCCAGTCGCATCTTTTTTATTCACGAATCAAAGGTGAACTGGAGGACGCTGTTCAGCAACTACCGTTTGAACGTATCGATATCTTACGCCCTTCTGTATTAGATGGTAAACGCCAGGAATCTCGACCAGGTGAGGGTTTAGCTATCTTGGTTGGGCGACAGCTCCGACACATACCATGGCTCAACAAATATGCTGCGATTAAAGATATCGAGGTCGCTCGAGCAATGGTTGTTCTTGCCGGCAAAAATGATCCTGGGCGTTTTATTCATGAGAACAAGGAACTATTCGGCATAATTAATGAGAAGAAATAGGCGCATAGAAGAATATGACAGTCGTCTTATAAAATCGTTCATTTTGTGATATCTTATACTTATGCCAACTGTTTTACGGCATGGACCGTATCGCTTATATTTTTTTAGTCACGAGCCAGGTGAACCGTCTCATATACATATCGATCGTGACAATCAAACATGTAAAATCTGGCTGCACGATCTATCTGTTGCGAGAAGTATTGGGTTTAGAGGCCCTGAATTAAATAAAATCGTTTCTATCGTTCGAGAACATCGAGAAGAATTAAAGGAGGCCTGGGATGGGTATTTTGGCATTGGCGTCGGATGAAAGAGTTCAGGATGTCGTATTTACTGACTCTGAAATGACAGTGTTGTTGATGGATGGTCGAAGTATTACTGTGCCGCTGGCATGGTACCCCAGACTCGCCAACGCAACATCTCAACAACGAAATGCATGGGTTAAATCTGCAGCCGGCTATGGCCTACATTGGGAAGAGATCAATGAGGATTTATCAACAGAGGGACTCCTTAGAGGACAGCCCGCCCCCAAAGGACAGCTTTAAATATAATCGTCTAGTTTCCACACGGCCAATTGGCTGTGATAAATGGCTCATTAGTCCCTGTGACCACGACACCATCTTGAACTTCGAAGTCCATCACGGTTTGAAGGTTATTCTCATTTCCCCAAGCCAAGTTTCTTTCGATAGCCACTTCACCATTCACATATAGGCGCACGCGCGGGAGTACTTGGTCATCGACCTGTCGAAAAGCATGAACCGTCACGCTATATGTTCCATTATTAAGCGCAGTTGCCTGAATCATCTCCGTCTTTTGAACAAATGGTCCATCTGTTCCGACATTGTCCATGATAAGCTGTGGGTCTCCAACACTGCTAGTGGTTCCATCACCGTCCCAATCGACACCGTTATCACAGTTTCGATAGTTACAAATCTCATCTGACACATCATATTGTTCGAGATCGCAATGACTTGATGCCTCACCTTTCACAAACCATAAGTCTAGGTCTGCACCACCAAACCATTCAAGTGTCACAGCAAAACCTTGTTCTGGAATATCGATGACATCCTCAAAATCTGAAAAATCATGTTCGCCGGGCGGTACTGTAATGTCTTCAACAACTTCGCGTTCGACACAGCGTCCTTGATAACATAGGTCAGCTTCATTGGAACATGTATTGACAGCTGAGCAAAGTTCTTGGCACTGGCCCGATAATGGTCGAGCTGGGTTTCTGCCAAAACAAATGACGGTTTCACCAGCCGGCTGTTCGCAGTCAGCATCGACATCACATGCATTCGCATCTGGTTCCATGCCGTAGAATAATGGTGGCGTTGCGCCTTGGACAATATCTAAAGAGATCACCTGATGAATGAAACTGAAGTCTGAACCGCGTTCGCTCAGGCGCACACCAAATCGATAGCGCCCAGGTTTATCGTAAAATGGTGAAAAGCCGACACCCATATTCGGCATGTATGTATCAAAGCCAGCTTGAAGTGCTTGCTGTCCTGTCTCTCTCCAAGATGAAGACGGTACATAGACATCTGAAGCAGTTGGTTTACTGAGCAGGACCCAGCCACGAAATAAAAAGTCTGTCTCTTCAAGTTGTGTGGCGTCAAAAAACACACCAATTATATCGTCTGTCGTGAACGCTGGTAAGTCGTTCATATCTGGATGATAGATGCTCACATCAGGTTGATGCACGACCGAAATATAGGCGGGATTGAGTGTCGAAGCAAAGGCTTCGATTGTGGAACATTGACCAGATAGGCAGCGTTCATTCTCGACACAGTCACTATCAGAAAAGCACTCTGGTGTCAGCCGGCACTGTGATGATTCACACATATAGCCCTCTGGGCAGCCAGCATCGTCTCGACAACCAGGCATACACATCGAAAAGTGTTCGTAGCAAATTAGTCCGACTGCACAATCACTATCAGACGTACATTGTGGAACAGGATTATTCGGGTCATAGCCTGGCTCATATTCTTCACCACCGCCCGACTGTGGTTGTTCTACACATACTTCGCTTCGCTCAGCTTCTGCTACTTCAAGACCGTCTTCGTCTTCGAAGGTCAGGTCGTAAAATGCAACCGATTGTTTGACTTGTGAAAGTTGAATCTGACGCTCAGCCAACACAACACCCCGAGAAAAAATACGAACTTGCGCGTTCGTTTCTAAATCCGTCCCCTCGAGCCGATGTATTCCTCCAAAAAAACTAACACCGATGCTGAGGTCACCTTCTGTCAGCTGTGCAATCGATATTTGCTCGGGACCGTAACCAGTCATATTATCAATATCGAGGTATGGGTCTTTTTCGTCGACGGCACCATCTGAATTGAGGTCAAAACCGTTTACACAATTCGTCCAACTACAAAATGCATCCGGATTGACGGCTTGGCAAAGTTCATCGTTTGTATTTGAAATCCATAAATCGAGATCGGCGTCGTTATCCCATGATAGTTGCACCATCAAATCCATTTCGTCTGCGCCTCGAACAAGAGCTCGACTCACAACAGATCGGGTATATTTACTTTTTTGGCTATCGTCAGTTAAATGGCCTGGTGATTCAGCGATTGAAAAATCTGGCTCGGACGTCGGTTTATCACATGCCAAGACACTAAAAAATAAAGTAAAAATAATTCCCGCCGAACATATTCGTATGTTTTGCATAATGCTCCCTCAAAACATCTATGTTGAGTGACCAATTTTGGCTGTGTTTTTAAGGGTTTCTTTTAAAATGGAAGCACGCATCAGTGAAATATGTCGTCAGAAACGCTCGATCTCGGCGGATACAGCTTTAAGATTGGAACGTGTTTTTGGCGCCACTGCAAAGTTCTGGCTTGGGTTACAACAAGACTATGATTTGGAGATCGCTCAACAAAATGCGATCGACTATTCAAAGATTGAGTCTTTGGTTTAGATAACCCTATCTCCCAAACTGCCAAATCGCCTTATCTGGAGACGAAACAAGTCTCGGTACGTCTTCTAATTGAATCCAGCGTTCACCAATACCCTTCCATCAATTCTGAGATCCAGTCAGGCTGTAGAATTGCTTCTTTTTCCGAGAAGAGCGGACAAAACCGATCGCCTTGAGAGCAATATTCATCAAATATCGTAACTTTAATTCACCGTCGCCAGCGAATCGATCAAACTCATCACAAGCTGACAGAATTGTTCAGACGCTTTGGCGGCATTTTCAGTCACTTCTTCATGGGTCAGTTTACGCGGGCTAATGCCAGCAGCAAGGTTGGTAATACAGGCGATGCCGAGCACAGGTAAGCCCATATGTGATGCAGCAATCGATTCATAGACAGTGCTCATACCAACAGCTGACGCACCAAGCGTTTTAAGCATCTTGATCTCAGCCGGTGTCTCGTACGTTGGCCCAAGCACGCCTGCATACACACCTGATTGTAAATTAATATTCAATGCACGCGCGCGTGAAATCGCAAGCTCTCTCAAGTTTTTTGGATATGTCTCAGTCATATCAGGAAAGCGCGGTCCAAAAGAAGGCTCATTCGGCCCGACCAATGGGTTGTTACCAGTGAGGTTTAAATGATCTTCAATCAACATCAAATCACCGGCTTTAAACCCTTCTCCCATACCACCTGAAGAGTTTGTCACCATTAAGGTTTTAATGCCTAAAGCACCCATCACACGAATCGGGAACGCCACTTCAGCAGGTTGGTAACCTTCGTAAAAATGAACACGGCCCTGCATGATAATCACATCAACACCGTCTTTGGTAGCGCATACCAATCGACCCTTATGACCTGCCACAGTCGATGTCGGAAACGACGGAATCTCTCCATACGGAATCGCGACACCACCATGATGCTCAATCAGTTCTTCGCCGACTTTCGAAAGACCACTTCCAAGCACAATACCGAGCGTGGGTTTGAAACTTGAACCAACTTTTGATTCGATAAGTGCACGTGCTTGTTCGACTTCTGCTTTTCCTGTCATCATCTAATCCTTATTTAAGCTTCCTACATTGCTCTGGTCTCGTCTTACTTTATTTTGTGTTAATAGAGCAAGCCTGCGATCGCTGCTGTTTGAAAACAAGCCAAGCTCCCGGCAATCATCGCCCTAAGCCCAAGCTGGGCAAGATCTTTACGCCGTGTTGGCGCCAACGTTGTGAGTCCACCGATTTGAATACCAATCGATGCGAAGTTCGAAAAACCACACAGCGCATACGTCGCAATGATTTGACTCTTCATATGGACAAAACCATCTTCACTCATAAACTTCGCCAAATCTAAGTACGCAATGAACTCATTCACCACGGTCTTTGTGCCTAACAACTCACCAACAAGACGCGCATCATCCCATGGAACACCAAGCAAGAAGGCAAAAGGTGAAAGCGCGACGCCAATCAGTGTTTGTAGGTTGTGCCCACCGATACCAAACACACCAAGGCTATTTTCAACAATCGCATTGAGCAGTGCGATCAGTGCTGTAAACGCAATCAACATCGCCCCAACATTCATGGCAAGCGCGAGGCCTTCTGAAGTCCCACGACTCGCTGCATCGATGAGGTTTGTATCCAGCTTCTGTGTTTCTTCGGCAGGCTTCACGTCATCAGAGTCTGGTTCATCTTTATTCACGGGCACAATGATTTTCGCAAATATCAATGCGGCTGGCGCACTCATCACGGACGCAGCAAGCAAGTGCCCGGCAATATCAGGAATATGTGGGCCAAGCATGCCGACATAAGCAGCAAGAACACCGCCTGCGACTGTCGAAAAGCCACCTGTCATCAGCGCCATGAGCTCACTGCGACTCATGCGTTCAAGATATGGTTTCACAAGCAGTGGCGCTTCTGTTTGACCAACAAAGATATTACCGGCCGCCGCTAGACTTTCTGCACCGGTGAGGCCCATCAACTTTCTCATCACGGTCGCGAGCATTTTCACAATCACTTGAAGCAGGCCGATATGATAAAGCACCGCACTGAATGCAGAGAAAAAGACGATCGTCGGCAAAACACCGAAGGCAAAGAATGCACCGACTTCAACGACCCCTGCACCATCTGAAACAGATAGTGGTGTCGGATTTGCCAGGTTACCAAAAATGACTTTCGCACCGACATTGCCGAAGTTTAAAATATTGGTAATGCCATCACTGAGTGACCGAAAAATATTCTGGCCAATAGATGTTTTGAGGACAACAATCGCAAATAGCAGTTGTATCGCCGTACCGATCCCAACGAGCTTCCAATCGATATTTTTACGATCGGTGGAAATCGCGTAGGCGATGGCAATGGTTGTCAATAGTCCAAGTACACCCATACTAGCCTTCTATGCGTGGTCCAAATAGCTCGGGAGACTCGGTCGGCGTCTCTGAAATCAAGACACCCTCCTTCAGAAGTTTAATCGCTGCTTCTAAACCGTTCCCATCTCGATGATGAACTTTCACAAGCGGGGTACCTGCCTCAACTTTTTGCCCTGCATCAACATAAATCTCAAAACCAACGCCAGGGTCAATCGTATCACTTTTTTTCTTGCGACCTCCACCGAGCTCAAGAGCAGCGTAACCGATGTCTCGCGTATCAGGGAATTCGATAAAGCCGGCTGTTTCTGCTTCGAGAACATACGCTTGACCTGACAGCGGCAGGTGCTGTTCAACAGATTTCACATCTCCACCTTGCGCTTCAACCATCGCTTTGAATTTTTCATATGCACTGCCATCATCAAGGGCTTTAGAGATCTGTGCTCGCCCATCTTCGGTGTTTTGAGCGACTTCACCAAGCACAAGCATTTCGGCACCAAGCTCAACGATCAGTGCTCGAGAATCAGTCGGGCCCGCTCCTTTTAAGATGTCGATCGATTCATTCACTTCAATGGCATTGCCGACAAATCGACCAATCGGTTGCTCCATTGAGGTCAATCGAGCGACAACGCGTTTATCCATTTCTGTACCTATCGATACCATCACCTGTGCCAAGTTTTGGGCTTGTTCCACAGTTTGCATAAACGCACCATTACCGTACTTCACATCAAGGACAAGTCCGTCGATGCCTTCCGCGATTTTCTTTGACATAATCGATGCCGCAATAAGTGGAATACAATCGACCGTCGCCGTGACGTCGCGAAGTGCGTAAAACTTTTTATCTGCTGGCGCGACATTCAATGTTTGACTCATGATACAGCAGCCGATTGAATCGACCTGAGATTTAAACTCTTCGATTGTTCGGCTTGTTTGAAAGCCTGGAATGGCCTCAAGTTTATCGATCGTTCCGCCTGTGTGCCCGAGACCGCGACCAGCGATCATCGGTACTCTGACACCACATGCCGCAACAGCAGGCGCAAGCGGCAAAGACATTTTATCGCCAACACCACCGGTTGAATGTTTGTCTATGCGTGGACGGCCGTCATTTGGAAACTCGATGACATCGCCAGAGTGCAACATCGATGATACCAATGCCCCCAGCTCAACAGGCTTCATCCCATTAAAGTAAACAGCCATCGCGAAAGCGGCGATTTGGTAGTCAGGAATCTCACCTGCTGTAAATCCATCGATCAGCCAACGAATCGCTTCAGCGGAGAGTTCTTCACCATCTCGCTTTGCCATAATTAAATCGTATGCTCTCATTTCTTCTCCTTCAGAGGACCTGATGCCTGGCCAGATACCTGACTGGAAACATGTTGCGTCGCAGGGGACTTTTGTCGCGCCGCACCTTCCATGATAGCGACACCAGAAGAGGTTCCGAGTCGTGTCGCGCCTGCTTGAAGCATCGCAACCGCATCGCCATAACTACGAATTCCACCACTTGCTTTCACGCCAACATGTTCAGGACATAGGCGTCGCATACGACGAACAGCTTCGACCGTTGCTCCAGACCCAAAGAACCCTGTTGATGTTTTTACAAAATCGGCACCCGCCTCAATTGCGCAGCGCGTGGCCTCATTCAGGGCTGTGCGTGATAACTCACCTGACTCAAGGATCACTTTGACGGCTTTATCTTCTGCTGTTTCTTTCACCGCATATACACGATTTTTGACGGCTTCCAAATTGCCTTCCATGAGCAATCCCCTATCGATCACCATGTCGATTTCATCAGCACCGCGCGTTCGACACCACCGCGTCTCGGTTCGCAATACCTCGATCGGTGTGACACCCAGCGGAAAACCAACGACTGTAATATGCAAAAAATCATGGTACGGGTCGAGCTTTTCGAGTTCGGGTAGCCATTTTGGGTGTACACATACACCTTTAAAGAAATGCGCGCGCGCCTCATGCACCAGCTGTTCTATGTCAGACAAACGGGCATCCGGCTTCAAATTTGTTTGTTCAATCGCAAGATTGAGTGCCAGGTTCATACCATATGACTTAATGCAAATGGAGATGCTGAGTCAATTTTTGTCGCTGCATCCGATATTTTGGGTCAGACATTTGCGATCTGCCTCAAATCTTGCCAAAGTGAAGCTCGTTTGGAGGTTTTCTGTGAACAGATTTCAAAAGACTTTTGGGACCTTATCGCTTGTGACTCTTGTTTGTGCTGCTGGCATATATGCGTCTGGGTGTAGCTCTAAAAACACACGTTCTCGTTTTGATAGTCGTAAAGAACTGGCGCGTCATCTCGATGAAAACTTCAGAATCCTTGCATTGCAAGATGACCGCTTTGAAGATCCGGCACTGAGACGCTCGATTGTCGATTGCACCATCAATGGCTCGATCAGCAGCCTGCCAAAAAACGTGCAAAATCCTGAATCAAGATTGCTCGATGGTGTTCTAGAAGAGGACGAAGAATTGAGCGGAATCCTGCGCCAGCAAGCAGCTCAATGTAGCACGACAGAAAAGTATGACAATGAATCCGTTACTCAAACACAGTTCCGTATGAATGCGGATGGAACAATCTCAAATACATCTCAACAAGATGATCGTCTCACAGAACGACAATCTGCTGATATTGAAAAATGGGAAACAGCACTCGGTGCAGGTACGCGACAGCTTATTGCACGACAAGGCCTTAAAGTCTCTTCAAGCAACATACAAGATTTTGATGACTGTTTGCATGCCGAGCTCACTCAACTTGTCAAAGGTGCGAAAGATGATCTTGATGCCCTTCCTGTCGGCTTAAAGGTCTCAGAAAAGACCTGCTTCAGAAAACATGTTGCGCCACACACCAAGTGTACAGATAAACAACAATTTCAAAACTACTTCGTACAAGATCTCATTTTGAATAAACTCGAAGATATGGTGAACAATGACGAGATCCAGCCGTTAACAACCCAAGCGAGAATCAACGTTGTGCGTTGTGCACTGGATAAGCTCCAAGATACGAGACAAATCTCATCAAGTTTCAGTTGGAGCTGTGAAAGTCAGTCGGTTGAGCAACGCCAAAAACGTATTCGAAAATCTCAAGATGTCGCAGCGAGTTACATTCCTGGTAATGTTCGATCTTGCCTCGCTGAGCAGTAAAAACGAACAACCCAGATCAAGGTTTCACCCAGTTCACCAAAGGCAACGCCTCAGCTGGAGAAAACCGAAAACCAAGCTCAGTATCTGGTTGCAAAGATTCTTCATACCGTGACACATAGATGCTTAGTCCATCTTGTGTATGAGCCGGCTTCCATATCTGCAAATCTTTGGCCGACGGAATCAACGAATAACCAAATGTTCTCTGTGGGATATTCAATACTTGGCCAATCTCGAGTCGTGTTGCCATCGACATATCGTTTGCTTCCAGTAAGTGTGTAATTGGTACTTGAAAGGTATGGGCAATTCCCAATAATGAGTCTCCACGAGAAACACGATAATCTTGCGGGCCCGTTTCTTCGGTAGAAGACAATTCGAGGCTCCAATCTTGTCCGTCCTGGGGGATTTTTAATCGTTTACCGATACGAAGAACAGACTTTTTATTCAACTTGTTGATACGCATCAGCGAAGACAACGACACCTTCATTTTATGGGCGATACCTGACAGTGTGTCCCCACGCCGAATTTTGTATTTTTCTCCTGAAGCCTTGGGCTCGCTCTTCGCCTCACCTGATTTTTGTTGCGTCATCCAGTCGATGAGCTTTTTGAGTGCACCTTCTCCCGAACCAGCCGGCACACGAATACCATAACCGTACGGTAACCAGGCATCATCTTCAAAAGCTTGTGGCCGCAATGCCAAATTAAGTGCCGATACATCTGATTGTTCAAGTGCCGTGACTTCTAGAAAACGTTTGAGACGGATCTCAAGTGGAAGTCGAAAGACATCAAACCGCCAAGGATCAACCCGTGCCTCAACTTCCGGAAAGTAAATATGTGGATGCTGTACCAGATCGAGTACGGCCAAGAATGTCAGATAATAATTTTGTGCAGCAAAGCCCCATCTCTTGCTTTTGTGCTCAAGAATGAGTGTATCGAGCTGATCTGATTTCGCCGCCTTCACCATATTTTTCACGCCGGCGCGTCCAAAGTTATATGACGTGATCGCAAGAGGCCATGGACCAACCTCATTTCGAGCAGCAATCAAATATTGAGCCGCCGCGTGCGTTGCGAGGATCGGGTCTCGGCGCTCATCGATGACTTCTGATACTGTCATATATTCCCCGGCCGTATACCGCATGAACTGCCAAATCCCGACAGCACCGGCCCATGAATGCGCGTCAATCTGCATGAGACTCTCTAAGAATGCCAATGAAATGATCGAATCTGGTAAGCCTGCGCCTCGTAAAATACGGCGTATACGTGCAGCATATGCACCTGAGGAGATATAGCCCTTAATAAACCGTTCTCTTAAACCATTCTGTGCTCGGATATGTCGATCGCGAAAGAGCACAGTCCCATCTTCAGCAAGATGCTTTGTGCGTTCATATATCTCACACATCACAGGTTCATCGATACAGCGTTGTGTCCATTGCGTCATCGCCGCTTTTTGCTCGGGTTTTATTTGATGAAAAAGCTGTTTGCTGGACTCAAGCTCTGAAAGCCGCTTTAATGCTTTTAAGGTCTGACCTTGCTCTAAATTAATAGCCTTCCGTCGAAGCGCCGAAGACTCAGCAGTCTCTTTAGAAGGAACCTGAACCACCCGGTAAATAAAACGCATATCACTCGGATCGTGAAAAGCGATCTCATTTTCGGAGTAGATCCCATACACATGTCGCCAAAAATCGACCCGTGCCTCCATCGAAGGTACCCTGGGAAAATCGACGACGGCACCTTCATCAGGCGGCATAGCATAAACAGGCGAAAGATAACTGATAAAGCAGCTCAATAAACAGATTACGACGCATTGTTGTCTAACAGCGGACATCTTACGAGGTTAAATCAGAATAGATGGTCAAACAAGGACAAGATGGCTGATTTCGATGCGTTATTGTCGAGATGAAACCAGCGTTTCAACCAAGCGATCTTGAATCGCCCAAATGTCTCTGACTGATTTTTTCGACTGATAGCGATCCATCATCAGACTAAAGGCTAATATTTCATTTTTGTGATTCTTCAACAAGCCCGATAAAACACTCACCCCAGTGAGCGTACCCGTTTTCGCACGAACACGTCCGGCGGCTTCTCCCATTTTCATACGATGCCGTAGCGTTCCCTTTTCAGCAGCAACAGCCAATGATGCTTCCCATTCCGGTTGCATCAAACGTCTTTCATAAACATATGCGATTAAATCCGTCAGCGCATGCGGCGTAATCCAATTGACCCGATTCAAACCTGAACCATTACCAATATCGAACGTCGCTTTGTCTAAACCAACATCCTTCTGCAAAATTCGGCGCACTGTTCTCATGCCACCTTCAAAAGTTCCGGGGACACCAACTTCGACGGCAGATACCGTCTTAATCAGCGTCTCAGCAATCAAGTTATTCGAAAAATGATTGAGCGTCACCAAGATTTCAGATAGCGGCTTCGACAAACTGGTATAAAGGAGTCGATCAGTTGGTTTCACCTGACTCCGTCTGACGCGTTGCCCAACTCGAACGCCGTGGGCACGCAACCTCTTCCGGAGCACTTCGACGAAATATTTTGGTGGCGTGTAAACACGTCGATGAATACGACGACCACCATCTCGGGTACCTGCTGTACCAGAGATCATGACGATCGTATCTTCCTCATCGCGTTGAGTATGAACCCGCAATCGCCGCATGCGTCGACCTGAGCGAACACGCCCCATCAAAACACCATATTCAGAATCTGGCACTAAATAAACGTCTGCGGCCGCACCATCGAAACGCGGCTGAATATGTACACCGATGGCGTTATAATTCAAGCTCAACGCACTGACACCGGCCGCGTAAGCTCGATCAGGAGAACCCTCTTCTGCCCAACCCGCCGCTTCGCTCACCTCATCAAAATAATCAACATCATATATGATCTGATCGATCCGATGGATCCCCATATGTGATAAGTCCCATGCAATCTGTTCAAGACGTTCATTGGTTATTGTTGGATCACCATGCCCTTTGATCAACAATGCACCTTTCAAATGACCATTCTCAACAGTCCCGCGTATCCAAAACTCGGTCTTATATTGAAAGTTGGCCCCCAGAACCTCAAGTGCCGTCAGCGCCGTCCATAGCTTGGCATTTGAAGCCGGTATTTTTCGGCTATTCGGCTGATGTGCGAATACATCTTCACCGGTCGTCAGGTTCTTTACATGAATCGCAACATCGCCGCGCGCGCTTTTAATGTCCTCAATTGCAGCTGCAAAAACTGACGTCAGTCCGCCGACAGACTTTGTATCAACTTCTAAGTCTGATTCGGTTGGCTTGAATTCAGGCTCAACGCCAGCATCAGCCGAGACGATCTCACTTTTTGGGTTGGTCCTCATTGGGTGAGCTGTATCTCGTCCTTGCACATGTATGCATAGTACACTTGACAAAGTGACAATCCACTTCACCATACTTGTGTTCTTTTTCATTGGAATATTTTGCATACGTTGATTCAGCGTAATACTTTAAGGGATGTCAAATCAACCTGACCTTCGAACAAAGATTGGCCAACTCTTCAGTGTCGGGATTCCCGACACACAGTTGTCTGCCGATACGCAACATATACTACAACAACATCATATCGGTGGCGTCATTCTCTTTCATCGGAATATTCAGTCCTTTGAGCAAGTGCTCGCACTCAACACTGCCCTCATTCAGTCAAGCCCAGACGCGCATCCATTATTACTCTCCGTTGATCAAGAAGGTGGTCGCGTTGCGCGGTTGAGAGATATATGTAGCAACTTGCCACCGATGATGCGGCTGGCTCAGGTCCTTGATCCCGATGGTTTATTTCGCGCCGGTGCATTACTGGGTCGAGAACTGGCGGCACTCGGTTTTCATATGAATCATGCCCCTGTGCTCGATGTCAATTCCAATCCAGATAATCCTGTTATTGGAGACCGTGCCTTTGGTACAAAACCTGAAGCAGTGATTCGAACGGCGATTCCTTTTGGTCGTGGACTACAGTCAAGTGGCATTGCTGCTGTGGGCAAACACTTTCCAGGACACGGCGATACCGCTGTTGACAGCCATGTGGACTTACCTCAACTCAACTTAAGTCGTGACCGTTTATGGCAAGTCGAATGGCCACCATTTCAAGCAGCCATCGAACACGATTTCGCCGCTTTTATGACAGCCCATGTCAATATGGGCGAACATTCAGAGCATTTGCCAGCGACCTTCTCAAAATATGCCTTACGCAATACGTTGAGGAATGAGCTCGGCTTTGAGGGGCTGATTATTTCTGATGACCTTGATATGAAAGCCATCGCGAATTCTTATTCGGTTCAGGAGGCAGCACTCAAAGCAATCCAAGCTGGCTGTGATCATGTACTGGTTTGTCATAGCTTGAAAGACATACCGGATACTATCGCTTATCTCATGTCAGCCATATCTCAAAATCAACTCTCGGAAGAACGTGTTAACGATGCTTATCGGCGTGTGATGAAACTCAAACGCCGATACATCGGTAAACAAGCTGTACCTGATTCAAACTATGCCCGCTCGATCGTGAATTGTGAGGCCCATCAAGCCTTTTTAGAGCTGATCAACCAAGAGAATCCGCAGATAAATGAGGCGCGCGCTCCCCTGCTTGAGTATACATAAATATATATGACATACCTTAGGCTCTTCTGGCTGTGCTTTTTTTGATTTTGCGTCGACGCCAGGCTAGCGTTGACGTCAGGAGTATTTATGGCAGAGAAAACACTGGTTTTCATTTCAGGAAAATACGAAGGTGGCAGCTATACTTTGCCAGAACAAGGTACAATTACCATTGGCCGGGGTGGAGAGCTGGATATTGTCGTTGTCGAAGACATGGTCTCGCGGCGTCATGCCGAAATACGTGTTGAGGGCGAACAAGTTGTCTATCAAGATCTCGGTTCAACCAACGGTTCTTTTCTAAACGGTGAGCGTTTTTCGAAAGCCACCCTCAAGCATGGCGATCGACTTGCACTCGGTTCAAGTATTCTCGAGTATCGATCACCAGAAACAGGTCTTCAGGAAGCGCCGAAGATGCCAGAGCCATCCATTCCACCACGACTTGATTTTTCAGACGCGCCACCAAGTGAGTTGAGCGACCGGTCTGAAGATGATTTCGCTGAGCAAAGTTTCGTTGATGCACCGAGCGATTTGTCAATTATGTCTTTGCCTGATGAGGACAATCTCTCGTCACTCGATGGCGACATCGATATTGCACCGCCAGTTGAAATTCCTGAAAATGGCACGATCGAAGAAGAGACAATTCGAGAGACGATCGAGTTATTAGGAACGGCTCGCTTTTCAGGCGTTCTCAAAATCGACAGTGATGACGAGACGCACGCCGTCTCCTTTAAAAACGGACAACTCATCGATGTCCAGCACGGAGAGTATGAAGGGCTCGATCCGCGTAAAGCCCTCTCACGTCTATTGCCAATTGATGAAGGTGTCTTCACCATTGAAAAAAATGATAGTATTTCAGGACAAGCCATCGAAGCGGATACCGACAAACTACTTGGCGCGACCGTCTATCAACTGCAAGAGTTTGAAAGCTTGATGAACAAACTGCCTGCCCCCGAAGACAAATTGATCGTGTGTCGCCCTATCCCTGGCCAGCTGCGCTCCCTCCACGAAGATGAACTCGATATCTTTCAACTTGTATTCAACGTTGGCTTCTTTCAGCTGGTCCTTGATCGATCGACATCATCCGATCTGGCAACAGCTCGAACAGTTGAGCGCCTGCTTGAAAATGGTTATATTAAAGTTTGATGACTTTAAATTATATCAAATATATGAGCTTAGGCTGCTTGTGCATGATTGTGTCATGTTTGGCGTCTTCTCCTAATCAGGTTCAGTATCCTGATGGTCATAACACACAACCAGTTGATTCTTGTGATGATATCGAGACATGTCCCTGCCTCTCAATCAACGACTTTACCAGTTGCCAAGACCGCTCAGATTGTGTCTCAATTATGAGTATCAATATACCGGTTGAGTTCTTATTTTGCCAAGAACCTGACTACTGCACGCAACACACAGAACTCGTTCCATGTGAACAAGATACTTTCTGTGGTGGTACTTATGATGATATGAATAACTTTATCGACTGCGAGCTGCTACTCAATATCATCAAACCCGGCACTTGTATTTATGGCAATGTGCAACTTGATAAAGACGAATCTTTTACAGATACAGATGGTTGTACGGTCCATACGTGCATTGAAGGTCGCTCCGTTAGAACCGATCGATCAGCCTGCTGACAAATAAAATTATTTCGATACACTCCAAATATGCAGTGGCTGATTGGTGTTTCTATCTTATGGTCTTTTTCATTTGGAACCATCAAGTCCTTGCTGACCGGGCTCGATCCCAATATCGTTGCAACGCTTCGACTCGCCTTGGGTCTCATTGTGGTCATTTTCTTCGCGGGCTACGCATCCCTATTTAGACAACATGCACATACGCACAGCACACAAACAATCTTCTTGAACGACCAAAGACGCCGCATCCAATCATATATCGCGATTGGCGCCATACAATTTGGTTTAATGTATCTCCTTTATATCAGAGCCTATCAATATCTTGATGCCGCTGAAGTGGCACTGATGACTGTCACAACGCCAATATGGATTTTTTTCTTCAGCTTAAAAAAACTTCGTGACGTGCGACGTGCACTTATGAGTCTCACATGTGTGCTTATTGGCTCATTCATGCTTCGATTGCCTGCTGATGGTTTCAGCTTATCAGCGGATGCATATCGTGGATTAGGCCTCATGACAGCTGCAAATATGTGCTTCGCCATTGGGCAAGTTTGGCACAAGGCAATGGGGCCCACAACCTTCAGACACCACAGCAGAAACTACATTTTTGGTTTTTTGGGCGCGACCGTGATGGCGGCCATCCTTACTTTTTTCTTAAGCCACGCCCCTTTTGAAGCACTCAATGCTATCACATCAACACAATGGCTCGCCCTTATCTATCTTGGGAGTGTCGCTTCTGGCCTGGGATTTTTGTTGTGGAACTATGGTGCTTCTCAAGTCACACATGCTCAACTTGCTTTGATGAACAACTTCAAAATACCTGTTGCGGTTGTTGTCACCGCAATCATAGCGAAAGAATGGGCGGCTGTTCTGTCGCTCAATTTTTTGAGCGCATCCATATTGTTTGTCATTGCATTCTTACTTATTCGCCAGCCGACTGCATCGACAGATCTATCAGCTCTTTAAAAAGAACTTCAGTCACTTCTTGAGATAGTCGCTTCTTATCACCAGCCAAAAATACCTTAAACTGCTTCAGGTCATATGCGTCTTTCGCAAGTTCATTGAGGTCAGTAACAGATATCTTGTCCAGTCGGCGAATCTCTTCTTCGATATAATCATCTGATAAATTCCGCTGGAACAGGGTTGCATGCTGGCCACCCAAGCTCGATATAGACGCCCCAGCTTTTCTCAAACCCACAATCACATCTGATTTTGCCAATTTTAATTCAGCTTCCGTCAACGGCTCTTCTTGCATACGTTTCATTTCTTTTGCGATTTCAATCAACGCCGGTTTCACTTTATCCGATTGAATTTGCGCAGTCACCATCATCGGCCCTTTGACAGGCATACGATAGAAATAACTAGAAGTGCCATATGTCCAGTGTTTGTCTTCACGCAAATTCAGATTGAGTCGACTCGAAAAAAGGCCACTGAAAGCGGCATTGAGTAAACGTGCTTTTGAAACATCTTGATCATCAGCTTTCATATATGGTCTCGCCAATGTCACAACCGTTTGCGGCGCATCATCAAAATTGACAATATAAATATTATTTTCTCCGCGACCAAGAATGCGTCCCGTTTGATATCCTCGAGGTTGAATATTTTTAGGCGGCACAAATAGCCGGAATGCTTCTTCAACATCTCCTGTTTTGAGTTGATGCTGCCCTGTGATAATCAGTCGCGTTTCGGAGGGGGCGATTGTTCGCCAATACTTTTTCACATCATTAACAGAAATTGTCTCTATCGATTCGATCGTCCCGCTAACAAGTGAGGCTAATGGCGTCGAGCCATAAAGCGTTTTCCATATGAGTCGCTCATTCTCTGTGCTGGGATTGGCTGCCTGACTACGTAAATACTCAAGATGTCGTCCT
>JAHDGS010000165.1 GCA_020627505.1 Myxococcota bacterium
CCATCATCGATGATCTCGATCATGGATGTTTCATCTCCGAAGCGGACGTTGATCTTAACAGAAGACGCCTTGGCATGCTTGGTGATATTGGTTAGGCACTCCTGAATAATTCTAAACATAGTGAGTTTTTGCTCATCGGAGAGGTATTCAGCCGGCTCACCATCTATTGAAAGGGTGATGGGGAGTTTGTTTCGGTTGATATAGTTCTGAGACATCTTTTCAAGTTGCGGGACAAGTTGGAACTCGTCGCGCATCATTGTCAAGGCCCGTCGCACCTCATCAATGGCCTCTTCTGAGGCGGACTTTAACTCTATAAGCTCCTCATTAAGGGGCGGGTCTTTGTGCCTCTTAGCTAAGCGTTGTAAAAACTCTATTTGGATAATTAGGCCAGAAAGTGCGCCGCCGAGGCCATCATGAATATCTCTTGATAGTCGATTGCGCTCATCGACAACGGCCATCTTCTTGAGGGCGAATTGAAGTTCAAGGATATCTCGAGACTGTTTCTCTTCACGAGCAGTTAAAAAGACAATAATATAAAGCCCGACGCCGGCCATGGTTGCCCACCAAACCATATAATAGGCATCCACAAAGCGCGCAGAAGGTATGTCGAAAACAAATCGAGAGAGCAAAAGCGTTGCCGGTAAAATTGTGAGTGGCGGGATGATTGATATCGGGTTTGGGAATAAAAGCGCGAAGAGAATACCATATAAGATAACGATGCCCATCAGTGGTGATGCAAGTCCATTTGCTGCAGCAACCAACGGGGCAAGACTGCATACATCAAGCGTCATCCCGACAAAAACCACCAGGCGTCCGTAACGCGGATTCCTCTTGAGGTGCTTCGTCGCAATGCCTGAGAGACTTAAGACAACCAATGGCACAATTGCAACGCCAACATGGTCCTCAATTAGTCTTCGCCATTGCGGAACGAGCAGCAAAACACCACAGACAATGAGGACTGCTGCTCGAAACAGACCAAGCGCTTCGGTGCGATCGATGAATCGCTGCTTCATTCTGCCAATCTCTTCTTGGCGGGCCGTATGGAGTCGCTGAGCGTGTGCTTGCTGTTGGCTCATGTGACAGTCAGCGTTAAAATACCGTAACTTGCCGTGACGCCCGGCTTCAATGTTGCAACATATGTTGGTTTACCGTCAATAATCGGTAAGCGCCGATCGCCCGCAACACTTATGACGAGGCCGTGCGCGGTTGGTATAAGTACGACGGCGCCTTCGAGTGCGATACTATTTGGGCTTTGATTTTTAAGCGGCTGACCCTCTTCTCCGATAATCGTGAACGGGCTGGAAATATCAATGGTTCGCTCCGAAAAGTCACGGTGATGTAGTGTGACGCGAAACGAAGGCTTTTCCGCACCCCCATCAAGTAGCGATTGAAAACCATGGGTTGGTTTGCGAGACAAGGCATCATCTGGCTGCGCACTTGGAGCATGACCACTGGCGGCAGAAATAAACTCACTGTCAACACCATCCATATAGGCAGCCTTCGCCATCTCGGACTTGTCTATGACCATGGTGTTACGGCGTTGATCTTGTACCGAAGACGCGTTCTGCATTTGCGTGATCTTTAATGTGAAATCACTCACCTGAATTTCATCGCCAAATTGAAAAGGCGTTTCCCCATCGATCACGTGACCATTAAGTCTCGTACCATTCTGGCTGCCGAGGTCCTCAACAGCCATTTGCCCCTTGACAAGTGACAGCTTGATATGACGCCGAGAGACACTTTTGTGGCCGATGGCAATATCACACTGAGGGGAACGGCCGATAATAATGTCGTCACCAACGAGCGCGAATCGATGGCGCCCCTCTGGGCCATCAAGTGTGAGGACAGGGGTTTCAGGCGTCGCTTCTTCAACATCAACAATCTCAATTTTGTATCGACCAAGTTCGATCACATCACCAAAATCAAGGGCCTTTGGCTTCGTGATCACGGCACCATTTACATAGGTGCCATTCTGACTGCCTAAGTCAGAAATCCAGATGGCGGCGCCACGTTTTTCGAGTTGAGCATGTCGTCTCGACAAAGCTCTGTTGTCCAAATGGATATCTGCATTCGGGTCACGGCCAATGACGATCGTTGCGGCACGGAGCTGGTAACGAGCGACTTCTTTGCTTTCGAAGTTAACGACAATTTGCGCCATGCCATCAACCTAACATTAAAAAGAAAGGAACTGCAAACTTATGCTGCGCACACGCGACGATCTTGTACGGATAATGTTTTGGAGGTTTTTTATGTTTATATCCCTAATGTTGGCGATGTCAGCCTTATGCTCGGAAATGGGTTGTCTGCAAGACTTGGATCGGCTCCGCTTTGTCGAATCCGAGGACAACTCAGAACAATGGCCCTTACAAACAAGAGAGAAAAAACAGGAAGCACCGTGTTTGCCTTCAAATATAAGGGCGATGAACAAACAATACGTTAAGGCGAAAAAGTCTGCGGCCAGAATGCGATGGCTGCCGCAAGTTGACATCACAGTGTCAAATGGAGAGGTATTTGTTCAGCAGATAGACCCGCTTATCCAGGTCTTAAGTGAAGGCAATCTGAGAGGAGAGAGCCGGTTCCGTATCAATTTGAGATGGAAGCTTGATAGTGACTTCGAACTCAAATGGCATAGATTATCACTTCAGCAGGCATCTTATATTGATGACCTTCGTGCGTCGGCACTTATTAATTGTGAGGTGATGCGATGAAGTACTTGGCAGCATCATTATTTTTACTGATGTTGGCTGGTTGTGGTCCTGCAGAGCAACGCGGTGCGATTAAAGGTATCGCTTGGCGTTTTTCTCAAGCTGGCGTCAACCTTCGATTGACAGCCACCTTCGAGTATATCCAACCAGGATCCAATTGGGTGTGTTTACTTGGGAAGCAGATGGCACCATCCTGCCAATTGATTGACGGAAGTTCGGGAACACTTCCTATATATTGGGAGATTTTGAGAGGTCAGCAATATACATTAAGTGTATTTGAGGGGACGGAACCCCAAATCCGTCGTCCGAGCGAAGCGGCTCATGTCGAACGCTCCACAGTGGCGACTTTTAGTGTCGTGATTGATGTCCCAGGTGCGTTTACGCTCGAGCAGTCTGATACTGAACTGTGGTCTATCGATGGGCATGCGACACTTTTTATGATTCACCCAGGGTTTGATAGCTTTAGACACACAGACATTAGACACATCTCAGTGGGATGCGATGAAAGGACATCCCAGTCACAAAACGACAGCTGGAATATGATGACTGGTGTGATTGCCATCGATTTTGATGAAGA
>JAHDGS010000045.1:0-2602 GCA_020627505.1 Myxococcota bacterium
GGCGGCGTAAATGCATCGACAAAGCGTTGAATTTCACTGTCTGATAAAGAGAGTGGCCCGTCTTTTATTTTCAGCCATTCCGCTTCAACAGCTTCTGCGAAGGCATCTGGCCCTATCTTACGGACCTGAATCTTAATCCGGGCTTTATATTTGTTTGTGCGGTCACCGCCCAGGTTATAAACACGCAAAATGGCATCAATGTATGTCAGCAAGTGTTTCTTCTCAAGGAAGGGTTTAATCACAGGGCCAATAATCGGCGTGCGACCCATTCCGCCACCGACAATCACCTCATAACCGACAACGCCTGCCTCATTTTTGACCATCCGAATACCAATATCATGCAATACGATGGCTGCATTATCTTCGGAACAGCCGGTGAACGCAATCTTGAACTTTCGAGGAAGGTAGTTGAACTCCGGGTTAAACGTCGACCATTGGCGAACAATTTCTGCATATGGGCGAGGGTCTTCTATTTCGTCTGCTGAGACACCGGCAAAGTGATCGAGGGTGTTGTTTCGAACACAGTTACCTGATGTTTGAACCGCATGCATTTCGACTGAGGCGAGGTCTGCGAGGATATCTGGCACTTCTTCAAGCTTAGGCCAGTTATACTGAATATTTTGACGGGTTGTGAAGTGGCCATAACCTTTGTCATATTTGTCGGCAATGTCCCCAAGCATTCGCATTTGGGTGCTACTCAACAAACCATATGGAATCGCAACGCGAAGCATGTAGGCATGTTTCTGCATATATAGACCATTTCGAAGCCGCAAATTGAGGAATTCTTGATCGCTGAGTTTGCCATCGAGATAGCGGTTGACTTGATCACGAAACTCGGCGACACGCCCATCGATGATGGCTTGATCTTCTTGCGTATATTTATACATATTGCTCCCTCGGTTGTTCCGTGGTCTTTTTTGAAAAGGTATCGATGGTCGTTCTGAGTTCTGCAGATTCTGCGATAACATCGCCAATCATTAACAAAGCCGGGCTTTTGATTTGGTGACGACGGGCTTCAAACTCGATTCGATTGAGTGTCGACACGAGAATGGTTTCATCATTTCGCGTGGCATTTCGAATGACGGCGGCTGGTGTATCAGCTCGACGACCATGTTTCATCAGTATATGTGTAATGCGGCCTAAATTCTTCATTGGCATCAAGAAGATGAGTGTACTGTTCGTTTGCGCGTGGCGCACCCACTCTTGTTCGAGCGCAACATGATCGATTTTGGCACTATGTCCAGTCAAAATCGTCATGCCATAAGCCACATGCCGAACACTTGGAAAGAGCCCTGCAGCCGACGCACCAATAAGAGCAGAGGAAATCCCTGGGATAACTTCAAAATGGATGTCATGTGCCTTCAGAAAGAGGGCTTCTTCGAGACCACGTGCGAAAACACTCGGGTTGCCGCCTTTTAGTCGAACAACATAACGTCCTTGTCGTACATACTTGAGCATCAATTGATGAATCTTCTCTTGCGGTGTCGAAGACGATTTATCACCACGCTTTCCCACTTCGATGACTTGGACAGCAGGGCGACAATGGGTCAATACACCAGGGTGCACAAGCGCATCAATTAAAACCACATCAGCTTTTTGGAGTCTGTTGACGGCTTTCAGGGTCAGCAATTCAGGATCGCCGGGGCCAGCGCCGACGATAGATACAAATGAAATGCGTTCCAAATTGACCATGCTCGGATCTAGCATTCCACCGCAGGACTTTCTAGCGTAAATCGTTATTTTTCAGGCTGTTCGACGACATATATCCCTCAGGTTGTTTTTCAAATCTGGATTATGTTAACAAATAGATGGTTAAAAGCATAAAGGAGATCAACCATGAGTCAATTTGATGAATGTATGGAGCAATACAAAACAGCGTTTAATAAGTTGAATATCAACTATGATGAGACACTATTAACTGCGGTCGCAAAAGGACTGGGACCATCAATTTATAACAAAGATTCCTCACTTGTTTCAGGTTCAGATAAAACAGAACTTGATACCGTGAAGAACAACTTCTTGATTAAGAAGCTTGGTCTAAACGATGGTCCTGAGCTAGACGCAGCGATCACGAAGACAGTTGAAACGCTTGGTAAATCGAATCCAAACAAGTACCGCGCATGTTTTTACTACTTGCTTACCAAAGAGTTTGGTAAAGAAGACATTTACGCATAAGTCGTAAGACTACGATCTTTGCAAAACCCGGTTTTCGCCGGGTTTTTCATTTTATCCGTCAAATTGAGGATATCTTCGGACGCCATTTCTCCTAAACTATATAAATAGGGGGGAGTATGAAGAATATTGTTTTAGGGCTCGTGACATTGGCAAGTGTGAACAAGGGAATAGCAAAAGAAGTTGGCCCAACCGATCCACCAGAATGTGCCAAAGATAAAAAAGAAGTGCTCGTTCACAATGATGCATGCTCGACCTTCGAATCTGAAATAGCTTCGCTTGAAATGGTACTTAATATGGACAAGGGCATGAATGGTTATGCCATCGATGCATATTTTGGAAAACATAAGATTGATGCAGACACATCAATGATCACGCAAATCTATGCACTCGAGGATCACATTTATTATCACATCCGTGATGCATATCA
>JAHDGS010000045.1:2612-16032 GCA_020627505.1 Myxococcota bacterium
GATGATATCCGGCGACAGTACACCTATGATGGTGAGTCACGTTCGAGTCGAAGGAGCCGAGGTACGAATTGTCAAGCATTGGCATTCGGCATGAAAGGCAAAGGCGACATCCTACAAGAACGAACGTGGCGAATATCAAATAATGAAAGTCTTGAAAAACGCTATGCTCAAGATTTGAATGAAGCAGATTTGGAACGAATCGTGCCGCATTTAACTCCTGAAGCGCAATTCAAATTAGAGAGACACCTTTCATCTGAAAAAGATTTCCCAGGGATCTCTTTTTTAGACCTTGAGCAAACAATGCGTCCAGAGGATCTGTCTCGCCTCAAAGTGGGTGACGTCATCGAGTTTCAAAATAATGGTGATTTAACGCATTGGGTGAAAGTCATCGCGATTGAAGATAGTGACGGTACGATTGAACCTGAAGATGTGCTCATTATTTCTCGTAATGGCTACGGCGCAACTTGTCAGGTTGAGCGATTTGATAAATATATGGCTCAGGACTGGGTCGACTATTATTACGGTCAGCCATCGGCGATTCTGAGGAAAACCTAAATTTCTGACCCATCATTGGGCTCGAAAGCAAGCTGAATATTGAGACTCTTGCTCGCGTTTGCGTGGTTTGAAAGAGATATCGTGAGATCTTCCCCTGCCGGTAGCGGATATTCTCCAATTGCGGTCGTATCGACGCCTAGTTGTATACACTCAAGTGTCTCTTCAGAACAACCTTCTTGAAAACCAATAGACCATGCATTTCGGAGACCGGCTGAGGCCTTGTAAAATACGTGTCCATCAACATCTTGCGCAGGAATATAGAAGTATGTTTCATGGCCAGTACTGCACCCTTCGAAATCAGTGTCGCTGCCTGGAAGGTGAAGCCTGTGAATACGGTAGTTGTCACTTTGATCAAAGATGACTGCTTCATCACATGGTGGCGGTATTTCTGGCTCACACGTGCCAAATGCACCAAGCTGTATGAAAAGTAATAGAAAAAGACAGGCATTTCTGAAAATAAGTGTGTCCATGATGTTTATATGCTCAACAGCCATTTTTGGCGGGCGGATGTACAAAATATCTATGTATCTTCAGTAATACTTGCAACATATATAGCCTCGCTATCTTTTTGGGCGGAGCTGAAATGGAGTCGAAAACAATGAACCCTGGTTCATTCTTTTTTTTGAGCCGCAGCTTTTGCCTTTTCTGCGAACACATTTTGAATCTTCATCTGGCGCATTTGAATACGTTTGCCGAGTTCATAGGTATCGACATCTTCTAAGTCTGGTGGATACATTGATATCGCGAAACCATATGTATCTTTTTCGCCTGCACCAAACATCGAAGTCGAGTTAGAGCCAGAATCAGGAAAATTTTCTTTAAAGAAGTCTGTCCCAAGTTCATCACGTAACTCTTTTGGAAAGGTCCCCACAAGAATACATGGAAACTCAGAGCACTCCATTTCTTTAAGCTTGATACCCGTGCCATTTATTGCTTCTTCAAAACGAGATTTGAGGCGGTCTTCTTCAAATTCTTCAGGGTAAGTCGCTGGTTTCATTTGCTCGATACCGACCAGCGTTTGATAGTCATCCCTCAAAAACTCGAGTTCATCTTGCGTCTGATTAAAGCGCTCATCGCATTCATTAAGAGCGATTTGAACACGTTCGACTTCTTCGACACGAAGGGCGCAGCCATCATCCGAAGCCAGCGCATCTTGTGCCGCTTTGAGGGTTGGTTTTAAGTCAACGAGTTCGACACCTGTTTTGGGGTTATAGAGCTTCGTTGTTACCGGCTTCTTTTTTGGGGCGCGTTTATTAATAGCTGCTTTGACAAATGGTTTGACAGCTTGAGGTTTTTGTCCATCTTCTTTTAGGACCAAAAATCCTGTTGAGACGACAATCGTGGTGAGTAGGGCAACAAGCAGGTCTCTTAATGTCATACTGATCTAAATCTCATAATCCCCACCTGCATTACGCATATTGATCTCATTCTTGTTGAGTGTAATCATGCCTGCTGCAACGGTGTTATTTGTCCCTTCATCAACCAAGATAACAGAACCGGTGATGCGGTTATCTTCATATGGGTCGACAAAGAGCGGCTTCGTTGTTCGAATCGAAATCCGCGCAATATCATTCATATTGATTTCTTTATCGTCATCATTTTCGTTCAATGTGTCGATATCAAGCTTGTAAACGATATCTTTGACGATGCATCGTGCTTCTTGGGTGGTATGACGAATCACATATTTACCACGTGGGCGAAGTGGTTTTGATTGGTCAAACCAGCACACCATCAAATCAAGATATTGACTGAGTTCAGGTGGGTTTTCTGTACCAACGATCATATCGCCGCGACTGAGGTCGTGCTCGCCTTCGAGTAAAAGCGTCACTGCTTGAGGCGGAAATGTCTCGTCTTGTTCACCATCTGGTCCTTGAATCTTTTCGATGGTTGTCGTGAAGCCAGAAGGCAACAGTTGAACCTTGTCACCTTTCTTGAATACGCCGCCTGCGACAGTGCCTGCATAGCCACGATAGTCATGGTATTCATCCGTATATGGTCTAACCACAAGCTGTACCGGTAGACGTGCGTCGTTAAAGTTATAGTCGTTGACAATATCCACGTGCTCTAAGTAGTTCATGAGGGTTTGGCCGGTATACCACGACATGGCCTCAGACGCATTCACAACATTATCGCCTTTCAGCGCAGAAATCGGAATAAACTGGGTATCTTTGACATTGAGCTTTTGGGCAAAGGTTTCAAAGTCATTTTTAATTTTATTATAAACCTGCTCATCATAGTCGACCAAGTCCATTTTGTTGATACACACAGCGAGATGCGGGATTTGTAGTAGTGAAGAGATAATGGCATGACGACGTGTCTGCTCGACAACACCATTTCGCGCATCGATCAAAATAAGCGCGACATTCGCTGTCGACGCACCGGTCACCATATTGCGCGTATATTGAATATGGCCAGGCGTGTCGGCAATGATGAACTTCCGTTTTGGCGTCGAAAAATATCGGTATGCAACGTCTATCGTAATCCCTTGCTCTCGCTCAGACTTAAGTCCGTCTGTTAAAAGCGCGAGGTTGATATCTTCTTCTCCCCGCCGCGCACTCGCACGTTCAATTGCTTCATACTGATCTTGATAAATAGACTTACTATCGTAAAGCAATCGGCCAATGAGGGTACTTTTACCGTCATCAACGGAGCCAGCGGTTGTAAATCGTAATAAGGCTGATGTTGTATCTGTCATAGTTGTTCTGCCTCTTAAAAATAACCCGTTAGAAGTAACCCAGCACTTTTCTATCTTCCATACTGGTTTCAGAACGCTTATCGTCGGTACGACCGCCGCGTTCTGTTAATCGCGTCGTTGAAATTTCGGTGATGATATCTTCAACTGTTTTGGCATCGCTCTTCCAGACACCTGTACAAGTCATATCACCGATTGTTCGGCAACGAACTGTCGCTTTGAAGACTTTTTCTGACTCACGCTTTTTGATGTAGTCGCAGTCTGCGAGCAAGACACCGTCTCGCTCAAATACATCGCGTTCGTGTGAGAAATAGAGAGAAGGCAGAGCAACCTCTTCCATGGCGAGGTATTGCCAAACATCAAGCTCAGTCCAATTACTAATTGGGAAGACACGAAAGTGTTCGCCAAATGCTTTCTTACCGTTGAACAGATTCCATAACTCAGGTCGCTGATTTTTTGGATTCCATTGGCCGAACTCATCACGATGCGAGAAAAAGCGTTCTTTCGCTCGCGCTTTCTCCTCATCTCTTCGCGCACCACCAAGTGCTGCATCAAAACCACCTTGTTCAAGGCTGTCGAGTAGCACAGCAGTTTGCAACCCATTTCGGCTGGCATTAAAACCTGTTTCTTCGGTGACCATCTTTTGATCGATGGCTTCTTGAACACTGCCAACAATGAGTTGCGCGCCCATCTCTTTGACGAGATTATCTCGATAAGAGATTGTTTCTGGGAAGTTGTGGCCTGTATCGACATGTAAAAGGGGGAAAGGAATGCGTGCAGGGAAAAATGCCTTTTTCGCAAGGTGCACCATTAAAATCGAGTCCTTCCCACCCGAAAACATTAATACAGGACGCTCAAATTGAGCCGCGACTTCACGCAAAACATGTATGGACTCAGCTTCTAATTCTTTCAGATGACTGACCTGGTATTTCATAGCTCGATTATGGTTTATTCGTCTTAAAATGCAAGGCGCAATCAGCTAAATATACGTCCGAGATGTCAAGAAGTGTTATTCTGTAAACCTTGATAATTTAGATTCAAAAACAAACAGTTATCATTTTGTGGTGATCTCATCCCAATCTGACGCCAAAAGGAAGAAATGCGTCATATGAATGACGCACCCACACCGGAGAATAGAATGTATATTTCAGACTTAGCGAAACTTTTATTAGCAGATAACTACGGTTCACATAACGACGGAAAGCTGATCGTCAAAGCGCTAGAAATGGACTTGGTGCAAGATCGGTGGGTCGATCCTGGTCAAGCTATTCTCGATTCCGGGCTCGACTTCGAAGATATCAAAAACGCTTATAAAAAAGTCGTCAAATATCAAGAGGCACAGGCGACGGGGGCTAACAAAATTGCCGCATATCTTGAAGGTTTTGATGCCCTCGATGGTGATTTACAAGGCTCATTTGATGAGCTGATTCGTTCTTTAGCAACGCCGCTTGATCGTTATCACTATGTTGTCGAGCACGATGCCGGCTCTGAAGCGTTATTTGAGAAAGTCGCGCTCCACGCTGAGCTCACACAAGTGCCTGGGGTTGATACAGCGATTGGCCGTGCACTATACGAATATGGTGTGGTGTCTGTTTCTGACTTGGCGAATGCTTCGACAAGAAGTGTGCGCAATGCCTTCCGAGCATATGCAAAATCCCCATTTGGCTGGGCGACAGATTTTGAAGTGCCATCAGTTGAGACAGCCCGAGACTTAATTGCTGCGGCACAAAGATTCCAATCTCAAATACGGACAGGTGTGATCGACCGAACTGACTTTGCGACCATGCCGACCGAAGTTCGTGCAAAAGCATTGATGGAGGTTGATGGTGAGTCGACACCAGATGGTTTTACGGCCGAGTATATGTCGGTCAAAGACTTTCAAGATTTGATGGCATCAGATGTGCTTGATGAAGAACTCAAAGCCCTTGAGCTTAATTTTATCGATGTCATTTCTCAATGGCTTGAAGAGAATCATCTGGCTGACGGAATCGACCCTGCTGTGGACACCAGTGCAGCTCTTCATGATGATTATGGTGTTGATTGGCGTCTCGAACCTTCAGTCGAAGTGATCAAAGATGAGCTTGGCACAATTGCGGGCGCTGTTTTATCATACTCTATTGTTCACCCTGCAGATAATAGCCTTACAGATCGCTATGTATTTGATGCTGCCGAAGGTCGTATAACAGGCCGATACTTAACCTGGGACGAGTACGATACAGATGACGATGAGTTCGAATTGATTGAAGCCGGGTCGATTCAATTGCCGTCAGATGATGCACTGAGTCGTGATCGTCTGCGAAAAGCCATGTACAGACTCGAGTCACCTGTCAGAAAGAACTGGGATTTTAGAGAAGTCTATCCTGAGCGATTTGATAACCAACTTGAAGAAGATTACTACGAGGCGAATTTTTATACGTTCGATGGTATGGTTATTGATCATTTTGAAGGCGATGATGTCGAACAATATTTCGAGAATTTACCAGCAGGCTCGGCTGAAGCAGCTCTGTGGCAGGTTCTTGAGACAAGTCAAGGTTTCTCTCAAGTGAAAGTCTTTCGTGCTTATGACCCAGACGTCGACGCATACCGTGGCTATGTTGTGTATGCGGAAACAACAGATGGAGAATATGTGGCCTTTGAAGCCAAAGATTACTCAGCTTAATTATTTAATATCAATCAATGAATTATCTGGCCGCTTATTGCGGCCTTTTTCATGAACATGAGCGTACACATTCTTTAAAAATCATTCAAAAACAAGATATGTTGACCGTTTGATTTTTTGAATTGAGTCGATAGGTTTGTCGTAGGAGTATTTATGACGTCACAAAACGGTTTTGGGATCTCGGCATACGGGATAGATAATCACGGAATTTCGGGGGCCGCTGAGGTCCGTTGGAACTGGTCGACAGAGAAGTTGTTCGAAGTTGCTCTATCGAATGGCGCGCATCTATCTAAGGGTGGCGCACTATGTGTCATGACAGGAAAACATACTGGGCGTGCCGCCAAAGATAAGAAAATCGTCAGAGACGCGACAACTGCCGATCTTGTTGATTGGGGGAATGTCAATGTCCCGATGGAGCCGGCGCATTACGAAGCACTCAGAGTAGATGTTCTTGCGGCCACCGCTGGCAAAACCCTCTATGTGATGGATGTATTTGCAGGCTGGGATGATCGCTACCAAATGCCAGTACGTGTTATTACTGAAAGTGCGACACATGCACATTTTGTCCGGACGATGTTTATCGAGCCATCAGAAGAGCAGTTGCGCTCATTTAAACCAGAATTCACGATTATCCATCAACCTTCATTACTCGCTGAGCCAAATAAACACGGAACCCGCGACAAAACATTCATCGCAGTCAATTTTACAAGCAATGAAACATTGATCGGCGGCACGTGGTATCATGGTGAAGTCAAGAAATCAGTATTCTCGGCGTTGAACTTCTACTTACCCCAGAAAGGCATCATGATGATGCACGCCTCTGCAAATGTTGGACGTGATGGAGATGCTGCCGGGAAGAGTGCCGTCTTTTTTGGATTATCGGGAACGGGCAAAACAACATTATCAGCAGATGCATCTCGAAATTTGATTGGCGATGATGAGCATGGATGGGCAGATAATGGCGTCTTTAATATTGAAGGTGGATGCTACGCGAAAGTCATCAACTTATCGAAAGAAGCGGAGCCTGAGATCTGGGATACAACACAGCGGTATGGAACATTGCTTGAAAATGTGGTGATGGACAAAGAGACACGTGTGTTGGATCTCTTTGACAACACGCATGCTGACAATACGCGCGCGGCCTATCCGATCGAATTTATTCCGAACTTCCAGCCAGATGGGAAGGGGCCACACCCTTCAGATGTTGTGATGTTGACAGCAGATGCGTTTGGTGTGTTACCGCCTATCGCGCGTTTGACACCAGAGCAGGCGATGTACTGGTTCTTGCTTGGCTACACGGCCAAAGTCGCTGGAACAGAGATCGGTGTCACAGAGCCTGAGGCAACATTTAGTCCGTGTTTTGGGGCGCCATTTATGCCGCTGAACCCAACTGTTTATGCCAAATTATTAGGTGAGAAGATCGAACAGCATGGCGTGCGAACATGGCTTATCAACACGGGTTGGACTGGCGGTCCATATGGAGAAGGCTCGAGAATGAAGATCAAGTATACCCGTGCTATGCTCAATGCAGCACTGGATGGGAGACTCGATAGCGTTGAAACCAAAGCCGATTCAATTTTTGGTCTTCACATTCCAGTTTCGTGCCCGGATGTTCCTGATGATGTCCTGAATCCGAAGTCAACCTGGACCGATGGTGAACGTTATGATGACGTTGCCAAGAACCTTGCAAGGCGATTTGTCGAAACATTTAAGACATTCGAACCTCTCGTTGAACAAAAGGTTGTTGACGCTAATCCAACGCTTTAGTGTTCAGTCCACGTATGTCACGAGTCGCACCGCACGACACACCATCAGCGTCGGACACGCGACGACTGAAGCAGCAATGGGCTGAAAAAGAGGCGAAACGTTATCGAGCGGCGATAGAACGGCTCGAGCGAAATGGGCCTCAACTGAAATGGGTCTGGCTCATTGGGTTACCACTCAGCATATTGATGGGGGGACTTGGTCTTAAGTATGGTGTAATTTGTTTTGGAACGATGCTGTGCTTCGCCTTTACTGGACGTTACTTCTTTTTCATTCAAAAAAAAGAAGCGGAGGAAGGACTGTTGGCAGCCGAACGTGATCTTCGGAAATACCAGGTGTAAGTGTTATGCATGAATATATTGCGTTAGGACAACCTTTTCGTGACCAGCATCTCGCACGTGTGATTCGAGAAACGGCGCGTCTCGATGTGCGTTACATTGAACGGCTTGATGCAGACGATCGTGAGATCACATTTTTAGATGGGATTGAGTCTCTGGCACACCTAAAAATACTGGACCTCCATCAAAACCAGGTTGAGGATGGCCGTCCTTTGATGTCTCTTTCTGAGTTGACCGAGCTACACCTTGGAATGAATCAGCTCCAAGATATCGACTTTATTCATACGTTGCGTCATCTTCGATCGCTTACGTTATTTGATAATCAAATCACTGATATTGCAGCCGTTAGGCCCCTTCGACAGCTCGAGGTCCTCCATTTACGTATGAATAGTATCGAAGATATTTCTCCGCTTGCCCGTTTACCACAGCTTCAAGAACTTTCTCTCGCTGCCAACGCACTTTCCGAAATATCTACTTTGAGTGAATGTCAGTCGTTGCTTGAGCTTAATTTGTATAATAATCGAATTACCAGCGTTGCATCTCTTGGCAAACTGCCTTACTTGCAGCGCCTTTTCGTCGGACAGAATCCCGTTCAAGACTTATCTCCATTATTAGGGTGCCCATCATTGATCGAGTTGCACATCGACACGCTGGATGTCGAACCAGATCTTGTTGAAGCCCTTGAGCAACATTTGCTTGAAAATCGGTATAAGATGGCGTCCGCATGAGGTTTAAATCGAATTGTGATGCGTGATGCGATAAATTGCTTTTTTTTTAGGGCCGGCTGATGTAAGCCCAGATCTCTGAGAGGATTTATGACGTTTGTAATCGTAACACATGTACTTATTTGCTTCTTTCTAATCTTCATTGTGTTGATTCAGCCTGGCACGCAAGGTGGCGTTGGTGCCGCACTTGGCGGGGGCGGTGGAAGTACCTTTTTTGGTGGTCGTGGGGCAAATACATTGCTGTCTCGATTAACTGCTGGTGCAGCTTTTGCGTTTATGATCACATGTGCATTACTTGCTTATTACTCAACTCAGCGTGGCTCAGTGTTTGATAATGCGCCTGAGGTGATCGCTGAAAATGATGAGGGACAGGCTGAGAATAAAGACACCAATACAGCAGATGCTGTTGAACAAAAACCTGAGACCAATGAATCAAATACTGCTGCCGCGAAACCTGCGGCTCCAGAAGAAGATAAGAACATCCTTGATAAAGCTGGTGAAAAACTGGATAAAGCCGGCGAAAAACTTGATGCTGCTGGACAGGCGATTGAAGAAGCTGCCAAGAAAGGGTCGGCAGCAGCAGCAGATGTTGCAGAGAAGGCAACTGGCGTAGCTGAAAAAGCCGTTGATTCTGCCGAAAAGGGACTTGAAAAAGTCGTTCCTTAATGAGCAACGCGAGCTCGATTTAAAAGCCAGTCATCTCCGACTGGCTTTTATATTTTGAACGCACTCTAATAAATATCTTCAGGGGGAATGCCTTTACATGAGGCATTATCCTGACATGTATTTAGAGGACATATCAATGCACACGTTCTCTCTCCGCTGACGTTTTCGACGCATAGTTCTTCATCCCGGCAGTCGTCACTACTTTCGCAGACAACAGGTGTTGTCGGTTCGTTGGTTTGACAAACGCGTGTCAGGTTGGTTGGGCATTGTGCCGTTCCCCAACTTGCACAACCACCAAAACAATCTAAACAGTCGATAGCAAGGTTGACGTCGATAGGAATTGTTTCATCGCGATCTGTAATAGACGGTAGTTGAATTGGTGTGCTCTCTCCAAAGAGGATCCAGTTTGACGTGACCGCACTTTGTGTACAAGCTGCTTCGCCATCTTCTATTGATGCAATGGCCTGCATACGAATACTGAGTCCAGTATCTGCATTGTCGAGCTCTGCTTCTAGCCAACGTTCAATTTGGTTATCAGCGAGGAAATCAAGCAAGGTCGGGTATGTCTTTTCGATTGCGCGACATATATTGAAAGACGCCGTATTTGTGTCGACCTGCAGTTCAATCGCTTTCAAACACGTCAGATCATATAAAGTTGGGATTCGACCGCACGCACCATTTTTTGCCGATAATCGGATGTCAACTTGGAGTTGATTCGTGACTTCAACTGTTGTGGGCTCTGGCTCACAACCAGATAGCAACGCCATGACGATAATGGTGAATAATATCTTCAAGGTCATGAGCCACCTATATCGCGAAAATCAACGTCGAGGGTCCGTCGTGTGACCGTTTTGTTATCCGGATTGGGCTCGGTTGCCAAAAGTAAGATAGAAGTCGTGACCAGGCCGACTGCACCGATCGCGATTCCTGCACGCGTCGCCCAAGTCACCCATTTTGGCGGTTCGGTGGCTTCTGAATATGATGCCTTTTCGGTTTCATTGGACAAGGTTGATTGGATTGGGGTGGTGTCCAGAAACCGAAAGATATCATTTGTCACCTGATTTAATCCAACCAATCGACTATTTTCATCATTTGTCGTTTCAAATGTGAGCCAAGGCTCACCAGTTGGTGAGAAAGCATAGAAACCATTTTTATTTGCGACAATGAGACCTTCTGTCGAGATGGCCAAGTTCTGTTTTTTTAGGGCACCTGTTAATAGCGCGGTATATTGTTCAGTGGTGACCTGCGTCGGTTTGTGAAATTGAAGAATACCTGGCAATTGGCGACGGACATAGGATGAAGATAACCATAGTGCACCTTGTCGAGTATCACCACAGTAGATATCGATCCACTGCGCCCGTTTCGTCAGCTGTATGAATGTCCCGGCTTTCTTAGGGCCATTATTAAGTGAAAGGAAGAGCATTTCCGGTTCACAATTAGACGACACGATCTGTCGTGATATCGACGAGACATCATTTGAAATAGCTGCGAGTGTATCCTGATATTGATTGCGTATAGTGGGTTGAATCTCTTCGGCTGATAAGCCGTCTTCACCAAATAAAGCGGCAAAGTCGTAGAAGACATCTCGTCGCTCATCCAGTGGAAGCTCAAGTGCATCTTGGGCGTTCATTTTTAACAGGAGAATCGATTTCAATAGGGCTCGGTCTTCTCGGTTCTCGAGCATAAAAAATGCTGGGACGACTCTCTCAAGTGTTGCTAACACAGATTTGAAATCAAACTGTTGATAGTTTGCCTGTGCTTGCTCAAATAATTTTTGAGTTTCTAACCGGATGAATGTTTCAGGCCTTAAGCGCTGTATATGAAAGCCGCGTGCACGTAAAATCGTTTGCATATTTCTCTGTTCAAGTCTTGGAATATCTTCATCCACGATCAAGGAGAACGCATGTGCCGTCTGTTCGGTTGCTCGTCCGGACTGTGCTAAAAGACAAATAAAGCAGGTGGCGAAAAGCCACTCTTGAATACGCATGAAACAGTCTTAACAAAATCCGGCGTGATAGGCTAATATCCGAATGGGTCTATTTCTTGAGATCGAAGTACTTTTCGAGGTGGCCATTGGCATTGATATGAATCGTATAGCTTCTGAAAAGTTTATGAGCTGGGGCCTTTAAGGTGAGCTCGTGGCGACCCGCTTTAAGGCGGTGTTTCAGCAAAGGTGTTGTTTGCCCAAGCGCCTGACCATCCACATATATATAAGCCCATGGCTCTGAAATAATAGATAGCAGTCCTGTCTGGGCCTGACGCACTTGGGCTTCCGTATTTTTTATCGATCGCTTTTGGGGAAGGGGCCTGGCGTCAGATTGAGAAGATTCTTTTCGTTGGGTTTTAGGTGGCGTCGTTTCGGCTTTGTTTGGGCGCTGAGTTGGCGTCTCAATTGCGAGTTCTTTTGAAGGTTCTTTAGCGATGGGTTTCTTGGTTAAATCATCATTCCCTTTGCGCGATGCCTGTTCAACAAGGATAATATCGGCAGGGCTATCCTCTTGTTCATTTGTGAGAATTGGTGCTGGCTCAGGCGCCCAGAGACGCCATGTGATGACGCTCACACCTACCAGTGCAAGCAAGCTAATGAGTATGGGCCTCGAACGTTGCTGTGGTCGGCGTGTCTCTTGGCCCGCAGAAGACATGTTCATCACGCGGACAGTGGATCGTGTACTGGTCAATTCTTGTTGCTTTTTGTTCAAAGTCGCTTTGACATGATTTGCAGCTTCTGCCAGCAGATGACGTTGCTGTCTTTGCGTATTGTGTTCAATGAATAACGCTTCAAGTTCAGATAGAACAGCTTCCGCACATGTTGGTCGTTCATTCTTGTCGACCGCGGTGAGCGTCTGAATCACGTGCCAAAAGGTATCAGAAATATGCTGCGGTTGACCCATTGTATCGAGTTGAAGGCCTTTACGGACGGCATTAACGGTGTCGGTGTTGGTCGGGCCTTGAAATGCATATTGACCGGTTGCAAGCTCAAAGAGTATGAGGCCGATGGCATATAAGTCGGCACGTTGATCGAGTTCTGCGTTGGCATATGTTTGCTCAGGTGCCATATAAGCGAATTTGCCTTTGATCTCACCGTGTGTTGTATGACGCTGATTTGTCGCTTGAAAAGCAACACCAAAATCAATGATGAATAGCGAGCCATGTGAATCAATCAATATATTCTCAGGCGAGAGATCTCTGTGAATAATATTGAGGTCTGTATTCGCATCTGTTTGAGTATGAATGCGCTTCAGTGTGGTGAGCGTCGCACGTGCGATACTCAAAAGAACAGTCTCAGTCATTCGTGCCGCACTGTGTGGTGACTGCAAGCAATCGGCCAATGAAATACCATCGATGTATGACATCAGCAGATAACGGCCATCGTCATCTTGACCATCACCAAGATAAGTCACGACCCCTGGCACATCTTTGAGTGCCTTGAGCGTACGAATTTCATCTTCAAATAGGGCACAAGCCTCGGTTTGTGTCGCAACCTCTGGTTTCAGTCTTTTGACGACAAGTCGTTTTTCGTTTTTGTCTTCGGCGAGGTAGATATGTGCCATGCCGCCTGATGCGAGATGGCGACGAATTTTAAGTTGGGTTGGCTCCATTAACGTTCGGCCGCACAGGGACCGAGTTCAAGATCTTTGTCGTTCAAACTATCTCGCAAACTGGTCACCGTATCTTCACAAAGGGTATTACAGTCGTTGGCAAGTTCATCTGTTTCCCAACAAATGGCATTTGGGCCATACGCAAAAGTTTGCATTTCTGCACGCTGGAATATTTCGGCAGCGTGTTTCTCGCACGAAATATATTGTTTGCAGATATCACTCTGGCCAGTGCCACATGCAGCCAGAACAAGGGGCAAAAAGCACAATCCAATAATTGAAGCCAGTTTTTTCATCGCATCCTCTTTTTTAACATGTTCCACAAGCTGGATTTGGGTCACCCAGATATTCTCCCTCGACACATTGTGCCGATGCGAGCAAACAGTCATAGTATTGTTGGCAGCTCTTATTCGTATTGTTGAGGT
>JAHDGS010000045.1:16042-20224 GCA_020627505.1 Myxococcota bacterium
CGGGACAGATATCTTCTGCGCTCAATGGGTAGCCATTTTCAGATTGTGTTAGCCCACATTCTTCAAGTTCTTGATTGACCTGAGTGACAAATTGCTCGCAAATTTTCACATTATCGACATGGCGGCAGCCTTGCAATGCACAGATTGCCAACACACCCATCATCATATTCCGACTTTGGTTCATGAAAAAGTTCATAAAATACCATATCTAAGGCTTTTCAAAATTGGAAGTGGAAGCTAGGCAAAAGAGCCTATTCGATGCTAAAAGGATAAGAGGAGAACATGATGTCTGTTTCTGAAAATAAAGAGCGTAATGAGAACGAAGAGATCGTTGGTGAAGATGGTGTTGAGCGCGTTGTATTTGAAGAGATGCCAAACGAAGATGCTTCAAACGAGGGGCCTGCTGATAGCCAGCAACCCCATGATATGTTAGGTGAAGACAGTGGCAAAGCGATGAGTGACACCGAGGGTGACCCGGACGTCGAGGTGTTGAGCACAGAAAAGCAGTCTGGTGAAGTCTTGCTACTTGAAAGTATGATCAATGCCAAAAACGAAGCACTTGAACAATTAGCATCGACTGAACAGGCATTGGCTGAGTCACATGATAAGTACGTACGGACAATGGCGGAGTTCGAGAACTTTAAAAAACGACAGCAGCGTGAGAAAGAAGACGCATTGAAGTATGCGAATGAAAAAATCGTTAAGGCCTTGTTACCCGTCTTAGATAACCTTGACCGTGCTGTGTCTGCAGCTGAAGACGATGGAAACGAAGATCGACCTGGCAGCCAAACATTAAAGACGGGCGTTGAAATGGTTCTCTCGCAAATGAATGATGTGTTCGGTCAATTTGGTATTGAGGTTTTTTCAGCTGTCGGGGAACGCTTTGATCCGAATCTACATGAAGCTGTTGCGAGACAGCCAAGTGACGTCATCGAGAAAGACTTCGTCATTGAGATGTACCAGAAGGGCGCAACATTGAATGGACGTCTTGTTCGACCGGCGCTTGTGATTGTATCGAGTGGGCAAGGATAAATATGGGCATCGGTCCATCAATTCAGGCGTACCAAAAAAACTTTGAGGCCGGACATCGTTTGCTATCGATGCAAGACTACCTCAAACAAGTCGAACTTCGACCACGAGAATACTGTCGTGATGCCTCAACTTATATTTTAGATGCATTAAAAGCCCACCGCCAAGACGCCGACCCAAAAGATGGCCGGTTTCATATTGATGTTCCAGGACGAGGACGGCTTGCGGGGCATCATAATGTCCAAGAGCGACTTTTTTCGATTATAGAAAATTTTGTTCGCGCAGGTCGCGCAGATAGAATGATTTTACTACATGGCCCGAATGGATCGGCTAAGACGTCTTTGGTGGCCAGTCTTTTTCACATCATTGAAGACTATGGCAAAACGTCTGCCGGCAAGACGTATCGATTTAACTGGGTTTTTCCGCATGAAGGTGTGCGTCGACGGGGGATGGGATTCGGCGGGAATAATGATGAGACGACCGTGGAGAGCTTTGCCTATCTATCAGGGGATCAGATTCAGTGTCGTATTGTTGATGAGTATAAGGACCACCCAATCCTGTTACTTCCGCACGAAATTCGTCAAGCATTGTTCGATGCCTGGCTAGAAGCTGGCGTGATAGAACGGATCTCAGACATTCCAGAGTATATTCGTGTTGGTCAGTTATCGAGTAAAAATAAAGCTATTTTTGATGCGCTATTAGGTCAGTATCAAGGTGACCTTCAAGCTGTTTTTCGACATATACAAATTGAACGATTCGAGATGTCCACGCGATATCATGTTGGATTAACATCGGTCGAACCGCAGATGCACACGGATGGCTTCTCCAGACAAATCTCTGCCGATCGTGCGATTGCTAATTTACCCATCGCCCTACAGCATATTGCATTGTATGAAACTGGTGGAGCGCTCAGCAACGGACATCGAGGCGCGATCGAATATAATGATCTCTTCAAAAGACCTCTTGATGCATGGAAGTATCTTCTTGTGGCCACAGAAGAGCGAAAAGTGAGCCTAAATGGTGTGACGTGTTTCCTGGACGCGTTATTGATTGCCACGTCAAATGATCTCCATTATCAAGCTTTTCAAGAACATCCTGACTGGGCTTCATTCAAAGGCAGGGTTGTTCCTGTTGCTGTGCCCTATTTGTTGCGACATCGACAAGAAGTTCAATTGTATGCGGAGCGTATTCCAAGTATTTTGGATGAGACACATTGTGCACCACATACGCTCAAAATGGCGGCATTATGGGCCGTATTGACGCGTTTGAAGCCAGTTAGAATATCCTTAAAAGTGCCTAAAGAACAACAGCTCGTGCGCACTTTGACCCCCATCGAAAAGACGTTCTTATACGACTCAGGCAAAGTCCCTGCACGTTTTAGTGAAGAAGAAAAGCGATTGTTATTATCTGTTCGACAAGAAATTGAAGAAGAATATATTCACGACAAAAGATATGAGGGCAGCGAGGGTGTTAGTTACCGAGAAATGCGTCACATTATTTTGAATTCCGTTTCTACTGAACATCCCTCAGGACCATTCCTATCGCTTGTTCGTTTGGGGCAAGCGTTAATGTCCTTTGCTGAAGATACAGAAGCACATACATTCCTACAGCGAAAAGCAGAGTCCGGCTATTATGATGCGAAGAACTTTGTTCATGTCGCAATCGATTATGCAAGACAAGAGGTGATGCAAGACTTCGATTGTTGGCTTGATGACACCAAATGCGCAACGTGAACGTTTTGAAAAGTACATAAAACTTGTCTCGTCTTTGCTCAAGTCTCAATCAGAGGACAAGCTGGCGCCACATGAAATCCAATTAATTGAGTTGGTTGAGTCAGACTTGAGTATAGATGATCCGAAGGCCTTTCGAGATAGCCTGCTTGCCCGAGTGGCGAGTGCGCAAATTGGACAGAACGACACACCCGTCGACTTGAGTGCACTGTTTGCACATGATATCGAGCGGCTTGACGAAGTGTACTATGCAGCGAATAAAAAGCGTCTTGCGGAAGCGCTTTCTGAGCTACTTGATGCTTTGACACATCAAAAATTTGATGAAGAACTGATGCAGAGAAAAGATCGTATGCATGTCCTTGGATACAACGAAGCCTCCTTGGGGGAGGCAATCGTTTTCAGTCAATTATTGAACGCAGTTTAGTCCTGAAGCTTAGTAGCTCAAAATATCAGCGTAGTTACCAGGTGTATTTGAACCCATTTTGAAGTCAACATATCGACCATCAGAGTCAAGTTTAAGGACCATTTTTCCGCTGATACTCATTCCCGTATAACCGATGGCATTCAAAAACTGCATTCTATCTGCCATGAATAGTGGAATATCACTTGCACTGTATCGGCTATTGAGCGAGTCACAACGACTTTGCGATGTTGTCAGCAGTCCGATGGCGAAGTTAAATTTGTCCTTGTTTTCACGATAGAAACTTGTGCCCTGAAAAGCGCCTGCATAACAAGGTCCACAAGATGCACTTGTGAATACGATGACTGTCGGTTTGTCTCCACTACATCCTTGGTCAAAACCAAAATCACGACCAAGATTTAATGTTCCATTACCGTTGCAGCTTTGTGCCACAATATTTGGAAAGTAATCACCTTGTTGCATCTGCGGTCCATTCGGCCATGATCGAGGTGTTGATGATTGTGAATCACGCTCTTCACAGCTTGCTGGATTAGGATTGTCATTGCCGGATTCCTCTTCCTCTTGAGGATCTTCAGCTTCTTCTTCATCGTTTTGTTCATCTGACTCTTCTTCCTCTTGTGGATCTTCAGTTTCTTCTTCTTCAGATGGGTCTTCTGCCTCATCAGCTTGATCATCACTATTGTCGGATTCGTCATTCTCTTCTTCTGGCTGATCTGTATCCGACTCATCTTCGTCGTCAGAGCCCCCGCGAACAGGAAGATTAACATTCGACTCTTCGTTGTTGCCTGGTGATGTTGATTCTCCATTGGTTGGAGATTGTGTACCTGGTTGAGCCGTACCATTGTAATAACCTACACCTGCGTAATAACCTGTCGGCTGGCTGTTCAAACAAGCGGTACTCAAGAAGAGTAAACCCATGGCGACAACTGTAAGGATTTGTTTAATGATCGTTTTTAGCATGAGAGGCTCCTTGCTTACTACTGTTATAATCGTGTCACCGAC
>JAHDGS010000046.1 GCA_020627505.1 Myxococcota bacterium
GTTGTCGTCGGATCTGCATCACGTTGTGCCGTCACGCAACCGCCAGTTGTTCGGCCAAGCTCGACCCCATCTGGGATACCATCGCTATCGCTGTCTGAGAATCGCGGATCCGTTCCAAGTTCGAACTCTTCACCATCTAGTAAACCGTCACAATCCGAATCGGGATTACCTGGGTCGGTTTCTCCTGGCGTTTGAATTCCATCGCCATTGAGGTCTTCACCTTTTCCATCCAGTCCTTCACAGACGCCTGGCACCGAGTTCGGACCATCACATAATCCATCATCATCACTATCAGGGTCATTCAAATCATATGGTGCACCAAACTGTATCTCGCGACTGTCTGGGATACCATCACCATCTGTATCCGTATCGGGTATGAGAGGGTTCGTTTCGCCGTTTTCAACGCGACCATTTTGATTGATATCTTCATTGCCATCAGGAATACCATCTGAATCCGAGTCCGGATTCAATGGATCAGTTCCAACAAGCGCATTTTCAATCCGATCGTTGATTCCGTCACCATCACTGTCTGCCAACACAGGCGACAATTCACCGACATCTTGCTCACCATTACAATTCAGATCTTCGCCCAGATTATCTTCTGAACCTTCTCCATCAGGATATCCATCCCCATCACTATCAACACCGCGCGGATCGGTCTCTCCTTCATCAACCCGCCCATTTCTGTTTTTATCTTCGACACCATCATATAAACAATCCCCATCACTATCTGCTTCAACTGGTGACGTTGTTGTACTCGGGTCAGCATCAATAAAGAGGTAGCCATGGGCCAGATTCTCACACGCCGCTTCGATAATTTCTGTGACACCCACTTCAACACCATCAGAAATACCGTCACCATCGCTGTCGGCAATCGCCGGGTCGGTCTTCAGACCACCCACATATTCATTTTGAAACTCTTGGGCATCTGTCAGACCATCACAATCACTATCACGAAAGTCATTCTCTCCATCGATATCATTTTCGTCCGGTGTGCGCAGTGTTCTCCCCGGAATAATTTCAGGCCCCTCGTCATCATCAACAAGCTGGGTTTCATCATCGATATTTGTTTCTTCATCGGCTGAGCCTCCATCAGAGGTCGAAGCAGGGTTGGCACATTGGCAACCAGATTGTGTGATCAACATCAAGCAAGTCGCAATCGAAAGGTGGTGAATGAACTTCATGGACGCTAGCCCTCCAAAATGAGTTTACACATACGTATTGAACATTATGAGCACATTTGTCAAACCACTCGTATGGCACTAAAACAGGCGGCATTTGGGCACCCGGAAGCGGTTTACACAGATATTGTTGTTCCGCCAGAGTGTGAAGGCTTGCGCGCTGATGTGTTCCTAACGCGCCATGTTGATTACGCCAGCCGAGCCCGTATTACGGAAGCCATAAAAAGAGGAGATTTGAGCCTTGTCGATAGAGCTTTAAAACCCTCCACTCGACTTCAACCGACTGATATCATTAGGTTTTGGAGGCTTCCTCCCGATCGCCCATCTGATCTACAACCTGCCCCGACAGTCATCTACGCTGATGAATATGTGGTTGCGATTAATAAACCGGCTCACCTCGCCACCCACCCTGCTCGACATTACTATTATCGTACGGTCACACACTGGGCTAAAATGAAAGCTGAGCAATCAGGATATCGTGCCCATCCATGTCATAGACTCGATCGTGAAACAACAGGTATTATGATTCTGGCCCATAATAAAGATCGCGAGCGGGCGATCAAAAAGGCTTTTATGGATAACCGTGTTCAGAAAACCTACCTTGCCATTGTCGTCGGCCATCTCCAGCATGCCCAGACAATTACGCACCCTCTCCGTCTCCAGGGCGAAGATGGGCTGGTCAATATTAAGATGATTACCGATCACCAGAATGGCCTACCTGCACTGACCAAAGTTGAGCCACTTCATTATGATCAACAAAGTGAGCAAACGCTCGTGGTATGTCATCCTAAAACAGGACGACAACATCAAATACGCGCTCACTTATCTCAAATTGGCTTTCCGATTTTGGGAGATAAGCTCTATTGCCACGGCGAAGACTTCTTTGATCGATTTAGCCGTGGTGTCGTCTCAACAATGGAACTGAACCGACTCGAAAGCCCACATCATATGCTACATGCGGCATGTTTGTCTCTCCCATCAGAACTATGCGATCAACCGATATTGAAGGCGCCTCTTCCAGAAAGTTGGCCCTATTGGGCCCTCGCGCATCAAGATCTTTTCTAAAGGAGGTCTACGCTTCCTCTTCCTCTTCTTCTTCTGCCTCCCCCTCTTCGTCTGATGACATTTCGATCGACATGTCGTCGCTATCTGTTGCTTCAGCGTAAAGCTCTGGCAAAAACAAACCTTGTATATCCGCTGGCACAGGCAAGCCTGCTGTTGCTGATTGTTCAAGACGATCGGTATTCTCCGCAGATCGCATTAACACCTGCTCAAGGGCTTCACTGGGTGGTGTATCTCCCTCGAAAGGCTCTTCTTCAAACGACGCAATCCAATCACGCAATATCATGTCATCACCAGTTGGCGTCGTTTGATTGGTCTGCAACACACTCTCTGCCCCAACTGCTGCATTGGTCGATGCTAAGTATCTTGCATCTTCCATCAGCCCTGCACGTTGACCTTCTTGTTGTTTGCGTTTAGCTACGTCGTCTGAAGCGGCTTGTTCTGACAATATCCGTTTTCGTGTTATACGCGCCGCATTCACCCCGGCAACCAAGATACGTAACACAACGGTCTCTTTAAAGAAAACAGCTCCCGCGACAAATGTACCGATAGAACTCGCCGCGTCGGTTAAGGCGTCCCCCCCCGCTTCGTGATAGGTGCCATCTGATTTCTTCGATACTGAAGATAATTTTTCGTAAGCATCCTCTTCTCTTAGAAGGGTGCCTTGGTAATTGTGTTCAGAAACAGAAAAATGCTCTTTCTCAAATAACTGAGAACGATGTCCATCTGTCCCTGAGCCCATCTCCGCTGATGCACCAATCTCCTTGATGCCTGCAGATTGTTGACCGACATCCAAACCAACTGCGGCGGTTTCACCAACATCATCGCCGCCATCGACATCGCCGCCATCATCAACGCCACCTGTGCTACCTAGACCTCGTCGTCCTCTACGAACACTTGATACCATTAGTTGACCCCCGCAATGACAGAGTGAAGTCGCTCTTGCTGAGCGTGGTCGAGTTCATCACGCCACGTTTGAGCTTCAGAGAGCCCTATTTTAAGATAACCGTATTCGCCAATGTCGAGTAAAAACTCGAGCCGCTGCAACGATATTTCGAGAAAGAGTGCGCGTCCATCTTCACACCCTTTTGCCAACACCAATGCCTCGTCAAAACTGACAATCGCAGCTGAGACCTGCCCCATAATATCAAGTGCATGCGCTTGAAGCACACGATAAAATGGCACACATGGATACTTCTCAATCAAAGCATCAACCATAAACAAGGCCGGTAAGCCCTTTTCATGCTTCAGGCACAGTTGTACATGGCGAACAATATCATGGTCATTCAGCTCTTTATTCCCGTCCAAATTACGGTTCGCTTCGAGTGCTGTTGTCATCTTAACCAACCGTTCTGCATCATTCGGCTGAAGGACAAATAAACGCCGTATCACGCGAATCAGGATGATGGCGAGTTCAGATTGTTCAAGTCGACATGTAGAAATCAACAGGCCTCGCCACGCATCAATCGCCCTTGGCTGCGTAAGCATACTTGCAAAAAATAAATTCTGGGCCGATCGCCAGTGACCTGTCTGATAGGCTCCCCACGCTTTACGTAACATATGGCTAGTTTATCCGAGATAAACTAAATGATCGAATGCATACGCATATGTCTGAAAATGAAGCACTCTATCACGTTCGCACTAGCCGTCTAAGCCTGCACAAGCCGTCTCAATCAAAAATGTATTATTATCCTCTCCGTAGGCAACAGCAGGATCGACTTGATAATCATGACACTCGTTATGCGCATTTTCGATATCAACTTCGAGCTCATAAGCACGTGCGCCAAGTGGCTGTCGAAAAATGATATTCTCTGTTACTCCATTTGGCACCAGTGTCGTCGATGTTGATTTTGTCTCCAATATCGTCGAACCTGACCTCAAAGAAATCGATACCCCTGAGCCAACTCGCTGCAAACCGACATTTTTGACTAAAACTTCAAGCTGAACCTCTGTTGGCAAGCAAGTCACAATCACATCATCAATCACCAAATCTGGCGCCCAAAAAGCCCCGACACCTTGTACATTTTGACGAAAATTATTTAATCGAGGGTTGCTCCAATTGGCGTCTGAAGATGGTCCGGCGACTTCTCCTGTCTCCGAAATATTCGTGACATGGTAAGCATGTTGATTCCAGATACGTCGGGTACCAACCCAGTTATCGAGCGCATCCCCCCAGGTTCGTAGACCCGGCTGAATGTTGTTTAGATTGGTTTCGGGAACGACAACCTCTGCGTTTCCATCATTATCAACATCCACAACCACTGGCATTTCTAAACGCGTATGACTTGCATGTTGCTCGTCAACAAAAAGTTGTACTCCCGTCGGTCCATCGAGGATGTAAAAGTTCTTCTCATCTGCGTAGACAATCTCCGAGCGCCCATCTGCTTCAAAATCGAATAGACTCGATGCCGTCACACGACTCGAACAGTCATGATTGTTCATCTTCCATAGCACCCCATAACTATCACAAGTCGTCGGCACTGGCTCAACAGCGCAGTCCAAATCAAGTACGGCATAATAATCGGCACCAGCAGTTCCAATCTCTGGCCGACCATCACCATCAAAATCGCCGATGTTGGGCGGGCCCCCCTCATTTTCATTGCAATCATCTTGTGGTATTTTGATCTCCTGAATGAGCTGGCCTGACAAACTTAGAATTGAGGCATAACCTTTTGCAATAGTCACCAACTCGACCTGTCCATCGACATCAAAGTCAGCAAAACCGTTAAATCCGTCACATGGCGTCGGACTTGAAACACGTTCGCCCTGACATGGTGCAGCAGTCACATCTTCGCCATATGCGTAAGTCCATCGAACCTCGCCATTCGATTCATATAATGTATTGCCGGCAAAAATTTCCATATCACCGACACCATCAAAATTGGCAGCGACCGAACTTGGTCCCAGAAAGCCATTGTTTCCAACCCCAACATCTCCGAGTTCAAGATTGCCACTATCTAATCCAGACAAGCCATCAAATACGATGTTCAGATTCCGGTCGAACACGATATTTCCAACAATAATTTCGGGCACGCCGTCACCATCAATATCAGACAATGAAGGTGCAGGCGCACCACGTGTATGTTCTCGCCATCGCAAAGCAGCATCTCGATACGCATAGGTGCTCCAACTTGTCCCTTGTGGGTTTTGCCGCTGATAGATAGCCAAACTGGCAACCGATTCACCAACACGTCGTCCATCTGTGACTGCTATGATCTCCATAACACCATCTCCAGTCAGATCACCGATCGCAAGACCAGCAGAGGCATCGATATCATGAAAGTCGATCGTATGAATCGTTGGGTGATGTCCCGAAGTATTACATGCACCAGAAACAATACGTATCACACCTTCATACCAGTTATCATGGTCATCTCCATTCGGACGCTCAACATTATATGACGTAAAAATAATATCAGGCACATCTTCTGTATCGGTCACGCCATCACCATTGTCATCAGTTATGTTTCCGACAAGCGGTGTCATTACGACAAAAGGCTTATCTGGATGGGCACTTAGTATTTGACTGCCCGGCCACTGACATTCAATTTGAGGCTCAAATACGCCTATAGGAGGCCGATATTCACATAATTGTATATCATCACCCACACATACTTTTTGCTCAGGTAAACATCGTTCATCCAAATCACAATCTAAAGATGTTTCGCACGCACGACCAACATCAATACACGCCCCAGAAAGACAACGCTCGTTCGTCGCACAACACATGCCGATTTCAGCCTCTCCAAGACATAAGTCTTCTCCAGGACAATCTGGTTGACACATTTGTCGCTCACAATGACCAGAAATACAGTCTGTATTTTCAGTACAACGGGCGCCGACCTCAGACATACCTGTTTCCGGCGATGTCGTTGCGACACATCGCCCCGTACGACAAAGTCCAGTCTGGCATTCATCATTATCTTCACAGCTCGAGCCAATTTCACGTTTTTCAGAACCAGTATTCGGTTCACATATTGCAGCCACACAATTTTGACTAATACAATCAATATCTTCAGTACAAAGCTCACCAAGCCCTGCACGGTCAGTACCTTGATCAATCTGACACCCAGAAGCCAGAAGCCCGAAAATGAGTCCAAAAAAGAATTGTAGCCATTTAGATGACCCATTAAACAACATCACATATCCCCCAATTCAACTCTATCAAATTAAATGGAAGCAAATCTAGCTTCTGTTTGCAGAAAATAAAGCCTCTCGGACAAATATCCGATGAGCCACCACTAAGGCTTTTTCATCATTTGTTGCCGACGGGCGCGTCTAGACTCCCGTGTTCCACCAAAACCCTCAAACTCGAATTTGACTTGATAAGCCGATACATTACCACACGAAATGCAGATAAAATGATGGATATCTAAACCTGCCAGTTTCAAAAACGGATCGACATCTCCCCAATGGCGATATCCTGCCTTTTCAGCAATTGTTGTCTTTCGCTCCATATGCGCATCACAGCGCGGACATACCGAGTTTGGTCGAAGACGCAATCGCTGAAGCTGATCTTTATCCATCCTTGATTTTACAACTTCTCGACACGCTTTGCCAAATCTTGGAGCTTAGAAAAGTCCGCAAAATTCTCAAGCGGCATTAAGATTCGATTTAATAAGGTGAGTCGTGCTAATCGCAATGCTTCATTATCGTCCATGACCATCACACTATCGAAGAAAGCATTGATCGCATCACGCAGGCGAACCGCCGCAAAAATCGTTTCTTTGCTATTCGAAAAATCTGTCTCATGATGAAAAGCCTCAACTTGTTTATTGAGGTGGAGCTCCGCTTCTTCTTTTAATGACGACAAACAACTTTCATCCTGTAACGAGGCCCCTTCCATATTGGACTTACGAATGATATTCCCGATTCGTTTAAATAAGCCCGCTGCCTCCGCAAATGTTGTCGGGTCTTCCTGATAAACATCTTCTAACGCGCGTACATTCTTAGCCTGGATTGCCACACTAAATCGAGCGCCTTTCTCATGGCTCGAGTCTTGTGCAGCCTGAATAAACTCTGTCAATGTGCCTGATTCTCCAAGCACACTCGGAATACGCTCACGCAGAAAGCGAAGGCATTGTTCGGCGAGCTTTCGATCGTCAATCTCATACTGGGCATATATTTGGCCGATTAAAAGTTCCAGATTGACGTAGCCAAACCCCGGCTCATTCTTGGGAAGCTCGTCTCCCAGTTGACGGGCTAATCGAATGATACTGGTCGCCAACCTTCTCAGTCCAAATGGATCTGAACTGCCCTTCGGTAATTTACCAATTGAAGCGAATCCACAAAAAGAATCCATCTTATCTAACAGCGAGATAAAACGACCTGCAAGACTTTCAGGTAAAGGTGTTTCCCGGCCAGCAGGCAGATGATGAGACTCAATTAACGCCGGCATCGGGATACGTGTGTTTGATACATCCATGGTGATATATTGCCGCCCAATATATCCTTGTAGCTCAGGAAACTCGCCCACAACACCTGACGACAAATCAAACTTCAACCACGGTATCGTTTCGACCAATTGTGTCGCTAACATCTCGTCTCCGAGGTAATCTATGCCATATCGTTTTATGAAACCAACCAATCGATTTAGTTTGTCGTCGATGGTTCCAAGATCACGGTGAAAAATCATTTGATTCGACTTCTTTTTCAACTGAGCAACGCCGGCCTTTTGATCTGACTCAAAATAAAAACGCGCGTCTTCGAACCGTGCGATCGCGACATGTCCAAAGCCTTCAGCTAAAGCGGCGTCATCAGATACAACAGAGCCTGACACCGCAGCAAAATATGGTGCAAGCGCACCTGACGAATCATAGATGCCAAAGTATCTCTGGTGTTGATTCATTTCACACAACAATAGTCGCTCAGGCAACTTCAAATACTTTTCGTCGAATTGGCCGACGACAAGATGAGGCCATTCAATCAGATTTGCAACCTCTTCGAGCAGGGCGATGTCATCTTGTAGGCGATGATCGTCCGGACACCTTGAAGCCGCCTGTGATTGTATCATCGACATGCGCGTCTGTGCTTCGACTGCGACACGGTTTGTTTTCAAGTCTTCAACATAGCTTTCAGTCGTCACTTCGATTGGTCTATTGTTGTGAAAGCGATGTCCATATGTCACCCCACTCGATGTCACAGCGCCGATTGTGATATCGACCGGTTGATCATCAAGCAGCACGCAAAGCCAACGCAATGGTCTGGCAGCTCGGAAACCACTCTCATCCCAACGCATTGTTTTGGGCCACGGACACTTGCTCGCAATGCTCGGCAAATGTTTTTTCAAGATCTGCTCAGCGGTTTGTCCAACTTCGGTCACTTCTGCAGCGAGCACCTCGCCTTTCTTGGTGCTCTTTTTGTAGGCGTCTTCTGGGCGTGCACCTCGTCCTTTTAAAAATCCAAGCGCAGCTTTCGTTAATTCACCTACATCATTATATGCAACGTCGACTTTGGGTCCTGTCACCTCAAATGAACGATCTGACTGTTTCGCTAAAAAGCCGTTGGCAATACAAGCGATTCTTCTTGGCGTACCGTAAACTTTTATATCAGCTTCTCCAAGACGTTCTTTGCTAAACAGGTCTTTGAACACCTCTGCAAAATATGCCTCGGCAACTGTCACATACGAAGCAGGGAGTTCTTCGAAACCGAATTCAATCAATAATTTAGATGTCATTAAACGCTCCTCCGTCGAACAAACAAGCCACCCAATAACAACATCCCAAGAAAGTGAATTGATGGTGTCTGGTGACAACCAGATGTCTCACACAAGCCTGTTTCAAGATCGGGCTCAGTACCGTCGTCACATAGTTCGCACATCTCTGGCAACTCATCTCCTAACGCAAAATACACCGTCGTCTTTCCTGTTTGATCAAGCGGATCTGCGTAATAGGTAGGTGTAGAGGTTTCAGGCAATTGCCGATTACCGTTCCCACTCACCGCCTCCAAGGTCAATTGCGGTAAGCCCTCGTCCGCAGCATTAAAAGCATCTGGTGTCTGCAACTCAAACGTCCATGTATTATCGGTCACGGTACCTGACTTCAACCACTTCGTATTGTCGTTTAGACGTTCTCGACCATAAATAAGCGCTTCACCGGGAGCCAAATCCCCACTACCTTCGCTGCGAACAGCAAGCCCCATTGTTGTTTCCTGACAACAGGCATAGCCAGGCTTACAGCATTTTTTATAGCCTGTTGCTGTCGGTTGATCGTCACAATCACCCGTCAATTCGAAACATTGATCTGTTTGCTGTGGTGCTAGTAAATCTTCTTGTCGTTGCTGCCCACCCAGCTCACATAATGTAGATGGTCCACAGCAATCATGTGTCGGACAAATCTCTTCACTTATCACACCATTAATCTCAACATGAATCGTATAGGTTGATTCATGTTGAAGTTGCACCAGGTTTCGATTGACATATTTCTTAGTTTCATCTGAAGAGCTGGTATCTTCAACAAAGCAATTAATCGTATCACTGTCTTCAATCATGACATTGATTGCCAATGTTGGCGACTCACCATGGCAGGCCAGACAATTTCCCGCAGTCCCTGCTGTTGATTCTATACCGATACTTTCTAAATCAACTCCATCAGAATACCCATAAATAGACGGCACATAACAACACACGAAAACCATAAACCAATTACGCATGAGACTGTTCTCCTTGGTGTTCTTGACTTTTTTCAACATATGTCGTCGCACAATCGCGAGCCAACTTTCGAATACGATTAATGAAACCGGCGCGCTCCGTCACAGAAACGGCGCCACGCGCATCGAGTAAGTTAAATGTATGCGAACATTTTAAAACATAGTCATAAGCAGGCAGTACAAAGCCTGCTTCCAACAGCGACGCTGCTTGTTTTCGATAATCATCGAAATGACGCGTGAGCATCGATATATCAACCTGATTAAAGTTGTGATGAGACCACTCATATTCGTCTTGCTTATGGACATCTCCATATGTCACTTTTTGACCATCCGCGTAAACAGCCCACACCAAATCATAAACGTTGTCGACGCCCTGCAAATACATCGCGAGACGTTCCAGACCATACGTCAATTCTGCACTCACTTTAGGTAAATCAATCCCGCCACATTGTTGAAAATATGTAAACTGCGTAACTTCCATCCCTCGCGCCCATACTTCCCATCCAAGTCCTGCTGCACCAAGTGCCGGATGCTCCCAATCATCTTCAACAAAGCGAACATCAAATTCGACTGGGTCGAGTCCAATCGCTTTAAGAGACCCCAAATAAAGGTCCTGAACACTCGATGGCGCAGGTTTCAAAATCACTTGATACTGATAATAGTGTTGTAAGCGGTTCGGATTTTCGCCATATCGACCATCTGTGGGCCGTCGACACTGCTCAACATATGCCGTGTGCCACGGCTTATCATCGAGGACTTTCAAAAATGTATTTTTGTTGAGTGTACCTGCACCAACCTCAACATCGACAGGCTGACCGATTAAACATCCATGTGACGACCAATAATTGTGGAGCGTCAATATGATATCTTGGAACGTTAACATTTGTTCTCCTTAGGCTTCAAAAGCAACGATCGCATCAATCTCAACAAGAACATCTTTTGGCAAACGGGCGACTTCAACACATGCACGTGCTGGGTAAGGCTCTTTGAAATACGTGGCATACACTTCATTGACCCGTGCAAAATCATCCATACTTTTGACAAAGACTGTTGTTCGAACGATGGCATCTGTTGTTGTGCCGGCTTCATCCAAAACGGCGTTGATATTCCTAAAAACCTGGTGTGCTTGGTCGACCACATCCCCCTCTACAAGTTGACCCGTCGCTGGATCGACCGGAATTTGTCCGCTCAAAAACATCATCTCAGATGCGCGTACACGTATGGCTTGGCTATAAGGGCCGATGGCTGCAGGTGCTTTGTTTGTCGAAATCACTGTTTTTGACATAATTTCTCCTTATATTTGAGGTGTTACTTGAGATTTTTGAGCACATCAACGGGTTTAAGGTCTTTCATCTCATCAGTCTCAGTCTTATCCGCCACTTAACTGATGGACCACTGCGAAGCATGTCGGACGTAATATTTATGTTAACAACCCCAAATCGACTGCCCAATTTATTACTGTATTTATTTAACTGTGCCATCATTATTATCATCTCTGGATGTATGGAACCAGGATCAACTGGCTCTCAATACCCATCTTATTCAAATTATAAGACACCCTCAACTGGGGTAAATACCGGAAATCAAAATGGAAGTCGACAAGATCCAGGGGCACCAGTCCGGCAGCCAGGACAACAGATTGACGAATCAGACGATGATGTTCGAGATCCATCACAGCCTGAGGGAGATTGGACAGAAGATGGCGAAGATATCGAACTCGCCCCACCCCAGCCACATGCCAAGAGCGTGACGATAATGCCAATACAAACCGCCGTTGGCCGCAAGGTCCTCAAATGGTCGAAGATGATTATTTCCCATTCCTTGAGAAACAAAGCTGTAATGGCCACGGCCCGATCAATCTCAACAGAGATTTCGGATTTGACTGGCAATGTAGTGGAGATAAGCCGACAGTTGTGGTGTTCGCCTCAGTTCGATGTGCCGGGTGCTACCGCACCACTTTCGAAGGACTAGATTTCTACAACCAACACGCCGATAATATGAACTTTGCAGTTGGCCTCATCAATGCACACCAAGGTGATTGCGATAATCTTGTCGATCGCTATGACGCACAAAATGTCCCTGTCTTTTTTGCTGATATGACTGAAATGGGCCATTTACTTGGCTATGAAGGCTTTATGATGCGCTCGAAGATTGTCGTTGTGCTTGACGAAAACGGCCAGCTCATTCGTTTCAATATTGGCTCTAATGATAAAAGCAACTACGCCGACTTATTCGATTGATAAAGCCCTTTGAATCCTTCGGTATTTATGTGACCACCTCTAATAATCGAATTGAGCACTACCAAAATCTTCGTCAAACGGGATGCACCACACACTTAGATATTCAACATCATCAAGTGTCACACCTGCGGGCAATGGTAGTGTCAATGTCTCATTATCAAAGGCCGTGCCTTTAAGGTTCTCTGAAATATGGATTCCGTTGTCATAATCCCCATCAGCACTCGCTGTCATACGCACATGTACGCCGCCGCCATCGTATGTAAAATTACGAACCTCAAGCGTACAGTTATCGACGATATGCACGGTACCAGACACATCGTGGTGATCTTCTGAAAGTTCTGCCGATAATCCCACCCGAGGGTCGTCATCACCACACCCCGATTGAAGTTCTGTCTCATCAAAAACAGATGCCGTTGAGCAGCCAGTTAAGAAAATGAACAATATTGAGTAGCCGAGTCGCTTCATTCTATCCTCCTGCTATGAAACGTTCCGATGCAAGTTCTTGTTACATATTGATTCGCATAAAAATCAAATGTGTGCTCTTAATATACGCCAAAATATCTTTATCTACGAAAATAATAAGGGGACTGGGAGAAAAATGAGTATCAATGATGTGGTTAATATGCGTCGTGTTATCGCCTATCTCTTGTTCTTTAATTTCTTAGGATGTTCAAGCGAGACGCTTCAACCCGTTGCTAGGGAAAAACCAGAGCAGCTTTCAGGAGCCGACAACGGAAATATTGATTCTAAAGAGACTGATGGTTCATCTGAGCAACAGCCGACACAAGAACATACAACAGAAGATTCCGACAGTACACAAGAAGAAAATTTGGAACGAGAGCAGATAGGGGAAGCGCCTCAACCTCGACCTTTTTTTGAAGATAGCTGGGGAGAAGGCGATCAATCAACCAATGGTGATGTTGCCTGTTGGAATGGCTACTTCTCCGGGCACCGAACATGTAGATATTTTTTTGAACGCTGCCAATAAAATTATCCGAAACAAGTTGAAACACAATTCGAATGGTCTCGTCTTTATTTGAAGGCTCTCGTAAGCTCAGACAATGAAACGAAACCTCTATATCATGCTGGCAAGTGTCGTCCTATTTATCATTCACACACCACTCTACGCTGAGACCATTCGAGTTGGTTACTTTGCACAATCTCCATTTGTTATCGATACACCAGAAAAGCCAACGGGGCTTTCAACATGGGTTTTAGAGCATGCGATTCAAAGCACATCAAATGATATAGAATATATTCGAATCCAGAAGCAAAACGCACTTATCAGCTTAAAGCAATCTCAAATCGATGTCATGCTGAATCCAATATCAGTGCCGCAAGAAGAATTTAGACATGCAGGTGTTAGCCCGACGTACTTTGTCTCAGAGTCTGTGATCGCAATAGCCGAAACATCTGCAGTGCAGCGTGTACTGGGACTCGTGTCTTCTTTTCTATCACTTGAGTTTATCAGTGCAATTGCGGCGCTCTTCTTTGTCTTACTTATTTTTGGTGTCATTGTTTGGTTTTTTGAAAAGAAAGATAATAGCGGAGAATTCCGCCCAGGACTAAAAGGTGTTTGGGATGGCATTTGGTGGTCTGCTGTGACGATGACCACTGTTGGATACGGTGATAAATCACCAAAAACACTTGCTGGTCGTATCATTGGTCTGATCTGGATGTTTGCGGCAATCATTGTGATTTCAGGTTTCACAGCGAGTATCGCCTCATCACTCACTGTCAACAAGATTGCCTTTTCTCCCGATTCACTCGAAAGTCTTCGAAAGAATAAAATTGGGGTCGTCGGTGAAACCAATACATATCGATGGCTGAAAAATCATTTCTATTCGAAGGTCATTGACTGCAAGACTATCGAGACGTGCATACAAATGTTAGACAAAAAAGAACTGCACGCGATTGCTCACCCTGAAGCAGAGCTCAAGCAGTTATTACAAAACGAAGAAGAAACACGAGCCATTCAAATGACAGACCTTCGGTTCGCGAAACGGTTTTACCAGTTTAACTTTCGCACCAATTTCCCAAAAAACATCAAAGAGCAAATTGATAAAAATATAAAAGCAAGCATCGATGAACCTGGGTTTAGTATGCTTCTAAACGAATATGGGGTTGATCATTAGGATGACTTATTTGATAAACCGCACTTCGGCGATTTTATCATCGCGAATCGTATAAATTGCAATGGCAAAAAAAGGCATATCATGTCTTTCGCGTCGAACCTCCTCGTGATCGATTGCGACATCTCCACACACCATACGATTCACAAGCCTGGCTTCCATCTCTGGATAGGTTTCAAATAAAGTCGCGTAACGCTGTCGAACATCATTTTTCCCAGAAAACACGCTATCATTCGGAAAATCATAGACCTGCACATCATCATGATAACATGACAAAAAAGCCTCAATATCTTTCGCATTATAAGCATCCAATTGTTTCTGTGCTAAGTATTCTGCTTGATCCATCTATTCCTCTTTATACGGTTCATATCGAAGGGTCCCAACTCGAAGACCTTTTCGTCCTCGACCCATGTCCCGTGGGTGATTGACACCATCGAACACCGGGACTTCATCAAAATCGAATGGGCTCACCCCCTCTAAACACGCCACATTAACACCATACTGATCTGGGTTCGAGCGCCGTTGATGATGCGTATAAATTCCACAGACACCGCAGAAGAAATGCTCTGCTTCTTTGGTATTAAATCGATATGACTGCAGAAGTGATGCCCCTGAAGTGATTGTCACACCTCCCAAAGCAGTGGACACAGCAACAGCACCACGGCGTCTGCATAGTGAGCATGTACATCTTCGAATATTGTTAAATCCGTCGAGTAAGACGACTTCAAATTGGACTTGTCCACAGTGACAAGCCCCCAATCGTGTTTCATGATTCACCGTCACTTTGCCTCCGATTGTCTTTTCATGTCTTGCATGTGATAATACCCTATGTGGTTCGTACTGTCGTGGGCAATTAGAATATTAAAGGTCTTGTTCTGGTTGTGCCTCCCATTCTTTGTACTGATGCGGTCTGCAACAAGTCTACACAAGAGTGAACATGGTATACTCATATCAATTGGAGCCGGTGCAGGACTCGCTACCCTATGCATATTCATATATATGTGTTTGACCATCAATCTTTCAAAAACATCAAATCAAAAGTATTTTCTTGCGCTCAATCAGGCCTTAAAAAGGCGTGCTATCTTGGCTTTTTCACTCGTTGCCCTCTATGTCGGTCATGGTTATATGAGCATTCAAACTGAAACCGAACACCTATGTGGAGACGCAGGTCAAAGAGCTGAACTACATCCAATATTGAAACTTGGCGCGGCAACATTTATTCATATCGACCCACGGCTCGTGATTACAGCAAATAGCCGCGTTGTCGATGACTACAAGCGAATGGGCCTTAAAGAACCACAACATTCACTCCACTATCGACAATCGTCCGGCTATTCCCATGCGATTGATATTCGCGTCAAGAATCGGAGCCCTGTCAGGAATCTGTTGATGAAATCTTATTTCTCTCTGATGGGTTTTAATACTTTACGCCATGAGGGGACAGCCGATCATTTACATGTCAGCCTGACAGCGATCGACAAACCGAAAGCAATCTAGTACAAGTTCAGTTTGGTGAACTTTATATCGTTCTAACCATCAGTCTTTTTACGGGTTCTTTGTCTGCCTTTCTTAGGACTCGGTGACGATCCACCTTTTCGATTCTGTCTGTAAGCACGACTCCGACCACCATGTTTTTTTTGAGTCGGCTCTAACTTTTCCGGGGGTAATATTTCGCGAATATGTTTTGGTGTATATAATACTTTAAGCTGCTTGCCGGTTAATTTCTCTATCGCTCGAAGATGCTTCTTTTCGTCTTCCGCGCAGAACGAAAGGGAGGTTCCCTTATCGCCAGCACGCCCTGTTCGGCCAATCCGATGGACATAACTTTCAGGCTCATTTGGTAGGTCATAATTCAATACATGTGATAATGACTTGATATCAATCCCTCGTGCAGCGACATCTGTCGCAACCACAACACGCACTTCACCAGACTTAAATTCTTTCAGCGCTCGAACTCGTGCAGATTGACTTTTGTTACCATGTATCGCTGCTGCATTAATTTTATCTCTCAACAGTCTTTTGACAACTTTGTTAGCGCCGTGTTTGGTTCGCGTAAACACTAAGATTCGCTTAATAGTCGTGTCGCTTAGTATGTCTTTCAACATATGATATTTTTGAAACTTTTCGACAAAATAAACGGCCTGGGTCACCGGTTTCGCCGTTGATGAGACACGGTCAACAGCAATTTTCATGGGTTTATGAAGTAAGCTTTCGGCAAGAGATATCACCGAATCTGGCATGGTGGCCGAAAAGAGAAGTGTTTGTCTCTTCTGCGGAAGTGCTCGACTAATTTTTCGGACGTCATGAATAAAGCCCATATCAAGCATGCGATCGGCTTCATCAAGAATATAGTGCTCCACACCAGACAAGTCGATATGCCCTTCGTTTCTCAAATCCAGTAGACGCCCCGGTGTGGCAACAAGAATATGTACCCCTTTCTTTAGCGCGCCTATTTGCGGATTTTTCCCAACGCCACCAAATATCGTGAGAATACGTGGCCCACCTGAACCTGCATACTTCTTAAAACTGTCACCAATCTGTGCAGCTAACTCTCTTGTCGGCGCAAGAACTAAGATTCGTATGTAGCGTTCATTCTTTTTATCGTTCGCAACTTTCGGAATGATATGTTGAAGTGTTGGCAGGGCGAATGCAGCTGTTTTGCCAGTCCCAGTTTGTGCACACCCAAGTACGTCTTGACCATCTAAAACGACTGGTATTGACTTCGCCTGAATTGGTGTCGGTTTTTCGTAACCGAATTCTTTGAGTCTGTTCTGAATTGATTCGAGTAGACCAAAATCAGAGAACAGGACGGGCTTCTTCAATTCTTGTTTTTTTATATTTTGTTCATTGGTTTCCGACATGTTGACTCCTCTGGATTGTCAGAGCATCATTAATGATCGGCAAACCAAGCTCTCCTCATCTCATGCCAATATATACTTCGCAATAGCTTATATCTATCTCTAGAGCCTATTTTACTCTTCTGCGCATCAGTATCAAAACGCCGATAGACCATAAACTCAGTTCTTTCTGTTCCTGGCAGCTTTCTTCGACAGATTGGTTATCTCGTTCAGCTCCATCCTCTTCGACTGGCTCTTCAACGACCTCATCATCTTCCCTCTGTGGTGCTTCATCATCATCTCGAGGAGGCTGTATCTCACGCTCATCAATATTTTCCTCGGTTTCGCACGGCTCACAAACTGGGCCCCCGCAATCGATATCGCGTTCAAGTCCATCTTGAATACGATTCGAGCAACCATCATCTTTCTCAGCACAGATGCTCCTCTCTTGGCCAGAAACCCATCTTTGCTCACACTCAAATCCTAATTCAACTTGACATACTGAAGAGCATCCATCTCCATTGTTCAGATTCCCGTCATCGCATACCTCTGCTTGAGCAAGCCACCCGTCACCACATGTGTTCTCGACACAATTTTGGGGAGAGGCAGGGTCTATCACTTCTCCTTGTTCAATATAACAACCACCGATGATTTCGCATTCTTCGAGTGTCGAACTAGGGCATACCGGATCGATAACATCACAACCACAATGACATAAGTCGTCCTCTAAAAGTCGTGTTGGGCATCGAGTGTTTTCAGGTGTCTCTTCACACACCGACACAGGTTGGATCCCTTCAGGATGTAAACCACAATAATAACCGCGCTCAACTTGGCAGTTTGAGCCGCAACCATCACCATCTATTAAATTACCGTCATCACATGACTCATCAACGACTTGTGCGTTCCCACAGATATCTTCAATACATATGGCATTATTTTCTAGGTCAACTGCCGTTCCATATATATTGCAGCGGCCATAATACTCACAAGAACTTGCAAGCGCATCCGGGCAATCAATATCAATCACACCACATCCACAATCACACCCCTCATCTCCATACCAGTCTTCTGGGCACGTCCATGCATCAGGGACTTCTGGCTTCGCAGGGGCTGCCAAGCTTCGATAAGAAAACAATATGCATATTATGTAAAGGCTGTTTAAAAGAGAAGGACGCGTGTTTGTCATACTTAGACTTAAACAGCTTTACTAAGCTTGTCTATGTCAAGAGTTTCTTAAGTGCGATATTCATATCTGTGCCCGATTATCAGTCGCAGCGTGCCGCCATACTCGAGGCGTCCACAGGCACATACTTCCCACCTACTAACACTGCTGGGTCAAGAATTTCATTCAGTTTACAATCATATTCAAGACTGCGTGATATCAGTGTTTCATCGGTATAACGAAGCTTATCTTGGGCGAGCGTATAGGTCCCACGTGCTTTTTCCTCACTTGCTCTTTCATTGAACAAAATAATTTGACCATTATCACATAAGATGATCCAGTCACAAAATGATGTCGAACCGTCTTGGTTACACACTGCTTGATATGTTTGACTTTCTGTATGCATTTCTGATATTGCACAGAAATCCCTCACTTCCATTTCTTCTTGAGCACTCGTATTTTCAACCTCTTCAGGTTCTGCGCAAGCAGATAGACCCAACCCAATCAGACATAACTGACTCAAACATTTTTTTATAAAATTCACCCTGAATTTGGACACCGTTTCAAAGCTAGACTTCATTCTATCTCCCAACTAATAACTGCAAATTCTCACAAAGTTTATGCTGTTCTTTTTCTTGAAGCTTTCCGAGTCGTTTGATCAATCTTCGATTATCAATTGCACGTACCTGATCAACAACAGCCTCTGAGTCTTCTACAAGACCCGTTTGCGCTTCTCCTAATATTCGCACTCGCAATATAGATGGATTCTGACTTAAATGTGTGGTTAATGGACAAATCAATGTCGAAGGGTGTCGAACATCATTTAGCAAGTTACTTTGAACCACGACAACAGGCCTCTGTTTTCCTGGCTCTGTCCCCATTCGTTTATCGAGATTCGCAATCCAAATATCATACTGCTTTATATTTGTACTCAATATAACTCCATATCTTCAAACTCAGATAAGATTGCCATTGAGGCCTCAGCTACTTCTGCAGATTCAGCTGCTACTTCCGCTTTTATCTGTTGCTCTCTGTGGTGTTGGTTATAAAATTCGATCGCGTCAGCCATATACCTATTCCGGGACACGTCTAGCCCACGTGCGATTTTCTCACATTCTTTTATGAGTATTTCTTCTAAACGGAGTGCAACCTGCTTCATACTACATGATATCATATATACATATCACTTTCAATATCATACCCTAATATCGTCTTCTCAAAATTCTCTAACTACCTTTCGGTGAAGGGCTCATATGTTCCCGGTTTGTTGAAGTTTGTTCACTTTACACCAAATATAAAATCAATACGTCTCTCCCACAAGGCCCCTGCTTTCTTCTCGGCGCAATGTCGATGTAACCATTTTCAAATCAGGATCCTACCAACTGTCTTCGGGATGTTTTAAAATCTGCAGCATCCCCTCAACGTAATATGCCTTCACGTCTAAGTTTGATGTCAGGCTGGCATAAAACTTGCCGTACGTACCTAACCCCAATTTTCAAATTGTTCTAATGAGTACCTGTTCCGACCGTGGTGTCCTCAAACATTTTTACGTTCTATATATTCTATTCCAGTGAGCACTCCACGATATCCGAATCATTGCAGTCTTCATTTGAACATTTGCCATCGTCAGATATACACTCTAGATAGCTGATTGCTATATCTTCACAAGGACCTGAGTAAGTGTGATTTTCTTCCAAATCAATACAATCTCCTGAAGTACTAAGACCAGAAACTGCCGAAAATGAGGCGACACAAGTGTTGTTTGCTGAAAGATAATTTTCGCATGCACTTTTTAAGGTGGGTTCCGCACATCCGGTAATCAAAAATACTGTAAACACAATTCCCGTTCTCATAAGCTTCTACTCCTCAGCTAAATATTTGGGTAAAGTCCCCCACAAAAAACCC
>JAHDGS010000047.1 GCA_020627505.1 Myxococcota bacterium
TCCATTTGTTCTTCCTTTTGAATGTGTCGGGTTCAAAAGGGGGCTACTACATTTTGACGTACAGCAAAGCCCTGAAGTAAAATCTGAGAGAGTTCAATCTGTACCAGTCGCCGATTTTTACGGCACAGGACTTGAAGCCGTCGTCAATAAAATAATTGAACTGCAACAATCAACAACAGCTCTTGAGTTTGGCTCTCTTCAGGCTGCCTTTGAGAGTGCGACAATGACCTGCCATTATCAAGACGAATTGGATGCAATCCGAAAATATTTTCCTATCGAGAATTTTGTATCCTTCATGTCGCAAACAGAGCGACTATTTGATAAGGGGGGAGTTCAAATAGATTATAAAAGGGAACGAAGAATTATTGAGAAAGATGGTACAGTCATTGATTCTCCAGAGAATCATCAGGTAGAGCAAGACCCTAAAAGCCTCAAAAGGATGAGTGAACATGAATTAGTTGTTCAGGCGCCTCCTGGAACTGTCTTGGCAATCTACACGGGTGAAAAATTTTCACATCCATATCAACGTAGAGAAGTTTTTGACGCAATAACACCTAGACTCTTTAAAGTAGATGACACTGGAAGCTTACGCATCAAAGGAAATATTGCTTACAGCCGAAGGATTCGTGTCTTTGAATCTAGTGCATTTGAGAAACCAGTAGGTGAAGTACTAATCAACCGTTAAGGACCCATAAGTATGAGATGCGCTCGCATCGTGAGCGCATTAATATACAGCCTTACCGATTTAGTCGCAATTGGCTTTACGTGCCGCAAAACGTGGATTAAAGAATGGCTTTAATGTTCGCTTCGACTCATTTTTGACAGAAGAGTATTCACGATACGCTGAACGAAAAATTCAAGTCAATGGCAAAACAATTTCAAATGGTGAAGTGAATACTGATTTTCAGAAAGACTTTAAATAGAAAAATGCACAGAAGCTTGTAGAGAAGATTGAGACACTTGCTCAATGCGAAATGCCAAGTTGGGAAATTAGTGCATCGGCTGACTTTCATGATGAACGTCAACGCGGGTATATCACGCTGTGGTTTTCAGTTCCTAAGAACTAAATGAGAAACCCTCATTTATCGATGAGGGATCACTTCCTTAATGCCAGGTTTTGTAAATATTTTAACTACAGTTTTCCCAGGCGAGGCTTTCTGCTTCACACAAACCTTCTTGCCACTCTTCCGTTCCACATTTGACGCCTGATGAATTTGCTTCTGTGCAACGTGCATATGTATCACCATATTCAGGGCATTCGGCGAGTAACTCTATGAATTGAGATGGTGCTGCCGCATGGTTTTCAACGAGATTGTTATACAGAATATTCTCACATGATTCAGTTGGTAAACCGATAAGGTCGTCTTCAGGACATTGTTGGTTACGGCCACACTCGATACGAGCCAATATTGATAAGACGTGGTCAATATCAGGATTGCCAGTTGTTTGCCGAACATCAGATTCTGCGATTGCACAATCAATATATATTTCGAGTGTTTCGTCATGTATCGCACAGGGAGAATCGACTGAATCAAGATCTGCGCACTCTTCTTCGAGGGATGTATTTAGACAAGCGATGGCGTTAATCATCGCTTGGTTCCAACACGTATCTAGACCTTCGTCTGTGACTTGAGACAGGAAGAACTCATTTGAGGCTGCTTCTGATATTCGACAGGTCTCCTCTGACTCATAATTATAAGCATTGCCTTCACATAAACCGACACGGGTACATCGATAGTCAGTCATATTTGATATGGCTTCTCGAAATACTGTACTTCCTGATATGGTGTCATCGATACGGTCATTGTTGTCTTCTTCGTTTCGGTCTTCTTCGTTTTGGTCATCTTTATCTTCAATTTCGTTTTCACGATCTGTTTCTTCATCTTCTGACGTACCACCATCTTCGGTCGATTCATCTTGTTCTGAATTATCTGTTGAGCATCCTAAGAAGCTGAACGATGCCAACAAAACACAAGTTATTGATATATTTAATAATTTTTTCTTTTTCATGCGTTATCTCCTTTTATGGCAGCAACCCTTCATGTGTGTACAGTTATTGGAACCGTGAACATTTGAATGTGTGCATGTCTTGCAGATAAAAGTTGAAAAATGAATGAAACTCAATTTTATATATACGTCGATTTTCGAATAACCGTGGGCTATCTCATTTCAAATGAATTGATAAATATGCGTTGGGGGAGAAGTATAAATCCAGAGGCTGATCTCATATTAAAGAAGCAAGGCGTGCCTGATCTGGATTGGCTTAAACAAAAAATTGGGAGCCACGATGGGCTCCCAAAAGAAGTTTCAGCGTAACCCGTTTAAGAGGCACACGTTCCCCAGGCTTGGTTTTCAGCTTCACATAAGCCATCTTGCCAATCTTCTGTACCACATGGAACATTAGGAGACTGTTCTTGTAGGCAAAGTGCATATGTTTCTCCATTTTCAGGACATTCAGCGAGTTGATTAATAGATGCTAATGGCTCTTGAATATATGCATCAACGAGAATATTATAGACGAGAATACGACAGGTATCGTATGGCGCATCGATTTCAGCTTCAGTAGGGCACTGTGCACCTCGACTACATTGTATATTGGAAAGCAGATTGATGACTTGGTCGACACCACTATTACCAGTCGTATCACGTACTTCTGATTCCGCTATCGCACAATCGACATAAGCTTCGAGTGCTTCATTATGTTGTGAGCAATTATTTTGATCTGAGTCAAGGTCGGCACATCCTTCAGTGAGGCTTTCTTGTGAACATGCGGCACCTGCTGCGACTTCTTCGTTCCAACATGCATCCAAGCCTTCGTCTGTCGTATATGTAAACACAAAGGCAAGCTCATCTTCAGCTGCTGCGCGGCATTCAGCTTCTGACTCAAAATTATAGGCATCTCCCTCACACATACCGACACGTGAACAACGATATTCTGTCATGCTTGAAAGCACATTTCTAAAAATGGTGCTGCCGGAAGCTTGTTGCTCTTGCTCATTTTCATTGTTTGTGTTGGAATCTGTTTCTTCCTGATTATCTGATGTATCACTTTCTTCGTCCGCCGAATCATCTGAATCATCTGAGTTTGAATCGTCAGTCGGGCAGCCAAGGCTTAAACTGGCCAGTGAACATGTAAAGATGAGCAGTAATGGTAAATAAGTACTTTTTTTCATATAATCTCCTATTGATTGAGCCAAATCTGTGTGCGGTGCTAAAATAGCAGTTGTTGGTGGCATAGGCTATTGCAGAAGCCTATAAATCATGTATCTTACATCCACGCACATGTCGATTTTCAAATAACCATTGGGTATGAGAGGATCGATAATAAGATTTTCTCGCACATCCTACGCAAGGAGCGTGAAATGAAATTTGCAATCAATATAATACTAATCATAATTTTTTCTTTTGGGTGTCAGCCAGGCACAGAACATGAAACAACGATCAGCCATGTTCAAATAGATTCTTATACTGAGTCTCAAGAGATTGGCTCGGGTGCATATATCTTGGTCGATAAAGGTGAAGAGGTCGTTTGTGCTGAAGAAGAAGTCGCGCGCCAGCTTATTCTAAGTCATATTGATGGTGGGCACGATGCCACCTGCGGACTTGATTGGGATAAGCATCTACATTGTTGGGGCGGAAACCCGGATTTCGATTTTGATAGTGTGCCAACAGATGTCGAGTTCGAATCGATCGACATGCAAATGACACATGGCTGTGGAATAACGACCGATAAACGGATCGAATGTTTTGGGCAAGCGAACCATATTGTCGAATATGCCCCCAAAGACAGCGGATATATTGACCTTGTTCAAAGTTATGCTTTGAGTGAATTTATCCGGCATGATCAAGGACAAGGTCTTTACTCATGTGGTCTCAAGGAAGATGGCGAGGTCATTTGTTGGGGGTTTAGAGATCAACCGAGTATCCAGGTCCGCTTACCTGATACCTTTAAACAAATAGCGCAGGTCACAGCATATGATAATCTTGTTGAACGGTATGCGTTAACAACTGAAATATGTGGTGTCACAGTCGATGGTCATGTTCGTTGCTGGCGCTTATCAGATGAGGAAGAACCGGCATTAGCTGAAAACCTGGATGAGTTTGAACTCAATGTCACGCAAGGGAATATCAAGCAGGTGATGTTATCAAATCAATCATGGATTACAGATCAGGTCGTGCTTTATGAAGATGGTTCTGTGGAACTTGGTTTCGACACTTTTGAGGCAGAATCTTTTAAGCCAAAAACAAAATTTAGGACATTAATTGAAGGCGCTAATGCTGTTCTGGGATTAACAGAATCACATGAGGCAGCAGGTCTTGTCGCATTTTTGGGCGGGCCAGTCGGTGGACCAAAGTCAATTTTTTATAGCAGTGACGGGCCACTTAAAGCGCACAAAGGTAAGCAATTTGTGAACTTATTTCCAACAGACTGGGGGGTATGTGGTCAACTTGAAAGTGGTGAATTAGATTGCTGGGACTATAAGTTAGATGCTTTAGATGAAGATAAATATATGCCACCATCAGAAGAGATATTTAAAGGGAAGTATTATGGCGTTTCAAGTTCTGTCAGAACTCAGTTATGTGGCATTTCTCAGACCAATGGTTCAATTTCTTGCAAGGACAATTATCATACAGACAGTGTATCTTCTCCGACTTTTACCGGGAAATATCTATATAAGTGTGAGTAAGGTTCGAATCAATCTTTTTAGATGCGCCTTTTAAGGCGCATTTTTTGTGGGCAAGAATTTATTTTCTATTTGAAAGTGGCTATAAAGAAGAATCGAGGAGGTCTGATGAATTCACAAGAGATGATCGATGGTTGTAAAAAGCACACAATGTACACCTGGGCTGCAACGGGTGCCGTAAAGCCGATTCCAATCGAGCGTGCTGAAGGTATCTATTTCTACACGCCTGATGGCCAAAAGATTATTGACTTCAATTCACAGTTGATGAGTGTGAATATAGGTCACGGACACCCAAAAGTGATTCAAGCGATCAAAGATCAAGCGGATGAACTCTGTTTTGCGATGCCAGCTTCAGCGACAAAGGTTCGTGCACGAACATCAAAATTACTCGCGGAAATATGTCCAGGTGATATCAATACATTCTTTTTTACCAATGGAGGTGCTGAGTCGAACGAGAATGCCATCAAGATGGCTCGGCAATTCACTGGCCGTCGTAAAATTCTGAGTCGCTATCGTTCGTACCATGGTGCAACATCAGGCTCGATGCAGATGACTGGGGATCCCCGTCGATTACCGAATGAACCAGGTGGTATCGGCTTTGTGAAAATCATGGACCCATGGCCGTATAACTATAGTTTCGGACAAACAGATGAAGAAATTGTAAAGAATTATCTCATCTACCTTGAAGAAGTCATTATGTATGAGGGGCCAGATTCGATTGCTGCGCTCTTTGTCGAGACCATCACAGGAACAAACGGCGTATTGCCACCACCAAAAGGCTATTTTGAGGGGGTGCGCGCACTTCTTGATAAATATGGTATTCTACTTGTATGTGATGAAGTCATGGCAGGCTTTGGTCGCAGTGGTAAGCTGTTCGCCTTTGAGCATTATGGCATTGTACCGGACATGGTCTGTATGGCGAAAGGGCTGACATCATCTTATTTACCGCTTGGTGCCGTTGGCATGCGCGATAAGATTGCGGCATTCTTTCAAGACAATGTCTTTATGGGTGGTTTGACATATAATTCTCACCCAATGGGTTTGGCTGCTTGTGAAGCCAACATTCAAGTGATGCTTGAAGAAAAGCTCGTCGAGAATGCAGCATCGCTTGAGTCTGTGATGAGTGAAGAAATGGATCTTTTGATTGAAAAGCACCCGTCTGTGAAAGCGGGTCGCTGCAAAGGTCTGTTTGGTATGCTTGATATTCAAAAGAATAGTCAGGGAGATTTGATCGCTGATTATAATACAACACCAAAAGCCATGGCAGATCTGAAGTCAGCGTTGTTAGAAAACGGCTTATTTACATTTTGTCGTTGGTCACACATTATGTGTAACCCGCCGCTTTGCATTACAGAAGAACAGCTCAGAGATGCATATGCCATCATTGATAAATGCCTAACGATCACCGATCAGGTATTTGAAGGCTAGGAGTATTAAAGTTGACGAGTTATATCCTTACGGGTGACACCGATTTTTCTAGCATCGCTCTTTAAGAGCCGTTCGATATGGACAGTCATATGTGTCGGTGTGTTTTTCACTTGGTGGAATACCCATTTGTTAGATGGTTTCTTTGCTGGGGCTGTTTCTGTTGAATTATCTGAGCATCGGTTCACGATTCAAGAACTTGAAGAACACGCGCGAGAGAATCCAATTCAGTTCATAGCGCTTGAATTTCAAGATTCTCCAAGTTGTTGATGAACAGCTCACAGAAGGTATATTGTATTTTTATATAATAAATGCTAAGCCACCAGAATGCAGAAACAAATTACAGAAGATCGTGCAGAAACAGTCTTTGAAGACTTCAAAAAGCCATATGATATGAAGGCCGCTGTCGCTGAAGCAAATCGGTGTCTCTATTGTGAAGATGCGCCATGTATTACGGCGTGTCCGACATCGATCAATATTCCTGAGTTTATTCGAAGGATCGCGACTGAAAATATACAAGGTTCAGCGGAGACGATTTTTGATAGCAATATCTTCGGCATGAGCTGTGCGCGTGTTTGTCCTGTTGAGACGCTTTGTGTTGGTGACTGTGTTTTCAATCATATGGAGCAACCGCCAATTCAGATTGGTAAGTTGCAGCGTTATGCAACCGACCAAGCCTTCGAACAAGATTGGTCATTCTTTGAGCCAGGTGCAGATACAGGAAAGCGTGTCGCGATCGTTGGTGGTGGCCCTGCATCGATTGCCTGTGCACATGAGTTGCGTTTGCTGGGACATAGCCCAACGATCTTTGAAAGCCGTGATGTTTTAGGAGGCCTTAATACATGGGGGGTTGCACCTTATAAGATGAAAGCCGATCGTGCGCTCGAAGAAGTCAACTGGATCATGCAAATCGGTGGCATTGAGGTGAAAACTGGTGTCACGGTTGGACAAGATGTGTCATTCGATGAATTGAAAAATGATTATGATGCAGTCTTTCTTGGCTTTGGCCTTGGTCTTGATAAGTTTTTGAAACTTGAAGATGAAGGACTTGATGGTATCTATGGTGCTGTGGAATTTATCGAAAAAATTAAACTCGAACAGCCGGATGTTTCAAATGTGCAAACAGCGGTTGTCTTGGGTGGCGGCAATACAGCGATCGATGCAGTCCGTCAGTTGAAAGGCTTGGGGATTCCGTCGGTCAAAATGGTGTATCGCGGTACAGAAGAGCGCATGAGTGGTTACGCGCATGAGTGGGAAGCCGCTAAGATTGAAGGTATCGAAGGCGTCTGGCATATGTCTCCGAATCGCTTCTTTGGCGAAAATACAGTGACGGGTGTTTTATGTGATGTTCTTGATCAGGATAAAAAACCGACAGGAGCACAACAAAATATTGAAGCTGATTTAGTATTGCTTGCAGTTGGGCAAGATAAGCAAGGTGATATTGTTCAGTCATTGCCAGGTCTAGAAATCGAATGGGGCGTCATCAAAGTCGATTCGATGGGCCGGACGGGCTGTGATGGTGTATTCGCTGGTGGTGATTGTGCCAATGGTGCGAAAGAGGTTGTGAATGCGACGGCTGAGGGCCGCGATGCAGCACGTGCTATCGATCAATATTTGAATTAGTTTTTGTATCGTCGAGATATGATAGAGAATAGGTAAAAGTTATGGCAGATTTATCAACAAATTGCGCAGGTATTAAAAGTCCAAACCCTTTCTGGCTCGCTTCTGCGCCACCGGCAAACTCAGGTGACCAAGTTAAGCGTGCTTTTGATGCGGGTTGGGGCGGGGCTGTGTGGAAAACACTTGGTCAGCCGATTCAGAATGTCTCGAGTCGTTTTGCAGGTCATGGCTACAAAGGCAATAAAGCCATTGGTTTTAATAACATTGAGTTGATTACCGATCGGCCGCTCGATGTAAACTTCCGAGAAATCACTGAAGTGAAAAAGCAATATCCAGATCATGCGGTGATCGTGTCATTGATGGTTGAAACAAAAGAAGAATGGAAGGACTTTATCAAGCGCTCGATTGATACCGGTGCAGATGGTCTGGAGCTGAACTTCGGCTGCCCACATGGCATGTGCGAGCGTGGTATGGGCTCAGCTGTTGGACAAGAACCAAAAGTCAATGAAGAGATTACATCTTGGGCGATGGAGTATTCATCGATACCTGTGCTTGTTAAGCTGACACCAAATGTCGCAGATATACAGCCACATGGATTAGCTGCCCAGCGTGGTGGTGCAGATGGTGTATCGCTGATCAATACGATCAAGAGTGTGATCGGTGTTGATATCGACAACTTTGTGATGCGCCCAAGTGTAGGTGCTCAGTCGACAAATGGTGGCTATTGTGGTTCAGCGGTTAAGCCGATTGCGCTTCATATGTTGGCATCGCTTGCGCGTAATAAAGATTTTAATCTACCGATTAGTGGTATTGGTGGTGTGAGTACATGGCGTGATGCCGTTGAGTTTTTGCTGCTTGGTGCGACGTCAGTTCAAGTATGTACCGAAGTGATGCTTCACGGGTATCGTGTCGTTGAAGATATGTTGACCGGCCTCAATAATTATATGGACAAACACGGTTTCAAAACACTCAATGATTTTGTTGGCAAAGCAGTGCCTTCGTATTCAGAGTGGGGCAACCTCGATATGAATTATGAGACGGTTGCGAAGATCGATGCGGACAAGTGTATTGGTTGCTATAAATGCATGGTCGCCTGTCATGATGGCGCACATCAGTGCATCTTCCCGAGTAAAGATGACAGCCGTGTACCAGTGATCGATGAATCAGAATGCGTGGGTTGTAATTTGTGTGAAATCGTGTGCCCGGTTCCTGATTGTATCACGATGACAGAGGTTGATAACGGTTTTGCACCCGCAAGCTGGAACGAGCATGTTGCTGGTACAGGTAAATTACGCCCGAAGAAGGGCGCGCATTAAAATAGGTAATTAAATGGATTGGGGAACAGTTGTATTCGGCATAGCCAGTATCATAGGTTGGGTAGTCAAAAATCATCTAGACTCGGAAAAGCTTATTAAAGATAGAGCTGCAGAAAAAAGACATCAGGTTTATGAAGTAATACTCAAACCATTTTTTTTTGCTGCAATTAAATCCTGATTCTGAAGAAGAAAAATCGAAAAATCAGAAAGAAGCGAACAAACTACTTAGGTCATATGAGTATAAACGTGCCGGTCTTGAGCTAATTACGTTCAGTACAGATGAAATGGTTCGAGAATACAATGATTTTATGACACTCGTATTTAGTGAGCCATCTCTTGATGATTTGATAAAAGGGTTCTCAAGGCTGCTTTTATATATGAGGAAAGACTTATATGAAAAGCAAACACAATTGCGCTCAAGAGACATGATTGTTTTTATGGTAAAGGATTTAAACGAGTATTGGCCAGAGGGGGGAGAATTAATTGAGGTACCGATACAAGAGAAAATTCAGACTAAGCAAACTGTTTAGTTATATTAATCGAGCCAAAATTCGCTGAAAACACTATATGAATTATGCGTTTCGGTTTCCCCAAGTTACCTAAAACACGAGATGAATGGCTCGATTTCTACTTAAAAGATCTCGATCCGCATACGGTTCATGCAGAGATCGATGGAAAAACCTATTACGATAAGGCTGAATCTATTCAAGAAAACTGGGAAAGCATCAAGCTTCAAATGGGAGTCGTCGCACTTGGTGGCGCCTCTAATATCGTCATGAATCCGGATCCATCCAACACATGGGGTAATATTTTACTTGGTGCTTTTAACTTAAAACTTGTTGCCTTGCCACTTCTGAAATCAATCAAGAACGCGCTTGATATGGCCATGCTGAAATATATCGTCCCTGACGAATATGATGCTGAGATCGATAATATCCCGAAGGTATTGTGGAAAAAGAACGAAACTGTTTGTGCAGACAAAGAAGCAGCTCTTGAAAACTTAAAAGAAACAAGAAATAAAAAGAAAAATCTGCAACAAAATCCTGTTTATAAGGTGTTTAATGAAGCGTTATCACTATAGATACGTTCACCGTTCTCGATGCTTGGTATCTTTGCCTGCCGTGATAAATAACGCAGTACAAGAATCGCTCACATCAACTGTATGCCAGACACTAGGTGGATTGATGGCATATTCACCAGTCGACAATTCAATGTGCTTCTCAGTGCCATCGATATCTTGAATGAGTGTGAGTCGACCAGCGATACAAAGAACGACTTCAGAACCAAGTGGATGATATTCCCATGATGTCCATGGTTCTGAGAAGGTGTGCATCGATACCAAACGACCTTCAACCCCATCTGCTTCAATGCGCTGAGCATAAGCTTGGTACCATGGCATACCATTATATTTAGGTTGGGGTGTGGCTGTTGCATTCAAGCCAAGGTGGAGCCAGTTCTCTTGAAGATTATATTTCATGTATGAAGTTATAACTCACAATATATCTATAACAAAATAAGCCCCTTACGCGGAAAAAGAAAAAAATGATGTAGGTGTCAACAATACATCTGCCGCGATCCACTAGATGTATGAAGAATAACAAAAACTCTAGAAGGGAGAGAATATGTCAGCAACAGCAATGCGTGTTTACGCAAATCAAGTACCATTCAACAATACACCGGAATATTATCGAGGATTAGCCGAATACGCAGGAATTATTTTGGATTCAGATGAGTTAGAATCTTTAAGAGAGATCTTTGACGAAAATAATCCGAATTGTGAGGAGGATAATTTGTCATGGTGTGACTTTTACAATGATGGCTTCATGCCTGCTTATCGAGAGAATCTCAGAGAAGAATTAATTCGACGAGGTCGAGAAGGAGCAGATGGTAGTATCGATATTTATAACCCTGATAATAACTGTGCTGACGATAAGACGCTTGATGAACTTTTCGTCAAAGGAGGCGAGTTGGTTGCTCGAGAAATGTTTGGTGATTACATTGATGACTATTGTAGTCAAAACGCATTTAAGTACAATTTGAATGAAACTTCGGCGCATGTTGGTGCTGCAGTAGCGTTAGTGGGAGGAATTGTTGAAGGAACAAGTTTGGAAGATCCATTTTCTATGACATGTCTTAGAACGAATTTTACGCCAGTAAGTTTTGGGGGAGCTGCAATCTTGGGTGGGCTTGTCGCAGGCATAACAGGTTATATTGCATATAAGATAAAAAAAGCTGGTAGTGCTAATGAGGCTCTAGGTAAGAAAATTCAATCTTTTATTACTTCTATTCAAAATGGTGAACCACTTCGTTTTGATGGATATAATATAGACTAGTATTTAGGATATAGAGCGGTAAGTCCGGTATATACCGGATTTATTTAATTCTGGTCATTTTTGATATATGAGTTTGACTTAAATAAAATTTAGCGTTCTTTATGTTGTGTGTCTCTTCCTGTCGTGATGAATAAAGCAGTACATGAACCGTTTACATCAGTTGTGTACCAAACACTAGGTGGATTCATTGCATATTCACCAGACGACGATTCAATGTGTTTCTCAGTACCATCGGTATCTTGAATAAGTGTGAGCCGACCAGCGAGACAAAGCACAACCTCAGAACCGAGTGGGTGACATTCCCATCATGTCCATTGTTCTGAGAAAGTGTGCATCGAAACCAAACGACCTTCAACCCCATCTGATTCAATGCGCTCAGCATAAGCTGAGTACCATGGCACACCATCATATTCAGGTTGAGGTGTGGCTGCAGCATTCAAGTCTAAATGAAGCCAATTCTTGTCGAGCTTGTATTTTACATCACATTGTAAAATACTTTGTTGATGCTCTTAAGAATGCTCTCTGTTATTTGTGTTTTATGTAGTTTATTGAGTTGTCACAAAAAAACACATGAACTCAAACCTCTGCAGGTTCTTAATTATGTTGAAAATAATATATCGATGGACGAACATCGGCCATTGCTATTTGTTTTACATGGTTATGGCGCAAACGAACACGACTTGATGCCACTTGTGACATCGATGGGGCTGAATGTGAATATTGTTTCTTTTCAGGCACCTCAAGAAATGGGAGAGAATCGTTTTAGTTGGTTTGATATCAAACGAAGCGAACATGCCGTGAAAAGAGACCTAAACGGTGCCCGCGAGGCGCGAAAGCTATTGAAAGATAATATTGACTATCATCATCAAAGGCTGTGCCATTCGAAATGTGATGTCTATCTCTTAGGTTTTAGTCAAGGCGCGATGTTAAGTCTCGATCTCGGTTTAGTTTTTCCGCAAAAGATAAAAGGGATAGCTGTATTGAGTGGGATGCTGCTAGACGAATACACCAAACAGAAAATAGATAGTCCTGCTCCTGATGTGTTTATTTCTCATGGTGAGCACGATCGCGTTATTCCGATCGAGAAAGCACATATCATGCAAGTATTCTTGCATGAACATGGACTGAAAGCCGAAGTGCATGATTACCCTGATATGGCACATCAAATCGGGCAGCAGGCCCGCCGGGATTTAAAACAATGGTTTATCAAGCAGCTCAAGTAATCTAGGCTGACTCAGGGTTCATTGTTCACTGAAGTACTCGTTCGCTTCGCTCAGCTTTTTTGTTCGAGATATATTGCTGAAGCCGATCGACATATGTTGAAACGATTTCACGGTGTTCTTCGAGTTCATTGAGATCGTGAAGTTGGGAGATATATTCAACGACTTGAGTCAACATATATTCAACTGAAATGAGTTCACCTGGCAGCCGGTTGATGGGTTGTTCTGATGCAGGCAGTGAATAGACCTTGAGCATATTGTCCATAAACTTAAGTCGTTCAAGAAGAATTTGGGCATACGGTTTTGCCATGTTTTGTAACATGTCATTGGCAAACCTGAATCGATTTGTTTTCTGGTCCTGGGCGTTATCGACTAAAGTTTTTAGGCTCGGTCGAGTTGCATTATGTACATGCAATGAATCGAAGTCCATACAAGTGAGATGAAGCATTTCCTTCGGCAGAAAAGCGTATTCGATGAGACGAATGCCAGTATCTTCTTCAAGCCGTTTTTGTTGCTCTGAAGAAAGCTTCTCAATCGCAGCATTAATATCTTCAACAGAGCTCAATGTCATGCCTGTATCTTGGAAGTACGTATTGACTTCATCGTAAAAGCGATGAGACCAGTTTGATAAACCGTTTTCTTCCATAGCATCATTCATTCTTGAGACAAATGATTGATCAAAAGTCTTACCATAAGGCACATGAAGACCCGGTGGCGCAGGGTTATAGTGCCTTTTAACACCTTCAGCACCCATATTGATATACTCGGCACCATCAGACTCTGCCATAATCAAAGGCTTTTTGATGACCAGTGCATGTTGCAAGTGTTCTTTCGTGAATCCAAAAGAGCGTAACATAGGGTAGTTTTCGTAACTAAAGATGTGCTTCTTAAAGTCACGCATCTCTGCTTTAAATTCATAGCGACTGAATTGGCGAGGTAGCTTTGATTGAAGCTGTTCATGTAATGATTGCCGTTCTAATTTATATTGGTCGTTCAATGTTGGCGTAGGCTTATGATATTGATCGTTAATCGACGGCTCAGTATAGTATGCCTCGTTGAGGTTAAGTGCATAGTCAGGATGAAACCCAGCAGCCAATTTTTTTGTTGCAGAAGAGCCCCACTCAAAAACATCCTTGGATGTTGATGCATGTTCATTTACTCTATTCAGCACGCGCCGCTCGTTTTGAGTTCCCGAAATAAGATCTCGGGTGTACTTACTTCGTTTGATCGTCATACTTTCCCCACTTGAATATGATGACACAGACGTCATCGACTGAATCGGTTGATTGACGGATGGAGCTTTTCTGAGCTCTTTCAAGAAATGAGTAGATACCTACGACTATGAAGCCGTTTTTTTCGCAAATATAGAAAGGCGTCTTAGCAGTAATCCAGCTCCAAACAAAACGATACCCGTTGATAGTAGACAGAAAATACGGACAACTGTGGGGGCATTCGCTGCATCATATAGAAGCGCTTTTGCTGCAGCGAAGAGCAGTACAAATACAGCCGATCTCGCCACACTCACATCTTGTTTGACAAATCCATAAAGAACAACAACCGAGGCATAACCAAGCCAGCCGATGGAGACCCAAATCGAACCAAAGTTCTGTAGCCAGTTGAAAAAAGAGAAGACAATCAGTAGATGTGCACCATAAATGAACGGATATTCGCATTGTAGTCCCTGAACAAACGGACGGCGAAATAGGATTAGACTCCACAAAAGAGATGCGCTAACAATCGATGCCGCAAATTCATTTGGTGCCCAAAAACCTGCAGCTGTCCACAACAGTGAAAGGGTTTCAATTAATAGGATAGCAGCAAGTGTGAGCACAATCGGGTGATATTCTTTGGCGTAGTCCGATATATTATAACGGGTGGTAGATGTGATAAGCAGACCGAGTATTATCGCCCCTACCAACCATGGTTGGACGTAAGAAGGGCACAGCATAAGATAAAATGCATGAAATAAAACCACAGAGACAAAAATGTTCACAACATGACGTGTATGAGATGTTTGGTCTGAGGTAAATCGTTTACCTAGATGATAGGCTACGCTCAGTGTGCCCGCAAACGCGAACGCACACCAGGGCGCGATATGTCGGTTCAATGAAAAGAGAATATCGTACTCTGCTGCATAGAAAATTAGTAGTACAGGTAAATAGGCGAAAGCCGCTTGGCGGGTCAGTGGCGCACGATGTTTCTTTGTGAAGTAGACAGTGCTCAGCACAAAAATAAAAAACAAAACCGCCATAGAAACGCCGGCATGAATTTGCGTCGGCAAAAACATCCCATGATAAAGGGCCGTTGTTAAGATGGAGACATATGCGGTGACGATGGTAGATAGTCTGGAACGAAAGTAGAGTGACGAGTACGTAAATGTCAGGCCTGCGACGATATAATAGTAATATAAAAAGAAGTCATGTGCGTCGACATCGAGAAAAAGTGTTGAAAAGAATGTTCCACATATGGCTGTGATGACAAACGAAGGATGATTGACAAAAATTTGTAAGCCAATAATCGCCACAGAGATGAGGACGAGAAGTGCTAAAGATAGCATCGCTGGCCAGACATTTAGGAGACTATGCCCAGCGACAGCTGTCACGTATAATATCGATGCACCTGTCGCAGGTAAGTATGCGAAGTACTGACGGTCGATATGTCTAAATCGAATACCGGTTGCAATCAGCCCGAGCCCTAAAACGGCGGCGGCTGTGAGTTGACGGATCGGTGTAAACCAGCCACGCTGAAAACCCATTTTAATCACGAATAATCCGGCTGCGATAAAGCACATAAATGAAATCAACCCGAGCCAGTTATATTCTGATGTAAATACGGGTCGACCGCTGTTCGCATGTGGGCGTGGTGGCGGCGGTGCTTCGGGTAAGTCATCTAGGTTTTGAAGAGACTGTTTTTTGGCAGTATCGACAAGCGTTTCAATTGTACCACGAATATCACTATTTGATTCTGACGGCGGGGTATCCTTATGACGTTTTCGACTGATGAGTGCATGAATAATGGTTTCTAAGGACTCAATACGTGCTTCTAATTCTTCAATTTTATCAACTGACATGTGTATCGTTACCATGAGTTGATGTCAGAGTGTGAACTTCTGACCATGTTAAGTTAAGCAAGTTTAAATGTATGTAGTGGTGTATAACGTCGTTCTAATCCATCACCTTCACTTTGAAATAGGGTGTAGTGATTCACCGTAAAGGAAATGGGTGTCGATTGAAATCGTTTTCGATAGGCGGCAAGGGCAGCTTGCTCTTTTTCTTGGACTTTCTGAACACGACAAAACGTCAGATGCGGATTGAATATATGTTGTCGCGCAAACCATTCTTTTGTCGAGGCCGACGCAACATGGTCAAGATGCTGCGCGAGCTGATTGAGTGGCGGAGAAGCAACAGGCTGCCAAAACCAGACACGCGGATAAGATTTACCAAATGATTGGATATCAGTGAGTTGTATCTCAAAGGACTTGATATTGGGTGGCATGATTTTTTGATGACATGAAAGGAGTTCTTCGACTTCGACCGAATTAGAGTCGGCTAAGAAGCGAATAGTGATATGGTAATTTTTTGGACGCGACCATTTAATTGCTGGGTAAAATGACATCAAATCAGATAAAGAGGATTGGAGCTGCTGAATGATATCGAAGGGTGGTTGAATCCCCCAAAATATACGTGTGTATTGTTGAATATCAGTCACTTATAAAGCGTATGCAATCTCGAGACAGACGTCCAGTTTGAAGTTGAGTCCTTCACTGATGTGCTCTAAACTATCATTCTATCACAAGGATGTAGAATGGCAGTATTGATCAAAGGCGGAACACTCGTTACAGCTGAAAAATCTTTTCGAGCAGATATATTAACAGAAGGCGAAACAATATGTGCTATCGGCGAGAATTTAGATGTGCCATCAGGTGCTGAAGTCATCGATGCAGATGGTTGTTTAGTGATGCCAGGAGGAATCGATCCACATACCCATATGGAACTTCCATTCATGGGAACAAGGGCGAGTGAGGATTTCTATACGGGAACCACAGCTGCAATGGCAGGTGGTACAACATCGATCATCGACTTCGTGATTCCAGCACCCCAGCAGAATATCCTTGAAGCCTACAAAGAATGGCGTTCATGGGCTGAAAAGGCAGCGGCAGATTATTCCTTTCATGTCGCGATCACGTGGTGGGATGATTCAGTCCATTCAGATATGAAAACACTGACGACAGAATATGGCGTCAATAGTTTCAAACACTTCATGGCGTATAAAGGGGCCATCATGGCTGATGATGAAGTCCTGGTGAACTCTTTTTCGAGAGCGAAAGAACTAGGTGCAATCTGTACTGTTCATGCCGAAAATGGCGAGTTGGTATATCGTCTACAGCAAAAGATTTTCGAGCAAGGTATTCATGGACCGGAAGGTCACCCATTATCTCGACCACCAGAGGTTGAAGGTGAAGCGGCAAACCGTGCCATTCGAATTGCTGAAGTATTAGATGTACCACTTTATTTGGTTCATACGTCTTGTATAGATGCGCTCGAAGCGATCACGCGTGCACGACTAGAAGGCCAGCGTGTGTTTGGAGAAGTGCTTGCACAACACTTGGTGATCAATGATTCGGTGTATCGCTCAAAAGACTGGCGAACTGCGGCGCATCATGTGATGAGTCCTCCATTTCGTTCATCTGAACATCAAGAAGCCTTATGGCGCGGTATTCAAGCCGGTATGTTGCAGACGACAGCGACGGATCATTGTTGTTTTTGCACAGAGCAAAAAGAAATGGGGAAAGAAGACTTTAGAAAGATTCCAAATGGGACAGGTGGCATAGAAGATCGTATGAGTGTCTTGTGGCACCATGGTGTACGTACTGGGCGCATGACGCCAAATGAGTTTGTCGCATTGACATCGACAAATACGGCAAAGATATTCAATATTCACCCGCGTAAAGGTACACTCGATATTGGTGCAGACGCTGATGTCATCGTGTGGGACCCTGAAGCGACCAGAACGATTTCAGCGAAGACCCATCATTCGAATATCGATTTTAATATTTATGAAGGCATGGAAGTCACCGGGAATAATCGTGCGAGTTTGAGCCGAGGACAAGTGACTTACCTTGATGGTGATGTACGCGCAGTTCGCGGCGCAGGACGATATATCGATCGACCATGTTTTGCGCCGTATTATGATGCGATTGTTAAAACGGAGCAACGAAACCAGCCGACACCGGTGGAGCGATGATGCAAAGCTCGATAATTCGTATTGGTCTACTCTTCTCATCTTTACTCATCATGGCTTGTCCTTCTCGGAACGAGCAAACACAAAATGATGGCGCTATCGATGGTGGCATGACAGAACAAGATGACGATGATGCGGGAGAGTCGCCGAGTGATGATGACGAAGAGCCGATCGTCTTACCACCAGTGCCCACACGTGTTTCCAATACGTCTTGTTTTGCATTTCAAGAGCGAAGTGCCTTCGGTATCGAAAGATTAACCGATCGTTCAATGGATTTTTTGATAGATATCGAAGCCGTTCCTGGTTTGGATGGCCATTATCTTGTGGTCGAACAAGGCGGGCGTATTCTTTTGTTAAATACATCAAATCAGACAACGACAGAGGTTCTCAATCTATCAAGTCGTGTTTCTACTGATGTGCAAGAAGGTGGCTTACTTGGGCTTGCGCTCTCCAACGATTTTGTGACATCTCGTCAAGCTTATCTGAGCTACACCGAGTGGAGAGGTGATGAACTCTACTCTGTTATTTCGAGAATAAATGTTGGGCAGGATAATGTGTTTGATAGAACATCAGAACGACGGTTACTTGATGTTGAGCAGCCCTTTTTAAATCATAATGGCGGCGATATACTATTTGATAAAGATGGTTATCTCTATATCTCGTTTGGTGATGGTGGTTCACAGGAAGATCCGCGTAACCATGGTCAAGATTTAAATACGTTACTCGGTAGTATTTTAAAAATCGACCCATCGTGTCGTGACGGTAGTTTAAGTGTCAATGATGCCAATTATTGTATTCCAGTGGATAATCCGTTTGTGAATAACACAGAAGCAAGAGATGAAATCTATGCATATGGTCTACGAAATGTGTGGCGAATGACATACGACCGTTCAACCGATCAGATCATTGCCGCTGATGTTGGTCAAGACTGGATCGAAGAAGTCGATATCATCGTATCTGGTGGTAACTATGGCTGGCCAGAAAAAGAGGGCCGTGCCTGTTTGCGGTCATCATGTGGTGAAGGTCTTGAGCTGGTTGAACCCATCTACACATACGACCATCGACAAGAAGATGTCTCAATTACAGGTGGCATTGTTTATCGGGGGGACTCGATTCCTTCTTTGGAGAATCATTACATATTTGCTGATGCAGTGAGTGGGCGCACTTGGGGAATTGATTTAGATAATATTCCTGAAGACAATATGGCTGAAGAACTCATATCTCCATTTGGTAATGTAACGCATATTGGTAAGACCGAGACTGGAGAAGTCATATTTGTCGGCTATCAACCTGGTGAGCTATATGTACTTCAAGCTGAAGAAGTTGCGGGTACCGAACCACCATCATTGCTGTCTGAAACCGGTTGTTTTGAGCGTGTTGATGGTCAGTTGATACCTATTGGGGCAGCGGTGCCGTACGAAATTAACCACACATTTTTCAGTGATGATTTACAGAAAGACCGATGGATCATTTTGCCTGATGGTGAACAGATGAGTTTTTCATCTGCTGGAAATATTGATATGCCCATCAATTCGGTGGCCATCAAAACTTTCTATGACGGCGATCGGGCAGTGGAAACACGTTTATTTTATCGTCAAGATGGCGATCGTTTTCGAGGGCAAACCTATCGTTGGGATGAAGATGGACTTGATGCAACGCGCGTGACCGAGAATCAAACTTATATCAGATCGGATGGCGCAGATTGGCAGATCCCGACTTCGACGAGTTGCAATCGATGTCATAGTA
>JAHDGS010000048.1 GCA_020627505.1 Myxococcota bacterium
CGACAGGCTCAGGGACCGAGAACGGAAACGACGATGAAGCTCCATGTGATGATGTCGCTTGTGAAAATGGGTTTGTTTGTACAGAAGGCGAATGCGTTTGTGAGTTCGAAATCGACTGTGAAGGTGTCTGTGGTGGCATTGCCGAATTTGATTGTGAAGGTATCTGTGCCGGTACAGGTGTCCAAGATTGCTTTGGTGTGTGCGGCGGAGAAGGCGTCGTTGATGAATGCGGGGTTTGTGGGGGTGATGGGGAAAGCTGTGTTGAAGCTATTTGCGGCAACGGCACGCTCGACGAAGGCGAAGAATGTGATGACGGTGGTACAAACGAATACGGTGATTGGTGCAATGATGATTGTAAAATTGATTTGTATCGAGGGTGTGAGGATATGGATGAGGCACAAGATCGTATCCAACGTTTTATCGACGAAGGGTATCTTCATGACCCTGCGCTTGGTTGGAATTGGTATTATGACATGGGAGAATATTATATTGTAGAACCAAGTGAAGAAATATGTTGGAATGTGCAAGTCAATCGTGCTGAGCAAACCTATGGTGATTGTAATAGTAGCTTTGGGCTTATCGACTGCAGCCTAAGATGCGATACTGGTGTTTGTAATCCATGTGGAGGTGAGTATGATTGCTCAGGCGAATCTCAAGTCGTCCCCTGGATTTCTGATGCATATACACAATTTGCTTCTGAACAAACACAAACTCACACAGGTCATGAAGATTTTACCATTGATACACCCACCGAATCCTGGGGCTGTGTCGAGAATACCGGAGTATGCCCGAGCCTCATTCGTAAGCCTGAACTTGATTCTTCCAACTCGGTTTTTAGAGAAGGACCTGGCGATACGTTATCCTGCCTGTGGGAAGGTACTTTCAAGGTATTCGAAAACAAGCTAAATGATATGAATACAATTCAAAGAATGATTGCAGAAGAATATGGACAACCTGATGGGTTTAGTTTTCATATTGGAATTCCATGTGAACATTATGATGATTTCAGAGCTAACCTACAACCCTGGCCAAGAATTATTGATGATGAAGACGAGGAAATATGTACGCGTGTATGTGAGTAATTCAATATCTCGGAATTGTATGCACTCGTCAGTGCAGGTATAACCAATCCTATGCATACTCGACTTTTCGCGCTCTCGATTCTTCTTTTCTCTTTCACGCTCAGCGCAGCCCTCCCGCGGCCCACTATCGCCGAAAACGGGATGGTCGCCTCAGCACATAAAGAAGCCTCAAAAATCGGTCGAGATATCTTGGCTGCAGGTGGTAACGCTGTTGATGCAGCCATCGCAACGACTTTTGCGATATCGGTGACACTGCCTTATTCTGCTGGTATCGGTGGTGGTGGATTCATGCTCTACCGAGATGCCAAATCAGGAGAAACACACGGACTTGATTTTAGAGAGCGTGCACCGGCGGCAGCGACAACCGATATGTATTGGGAAAAATCTGGACCACATAAAGGCGATGTCATCAAGAAACGCGCCACAGATGGTTACTTGTCTGTCGCTGTTCCTGGTACTGTTCGCGGCATGAAAGAAGCCCATGATAAATACGGCAGGCTGCCTTGGCGACAGCTTCTTGAGCCATCAATTAAGCTCGCACGAGATGGTTTTACCGTTAGTGAACTTTATGAGCGATATGTGACTTGGCGTTATGAAGCTCTTAAGGCTTCTCCTGCGGCGATGAAAGTATTTACAAAAAATGGCCAAGCCCTTAAAAAAGGTGAGCGCCTTATTCAGAAAGATTTGGCGAAGACGTTAGAACGCATTGCTCAAGATCCTGACGATTTTTATACAGGCACCACTGCGGCACTTCTTGTCAAAGACATACAACAACACGATGGTCTCATGACAGCACAAGATCTGAAAGACTATCAATCAATTTGGCGAACACCAGTCTGTGGCACGTATCGAGATGCTGAGGTTTGTGCCATGGCGCCGCCGTCTTCTGGCGGTATTCACTTAATACAAATACTGAATGTTCTTGAACAAGCAACGCTAGCTGATTCTAAGTTGAATGGTGATAACCAAGCTGGCGAAGTAAAGACTGGTTGGAATAGTGTCAATCGTTTGCATCATATGATTGAAAGCATGCGGCAAGCATATGCAGACCGCTCGAAGTATCTTGGTGACCCTGATTTTATCAAGGTACCGACGGCAGCCCTCACATCAAAAGCCTACGCGACAAATATGCGCAAAGCCATTCCACTCAACCGGGCACGCCGTTCAGAAGAAGTCGAGCCTGTGAGTGAAGATGTGCTGTTACGAATGGAAAGCAAGAATACCTCTCACCTAACTGTTGTCGATAAAGATCGAAATGCTGTGAGTTTGACGTTCACGGTGAACTATGGGTTTGGCTCAGGCGTTGTCGCAGAAGGCACGGGGATTCTCTTAAATGATGAGATGGATGATTTTTCAGCAAAGCCAGGTGTCGCCAATGCGTATGGTTTACTTGGTGGCGAGGCGAATAAAATCGAGCCAAAGAAAACGCCTCTCTCGTCGATGACGCCAACAATTGTTTCAAAAAATGGTCGACTCTGGTTTGCGACAGGCAGCCCCGGTGGCTCAACCATTATCACGACATCACTTCAAACAACACTCAATGTGATCGATCACGACATGAATGCATCTGAAGCGGTGAACGCCCCACGCATTCATCATCAGTGGTATCCGGATTATATACGTTATGAACGTTTCGGCCTTGACCCGCAAACAAAGGCAGAACTTGAAGCCCTCGGGCACAAGCTTGTTTTAAAATCAGGTTGGGGAAATGCCCATATGGTTCTTTTGCGTGAAGACGGACAGCTTGAAGGTGGCTCAGACATTCGCGGCGAAGGTGGCGCTTTTGGATACTAACGCGAACGAACAGGCTCAGGCATATCACGCGATCGGCGATGCCCTGCACAAGTTCGATCATGTGAATGAAATTGAAGAAACACAGTATGCACTCTTAAAACGATTTGATACGAAGTTTTTGGTCTCTTATTCAGAAGCTGTGGATTTCTTATCAAGAATTCAAAGTGACTATGTCGTTTTAAAAGCTGAATCCGAATACTACGATCGGTATATCACTCATTACTTTGATACAAATGACTTCGAGTGCTTCCAACAGCATCGAAGGGGAATTCGCCCTCGATACAAAATCAGAACACGCGAATATTTGAATCGACGCCTTGGCTTTTTCGAAATCAAAGAAAAGAACAAGTATAACCAAGTCACCAAGACGCGTATTGAAATAACTTTGCCCATTCAACAGCTCGAGCAGCAATGGGTTTCACATTTACCTCCCCCCCTATCCGCAATCGTATTTGAGCCTCAACTCAAGACCACATTTAACCGGGCCATGTTATTGTCGAGTCGGACATTAGAGCGTCTTTCGATTGATTGGGGGTTACAATTTGAAAGAGGTGATGCTCAGCACTCACTCAAACGGACTGCTATTATCGAATTGAAACAAAAACGCATCGATCTGACGACACCAGCACGTCTTGCATTACGCGATATGTTTTGTCATCCTACTTCAATGAGTAAGTACTGCTTTGGCCTCACCACACTCGGCGCACCTGTAAAAGGACATTTGTTCAAGAATATCGAGCGAGAGATGACACGTATCGAGCAAGGGAGAGGGGCATGTTAAATCTTCTCATCAATCTCGGTGCGATCACTATCTTAATCTCTCAAGTCCGCTCAAAACGATCTCGGCTGTCCCAAGTCTGTGCGTCTGCATTGATATTCAACTTGGTCACATTTATTCTTTGTACCGTGCTTAGGCAATCATCCATGGAAGTGGGCATTGCCCTCGGTCTCTTTGCGATGTTTGGCGTGATTCGGTATCGTTCTGAGCCCGTCGAGACGCGTAATCTGAGTTTTTTGTTTGTCGCCGTCGGTCTAGGTCTACTCAATGGTATGGCATCAAGTGTCATCGGGCACTTTGAAGCCATTTTATATAACTGCGTATTACTCGCTGGTTTTCTGGTTGGTATGAAATATTTGCAGCCGAATATCAAAACGATTGTCCTTCAATATGATCGACTCGAGCTGTTAAAACCGCAAAATCATCAAGCGTTCAAAAATGACCTCAAGCAAAGACTTGATATTGATTGCGAAATATTTGATATCATTGAGGCTGACCTCTTACGAGATACTGCAACAGTAAAACTCTATGTCCAATCGGAACATGCTTAACAGACTGATGATATCGTTCCGATATACAACCTTGGTCTGTATTCTGGCTACAAGCTTGGTTTATTCACAGGCAGGTTTTACGCAAACAGGTCAAGACACTGATCTACAACTATGGACCTCGACAATCGTCAAAACCAAAGTACACGATAACATCGACCTACAAGTCAGAAATATTATTCGCTTTGATGACAATATTTCACGCTTCGCTCGTTTTGCCCCCGAGCCAAGACTCAACTTTAAAGCACGAAAATGGCTCAATCTCTATCTCGGCTATCGGTTCAGTCTTGACCCAAAGAGAAGTGGTGGCGTGAACACAGAACATCGTCTATTTGGTGGTTTTCAACTCAAACACAAGCTTAAGAAGTTGAAACTCTCTTATCGATTTATTTTTCAAGAAGACCTTTATCAAGCTGAGCTCACAAACGATGAACATGGCTGGACAAATGATAATGTTATTCGGCAACGGCTTGGCCTCGACATGAAGATAACGAAATGGCTTCACCCTTATATTCAATACGAGCACTTTCTTGATTTGCAAAGCGCAAGTGGACACGGGCCTCGAGAGTACAGATATACCCTTGGCAATCAGCTCAAGTTTTCGAAAGCGCATCAGTTGTCTCTCTATCTTCGTCAAGATAACCCATTCAACAATCAAGACGACATCGTTCGTATGATAGGAATTAAATATACGTATGTACTCTAACAAACGAACTCTGTGTTTATCATTATTTCTGACGCTCATGGTGTGTCATCCACCTATTGAAATTCCTGATTTTGAAGCAGTTGAATTTCATGACGGTGCTTACGAAATCGATGCCAAAAACCACATCATCTTATTAAATACGGCCATGCCTATTGAAAGTAGCATGCTTAATCTTGGTGACCATACCATCATTTTCGATGATGATATTGCCACACTCAACGCTCAAACAGAATACGCGGTAACGATTGATGCTATTCCATTTAAGCTCTATCTATCAGAACGACCCATCATACATATCAATACCGGTGGCGAGGTTGTTCCTGATGCAGAGAAGCTGCCGATGCAATTCAAAGTCTTTTTAAATGCTCAAGATGTGGCTCTATATGATGCTGCGATCGAAGTTCGAGGCGGAACTTCAACAACACACCCAAAACAGTCTTATAGCTTTGAACTGAGAGAGGCACCCGATAGTCTGCTCTCTGTCGATGCATCTTTGCTCGATATGCGTGAAGATGATGATTGGATTTTAGATGGACTCTGGAATGAACCCATGCGCATTCGCGACTTTTTGGCCCATGATATTTGGGCCTCATTTGGTCGGGTTCCCGATTCGATTGCAACCAATGATAATCAACGTCAATATGTCGAACTCTTTATAAATGGATCGTATCGCGGTCTGTACTACTTAGGCGAACGCATGGACAGGAAGCTACTTGACCTGGTTGAATATGATGGAACACAACGTGGCGAACTTATCAAGGCTGAAGTATGGGATGATGCTGTCTTGTTTGAAGGCGCACCAGAGCCTGATCAAGATTCAAAATCATGGTCTGGTTTCGAAATGAAGTATCCGAAGCTCATTCAAGAGCAAGACTGGCAACCGTTTCATGATTTCGTCTCTTTTGTCGTCAATAGTTCTGACACTGAGTTCGAAGATAATATTTCACAATATCTCGACCTCGATAATGCTGTTGATTACTTCATCTTTTTAAACTTAATTGGTGGAGATGATAATAAAGGCAAAAATCTTTACTTCGCAAAATACGATCGAGACACACCTTATTTTATTCTCCCGTGGGATATGGACGGCACCTTTGGCAATAACTGGACAGGTGAACAAGATGATATCGGCGATATTTTGCTGACGAACGGACTCTTCGATCGTCTTTGGGACATGCCGTTTTTTCAAGAACGTCTTAAAAACCGTTGGGGGGCGCTTCGAACAGAACAACTCGATGGTGAACAGCTTAATCGTCTCTTTGCTGAACGCCACACACAATTCAAAGATCGTCTCGTTTACGATCGTGAACAGCTCAATGAAGACCTTAGGGCAAAGGCAACCGAAGGAGAGCTGATCTATCTAACAAACTGGCTTTCGGATAGATTGAGCTATCTCGACACCCAATTTTACTAGTGCTTTATCTCGTAAACATTGATTGCGATAGAAGTGACTTTTTGCAGTGCGCCGAAGCGAAAACGCAGAGCCGACGAACCACGTTGTGTGCAAGGCTGGATTCAGATGAGGAGCTGCTCGAGGCGTTCGTTCAAGCAACACAAAAGGTTCGCTTCGAAGCAATCAAAACCTACCTAATGAAGCACCAGCGCCAAAATCATCATAAATGCGTATATGAAGCTGGAGGGTGTCATGAGACTCGATGATATATTTGCATTTAAGCAAACGATTTTGCCAGGTCGAATTCAAGAAGGGCCGTTTACCGGTACAGATGCGAAACAGATAAATGCCTCACCACAAATGGAAGAACTCTATGAAATCGTAGATAATATCCCAGAATCGTACCAAAAGTATTTCAAACGCTCAGGACTACAGATGGATCAAAATACAGGTGAGATTTATGCAGAACTCACACTTGAAAGAGATACAGCTGCTTATTCTCTTGGTATGCACTTACGTCGAGAAATCTTAAAACAACGTACGGCACTACAAGGGCTTGGGGTGAAGATTATTTATGAATCATCGGTCATATGACCGATAAAATCATCTTCGATAGATCCATCACGCCAAAATCTCCTTGATATGACTATAAATGCGTAATCCTTGGAGGGAGTATGCTGCAACCAGCGTCATATTATTTGAAATTACAAAAAGAAGCACAAAAACGTCTACTTGAGCGTAAGAAGCAGGCTCAAAACTTATTGGGTCTGGCCACTGTTTTTACAGAGACAGAAGCCGCTGAACACCCACATACCAATTTATTGAACATACGTTTAAATACCGAGGAGGCATAAATGTCACAAGTCAATATCGGACAAGGTCGTGCATCAAGCTTAATGAGCATCATCGAATTTCAAACCCAATTCGATCAAGCTGTTCAAAAATGGGTGGGTGAACTCGAAAATTCAGTCGACAACACCTTTCGTCGCATTCTTCAGAAAGCCCCAGGAAACTTGCTAAAAGCGACATACGGAGGTGCTTCTGATGATAAAGTCATTCGAGATAAAGATTTCGCAGATGCTGTCAAAAAACTTTTTGAAGTCTCAAATGAAGGGTTTAAGGCAACTATTAAAGGTCCGCATAAGGAAGGATATCCAGTATCCAAATTTAAGCGAAATTACTATACGATCGAAGTCACCGTCGATCACCAAGCCGTTATCGATTAGGAGGTCATCATGTCACAAGTCAATATCGGACAAGGTCGTGCGTCTCAGCTACCCAACATTCTTGACCTACAACAAATCCAAGAAAAAAAGATTCTTGACCTCGCTACGAAGATGGAAAAAGCCGCTCATGATTTTATGGTTGCGAGGGCAGAGAGTAATCCTTTTGAAACGCCGGAATATTCAACTGATAATATTGGTGGGCTCTCACTTTATAAAAGCTATGCAGAAAAATTGGTCAAAGTACTTTCTGTCGCAAACCCTGATTTCGATATTAAGACGAGAAAAAATAATCATAATTCATACTATCGAATTAGCATCAAACCCAAGGTCGGTGCTGATGTGGATTAGAAAGCTCTTCGTCCATCAAGAATTTTTACAAATACTTTTCCGATGACCGATCTTGATCACAACCACAATCAGTCGGTCATCTTGAATTTCATAGATGATGCGATACCTCCCGATTCGTTTTCGCCATGTATTCTTTTGACTGACCAAAGGCTTAACGCCTGTTGGCCTCGGATTTTCGGCTAAAAGTCGAATTGCCGTGACCAGTCTTTTTTGAATATCCACCGGTAACTTTGATAATTCTTTTTGTGCAGACTTTTTAAAATGAATTGAATATTGCCGTATCACCCTTTTTCCTGGGTTGTTATGATTGAGTTTCGTCTAATTTCAGAGAGCGAAGTACCTCTTCAAATGAAACTGTCTCTTCGTTCGCGCGTTCGCGGATCGCTTGCAGATCTTCTAAGTCTTCCCTTAACTCATTTCGCAATGAATCATTGATTAACGCGGAAACAGATACACCCATATCAATCGCCTTTAATTTAAGTGCTTTTAGAATATCCGAATCAAGATACACAGTGGTGCGAGATGACATATAACGTGTCTCACTCCACATCAACAGGAATCGGCACCGGTGCCCCAGCAGGGCTCGCCGGCGGCAAAGCCTTTGAGTTTTGCATACTCGAGTAGCCGCTTTTGGTTATCTTCTTCCTTTTTCGAGCGATTCAACTTTGCGAACGGGGCGTCATAGCTCACTAACACTACAAAACCAAAAATAGTCGCTGCTCAACCAAAGGCCACATCACTAAGCAAAGTCCTAAACTTATCAGTACCACTACAAAGATATTGGGATTAACCACTACTATCATTTTAAACTATCTCGGATCGCGCTCTCAAAGTGCAAAGCAATCTCTTCTTTAGATATTGTGACCATCGGTTGAAGATGAGCAATATTATCGTCTTCAATATCTTTAGTATATGTGAGTGCCATGTAAAACAATTTCTCAGAAAACCCTGGAATATGACCTTTTGAAACATGCTCCATATGCTTGAGGCTAATGCCTGATTTTGAGATAGAGTAGAGATCGTAATAATCACGGTATTTTGCACGTAAAAAAAGTGTATTCACTTTCATAGATATAAGCATGTCTACTGAGGCCAGATTAAACTGTCTTGGCTTTGATACTTTGAGAAGCGGCCAGCCGGCTTTAAAAAATGTGAGCTTGACACCATCCCATACGGCGTCAATTTGGGAAGGACTACGATTGAGAATCGTCATCTTATGTTCTCCACAAAATGATAAAATTTCTTCCAGTGGAAAATCAGTACTGTGTGTGAAGAAATCCAAATCTTCGCTAAAACGATGTTTGAGATGAACAGCAAGCGCTGAACCACCCACAAAAACAAAGTCCTTTAAGAAAGGCGCATCTTGAATAAGCTTTCGGAGCTTATTCTCAGCATCTCTCGTTAAGGATGAGAAATCATGTGAATCGCGCATACTCTCGATTACCATTCCATCTCATGCCGAAGAAAAATTTCGACAAGAATTGATTTAATGAATCAAGGCGCGAGTCACGCGCCAAGGTTCTCTGCCAAACCTGTTCTAGCCAGCTCACGTCATAAAGTCTAAACAAAGCTTTCAGCTCTTCTATTGAGCCGTACTGCAAAACCATTTCAGCAAGTAGAGGATCGACCTCTTGAGCGTAGGACAAAGACTTCTCATAGCTCCAAAAAAGTCCTTTGGATTTAATCATGTTAAAGAGTTCCTCTTTGCTCGAAGCCATACTTAAATTTACCATAAGCTGCTATTTTTTGATAGGTGTCTTATCCATAACTGGCACCGGCACAGGCGCACCTTCTGGTGATGCAGAGACGATAGATGATAATGCTTTTGGTTTAACAAAATCAGGTTTGAATTTTTGTTTTTTCACATATTCAAAAAACTCCCATAGCATCATCTCTGTGACTGCCGATTCACATACACCAAGCTTTTGAATGATTCTCACCCACTTATCATAACGACGCTCTCTTTCATTAAGTATATCAATCACCGCCTCAGGATTTGAGCGACGATAGTTTTGTGCAACGTGTACGCCATAAATAAAGCACCCAAGCCCAGCAATCGTTGCGGTTATTGTCGGAGAAATCTTAAAAAATGGTGCAAAGATTGAGACACCGATCAATAGAATCGGAAATAATCCCAGTTCAAATTGTTGACTAACCCCTCGACGATTTCGTTGGTGCTGCATTTGATAAGCTTGGGCAATACCTTTTTGAAGGCGTTCGTGATCTCGTATATATAGTGATACCGAACCTTGATTCGAATAAAATAGATCATCAGCTGATAAGAGCTGCTTTTTAAACTTGAGCCATTCTTCAGGAAGCCGTTCACGAACGAATTCGAGTTCAGTACGATTGGGCTCTCGGAATTCATTCTCGAATAATTGTTCCCATCTCACTTGTGGGCTTTCAGGCGATACCTTCACGAAAAGTACTCGACCAGTGGCTTCACAACTAAAAATGAGCCAACCGACAATAAGGCAACTTCAAAAATACGTACAAATAAATTCGGCGATACATATTGTAGGCATTTTTTCCCGACAAAAGTACCGATGATAACAGCCGGAATCATATATATGAATAAGTCGATATGCTCAGCAAATGGAAAACCAATCGACACAAAACCGACCAATTTCACTAAATGAATGAACAGCTGAGAAACAGCTTTCGTTGAAATGATTTCTTCTTTTTCTAAATCTTCACGAAAAAAGAATGGCGCCAAAAAAGGCCCTGATGCCCCAACCCAGACAGAGAAAAAGCCTGCAACAAAGCCGACGGGCAGATATGTATTTAAGTTCTTTACTTTCACTTTGGGTTTGAGACGCCTGTAGATGAGGAAACATAAAATAAAAATACCAATCGCGGGTTTCAGCCAATCGATTTTATCACCATTATAAAATTGTAACGCGACAATGACAGCCAACGTCGAAGATATAAATATGCGCGTCGCGATTTCCCAGCGTACATTTTTGAGAAAGGCGAGTGTACGCGTGAAGTTCGACACACTCTGCACTGTTGCGTGGATGGGTGGCATCAGTGAAACGTCAGGTAAAACCACCGCCATAGCTGAGGCGAGCACAATCCCCCCACCCATTCCAATAATGCCTGAGAGCGTCGCCGCGATAAAAGCAGCAATGCATAAAATCAACGCAGTCATTACTCTGCGATGCGCCCTTGGTTTTCAAGAGATTCTTTGATTGCTTCGATAATCACTTGAACACGATCTTTTTCAATCAACCTTTTTCGTCGAGAGGCAAAAATCGGTGTTGGGGCGATGATATCAACAGGTACTTGAGATAGTTCACCTCGCTCTAGATATCGACGCGCGACGTCCATCGGTAAAACGATAAGGTAGTAACCTTTGAGCGTTTGCCCTAGTGCAAGGTGCATATGAGAAACCCGAAACCCGACTTTGCGATATAATCCAAGGGGCCATCCGTCTTCAGCTGGTTTCCCACGTTTAACCATAGGTGCGATAAATGGATGTTCAACCACCTCTTCAACACGAATCGATTTTACACCATAAAGCGGATGTCCCTGTCCACAAAAAACACCGTTCTGACTTTCACCAATGGGGACAACTTCAAGATCGGTGGATTCAACTGGGTATTCATGAATCGCCAAGTCGAGTTGACCACGTAATAACTTTTGATGTGCTTCTGTCACATCATTTTGATAAACATGTGGCACCAGTTCTTCATATTGGTTGCGAATACTTTGCAGGCCTGCTGTGAGATAAATGTTTGTAATTGAGTTTGTTGCTGAAATGTGTACAGGCCCGGCGAAACTCTGATTGCCGATAACACTGAGACACTCGTCGATGAGTCGCATACTATTTCGAGATGCTTCAAGTAAAGCACGCCCTTCGCTGTTCAAATGAAGATTACGACCAACACGGTCAAATAATGGCACGCCAACTTCATCTTCGAGTAAACGAATGGTTCTTGAAAGCGCCGAGGCGGACACATGAAGTTGTCGTGAAGCAGTCGGCAAATGCTCTGTTTCCGCGACAGCACGAAACGAAGGCAACCAATTCCATAATGCAGTGACTTTTCTTGAACGATCCATGTGATCTCCTCGAATATTTGATTTTTGTTCTTAATTCATCGCATACTTTTCTGAAAAAATGAATGATTAATTCTGAATGGTTTGTTGTGCGACACTGTCGCATCTTATTACCGGTAAATAACTGTAAGATAAGCTATCTTTCCGATTTAAGCTCATGGTAACCCAAGGTATGCCCAAAAAAGGTCGCCCCCCCCAAGCACTCATTCCAAAACCAGTTTCTCGGGAGAGTATTTTAGGCTTTTTTCAGAGTAATCCATCGAATTTCTTCAAGTTTAAAGATATTGCGTCGGCATTTAATGTGGCGCCAGACGATCGCGCAACCATGCGTCAGCTCATACGCGAACTCACAGAGCAAGGACTTCTTGAACAAGGCCAAAGGCGAAGTTTTCGATATGCGTCAACACAGAACGGTTTTTCAGGGACGGTTAAACGTCACCCCAAGGGTTTTGGCTGGTTTGCGCCAGACGCGACGTGTCCATCCGATACGCCTGAGGCGTTTATTCCACCGCATTTGATGCGTGGTCTTGTTACAGGCGATCTCGTTTCTATTGAAATGGAGAAGGACACCAAAGGCTTTTGTGTGACAGAACTTGTCCCATCGAAAAGGCGTCAAAGCCCAGTGGTCGCTCAACTCTTTTTAGATCACAATACCTTATTTGTTGAACCTGAGGCGCACATTTTCGATAGTGCTATTCCTGTCAGTGGCGCCATACGGGATTGGGAAAAACACGTCGGTGACCTCGTTGAAATCAAGCTCAATAATACATTTGGCAGGCATGCCCCGTCTGGCAAGCTTGTCCGCCATGTTGGAAAGGCAGGCGAATTAGATGCTGAAATTGAAAAAGTGCTTATCGAGTTTGGCATCGAGAAAGAATTTCCTGAACCTGTTCTTGAAGAAACATCGCATTATCCGGCGGAGCCCGCAGAGCAGGATTATGCGCATCGTGTTGATCTACGTGAAACCCCACTTATCACAATCGATGGTATCACAGCCAAAGATTTTGATGATGCCGTTTATGCAGAGAAGAACGAACATGGCTACCGCGTCCTCGTTGCGATTGCTGATGTATCACATTACGTTAAGACCGGCTCAGCGCTAGACGATGAAGCCCAGGCACGAGCAACTTCTCTATATTATCCGGGTCGTGTTGTTCCGATGCTTCCAGAAGCCTTGTCCAATGGGCTCTGTTCATTGAATCCTGGGGTCAATCGATTATGCATGGTTGCGGAAATGCACTTTAATCAAGCAGGCGATCTCGTTAACAGTCGTTTTTATGATGCTGTGATGAAGTCTCATGCGCGACTCACTTATATGCAGGTGCACCATTACTTTTCAGAAATAGATAAACAGCCGCTATCGGCTGAGGCAGCTGAGGCAATTCCAAATGCAACGCGTGTAGCGCAGTGCTCAGATGTCGTGAAAGAAAGCCTACATCACCTTCGTGCAATCGCGAGAATCTTGCGTGCGAAACGAACAAAACGCGGCGCTATCGATTTTGACTTACCTGAAACAATTTTTGAGCTCAATGATTACCGCCAACCAACCGCTGTTCATCCACTACAGCGGCATGAACCGCATAAAATGATCGAAGATTTGATGATCGCGGCCAACGAAGCCGTGGCTGAGCACTTCGAAAAGAAAAATTGGCCATGCATGTATCGAATTCATGAGCAACCAAACGACGAAAAAGTCGATAAAGCGATGAATCTGGTCAAAACCCTGGTCGATGGCCCAACCTTAAAGGCATTGGTCAGGCAATACCCAGGCCGAGAACCGGCATTTATTCAAGGTATTCTCAATGCTGTGCCTGATGATGCACAGTTAAAAACAGGTATTCAATCGTTGATTTTAAGAGCGATGATGCAAGCAAAATATGATGATAATAATGTCGGCCATTATGGACTTGCTTCGGTTGCCTATGCGCATTTCACCTCGCCGATCCGTCGATATCCCGATCTTGAAGTTCACCGTCGTTTAAGACGGAGCTTCAAACGATCTAATGATAAACATTCAGTGACAGAAGAAGGTGATATCTCGAGCCTTGCAACGCACTGCTCCGACCGTGAACGCAAGACAACTGATGTCGAACGCGCGATCAAAAGTCTTTATGGCGTCTGGTTTATGCAAAACCATCTCGGTCAAAACTTCAAAGGCACAATCGCCTCATTAACCAATTTCGGTGCATTCGTTCGACTTGAAAATGGTATTGAAGGTCTTGTTGCCATCGAAGAATTTGGTCATGGCCCGATTCAATATGATCAAGATATGCTCGTTCTGCGCGCCGGAAATCGCATCGTCGCCCGCCTGGGAGATGCTGTTGATGTTCGTATTTTATCCACTGATGTCAGTAAAAGACAGATCGATTTGACCCTCCAATCACAGGCAGGTCAAAGTCGTGGCGGCCGTAGCTTTTATGAGTCTGAAGAGTCTGGAGAAACTGGTCCTGACGCATTCTTCAAGCGACGACGAATGCACTCGCAAGAACAATCGAATCATAAGCGGACCAAAAGATCATCATCCAAAGGGCAACAACGGAAGAATGGCCCCGCGAAGAAAAAGAAAGGTGGACACAAAAAACCGCGTCGTCGTTAACACAACCAAAGCTAAACCAGAAGTAGTGTATTGTTTTAAAGTAGGACACTCTCTTCAGATCTTAGAAGATTGCGTTTCGCGATGATAATCTAGCTTATCTTTAAGAGGTGTTTGAGGTTTTATGTCGATCAAGATTGCTCCAAAACAAACAATAAATTCACATAAGCAATCACTGAAAGCGCTCAAGAAAAGCATTCATTCTTCGAAGCTTTCAAAGGCAGAACAAAACATACTCAATACGTATGTTAAGCATTTTCCGAGAGCAACGGAAGCGATTCTTGCGCTGAAAGAATATGAGGAAGAATTTTCGGCATTCAAAATTGAAGGCGACTTCTCCACTCATGCCACCGACCTACTGCATGATATTTTCGTCGATAATGATAATGATGTTGATATGTTATCAGATTATTTGGTTGATGAATTTTATATTCATAATCCAACAGGGTCTAAATATCTTAATTCACTCAATGAACAGGCCGAAAACCTCGGAGACAAACTTGAAGATCTCTTTGAAGATGTTGATATTCGACATTCTCAACCCAAACAATTTGATAAAATCTATACGCAGTACATCGGATTCGAGAAACAGCGTTTTCGAGTCGAGTTAATTCAACAACAACTTGATAAACTTGATCGGTATATACTCTCGCTCACCAATTGGCCGCCAGAACAGATCGCCTCTTTATCTAAAGAACACCCTGAACTTATTGCTTCGTATAAATCTCTACATGCAATCAACAAAAAATTGCAGAAGCTACGCACTAAAAAGCAAGGCAACTTAACAGACAAGACCGTAGATAAATTCCTAGTTCTATTGAAAGAGTTTTCAAATATGAAGTCCAAGCATCAAGACTATATCAATGCACTGCGATCTCGTTTTAAGGAATCCTTAGGCCAGCAATTTACAAAGTATACCGAACGATACCTACCATCTTGGACGACTTTAATTAAACAACTAAATATTCCAGATGAAGAAGGACATTCTCCAATATCTATCCTATGTGATTCTCGTCTCAATCTATCAAGACTCTCTGAATCAGAGCTACTCCAATATATTACCTCTAATCGCCCGAAAGAAAATGCATCTATTTTTCAAGGTATCAAGCAAGAGCTTGGCCTTGATGACTACGCGCCATTCTCGCTTCCTGATAGCGTTCAAAAAATCCTACCCGCTCTACCCACTTTGTTCGATCGGATACGCTTTCAAAGTGGAGACTTCAAAAAATTCTTCCTGCCACTTTGTAAAGTCGCCTCTTCTTTGCACCAGCATTTCGATGCGTTTTCACTGACATTGAATATCTTGGCACAGGAAACACTTAAGCGTCTACCAGAAGAGAGCCGAGAAGACTTTGAGCGACTTTATCATCATGCGTTTGAAGAAGGCGAAGCTGTCAATGCAATTCCTTCGCACTTGAAACTTTTCAACGAAATGACAAAAATTGCAAACCATCCCTCATCACCACAACTCCCCATTGAATTGCTAAAACAACTTGAATATATTGAAACGATCTTTCAGCCAATGCAACGGTCATCATTCCCAAAAAAGACATTGCGTAATCTATGGCCAGACAACAATAAGATTAAAAACGAACGTTTTGGCCAAGCCCCACCAGTCAGAATTACTCAAGAAGCTTCGACCGAACATATCACAGGTCACATTGCAATTATTCCAGACCCACATGAAAGACAGTGGCACATTACGGCACTGAGCACAGGTCAAGAAGATTTTTCTTTTACCCAAAACTACTTCCCGAAGAAAAAGCAAGCTAAGACATCAAATGATGAAGATGACGAAGATTACGGACATGGTTTATACTTAGAAGCTCCAGGTCATGTTGGCTGGGTCCGCTTTAAGGAAGGCGATGCCTATAATGAGCATCAGATAGCCGAAGGAGGATACGTTCGCCTCGGTGTTCGCTATCATGCATCAAAAGTGGTAAAACTCCCCCCACTCGATGGAAAGCCATTGCTGCTTGGGCTTGAAGATATGAAGTGGTACAGCCAAGATAAATTTGCTGGCAAGCGTTCCAAAGACTTACAAAAGTTGTCTCTCAAAGCCATGAATCACTTGATCGACTCTTATCAAGAGCAATCGATTCAGGTTTTTGGAGGATGTGAAGTACGACCTATCAAAGATGAGGCTGATCAAATAATCGCATGGGATGTGGTCATGGATAATATCAGTGCCCAAGGCTTTACCGGTACAATTGCTTTCGAAGATTCGAAGGGCAAAAATGATGGCTATGGACTCGAATCGATGCCACTACCCAAAGATGGCTCAAGGGCAATACAACGTATTTATGCCAACAAAGATTATGGAGTACAACCAGAATCTGGGCAGCTACTTCGTGTTGCTGTGCGAGGGCTTGGCTCAAAGACAATACCATTACCAGCACATGAGCCCCTGAAAATGATATTCCCTTACGACTTAACACTTTCAAAAGAGGTACCAACACCAAGCTATTTTGAAACTGAAGCGCTGAGAGAAAAGCAGACTGAAAAAAAGAGCCGCGTGCAGTTCTATGAACGCGGAGAATACCTCAATGAAAAACTCGAACCTGCTGTCCATCAAGATGATGCTGCTCGCGCACGCTCAACGTTCAACGCGCCTGATATCCACCTAAGTTCAGAAACCAAAACAAACACAACTGAAATCAAGTTGCATATTGACAGTCATTTGCCGGAGAAAGATTCATATGGCCCCCTGCAGCTGAAAGCCGAAGTTATCTTGCTCGGCGAAGGCGAAACACATATCAAACACAAAGCTCTAAAACGGCGCGATTCGTTTAAGATTCGACTCAAGAATAACGATTTAGATTCCGCCCAAACATTGCGTATCGTATTTCCTGGTACAGGCTGGTTCTATGATATTGATACAGAGGAACTTAAAAATGAGTCACCGAAATCTCGATTGCTATTTCGTGAAGATCTTGCTTTTAGAGGCGACCTCCGCCCCCTCAATACCTAAAAAGTATCATCGGAGCTGACTTTTGTGTTCTCAATGTCGCATTATAGATCACCAACGACATGTTGTGGCAGCTATATTTGAGATTATGTAACATCTACATATGCCCCATATTGATTTTACAATCTCGTCACCACCGACGTTCCTCCGGACAGAGCTCTATGCGCAGATTCAATCGTTCTTTACGGGCACTTGTCATTTCCCAAATATTCAATGCGGCTCATGTCAAGTCGAGATGTCGACTGAGACTTATATGGAAACACATCACAATCATATTCATGAAGCATCAATGACATGTCATTCCTGTCAAAGTAAACACATTATCCTGAAAAAAGTTTTCTCATGTTAGAATCTATTTAATGATTCTAGAAGAAGATAAATGGAAAACTAAACATACGATATCTTGCAGACTTATATACAGTCTATATTTCCCGGTCTTTACTGCTCAGCATTCTTTCTTGTTTCATACTTAAACACACGCATACATAATTGTATCCTTCTGAATAAAAACAATAAACTAAGACAACCATTGTGAACTTAGATTATGAAGATTAGAAACAAACAATTAGTGAAGACGAAAGCTACCACTTCAAAGAACACGAAACCAACGCTTCAAGATAAGATTAAACAATCCTCTTACTCAAAGGATAGACAGAAAAGCTTGATTAAACAGAGCACGCTACTGCCGAAAACAACCGAGGCGCTTCTTTCGATTAAAAAATACGAGGATAATCTTTCCAATCAAGAAGTGGCATATCTTGGACACACACTTCCTGATTTATTGAATCAATTTATTAATCAAGAGACCACAATGTACAATCTGAGAAATGAGTTTGATTACGACTTCAATTTATGGGGTGTTGATGATCAATATGGTCAGCAAATGGCCGACAAGTCATTCGAGATATATGACCAAATCAGATCTGAATATAATGACTTTGAACAGCTAACGGAACAGAAGAAATTAAAGCGTTTCGATCGATTGCTCAGTCAAAAAGTCTCACTCGAACAAAAACGACTATATCGGCAAGAGATAAATAGCTTTACAGGGCAAGTCGCAGACGTTGAGGATGAGTTCATCTTGACAGATGATGATCGTTTTAAAGAATGCATACGACAACTACCCAAGTTAAAACCTGACTTAAAAAGACTTAAAGCTGCCTGTGAAGCATATCAACACCTTCTCGATCAAACAAAGGGCCGAGTCACGCAACCTGTGCTAAAAAAAGTGCATGCGCAATTCGATAAAATTAATACCATTGCAGACTCACTTCGAATACAGATGCAACAAATCGAAGAAGACCTATATCGTGTTTTGGGCGACACATATCTTAAAGATGCGAGGGACAAGTCCCCAAAGTGGGTTTCTTATCTATGTTCTATGCTGTCTTCAGAAAATCCGAATCAGCTATGCAAAAATGTAGCAGAGCAGCTGATTGAATCAAGAACAACGCTGGACCACCTTCGTCAACTCAAAGAGTACACGCGTACTTCAGACCTT
>JAHDGS010000166.1 GCA_020627505.1 Myxococcota bacterium
CAAAATATCTTTGAAGGCATATAAGAAAGGAAATTGAAATGAAGAACATGAATAAAATATTGTTGAAATCTATGTTAGGAACAAGTTTGTTCCTAGGAGCAGGATGTGACTCGGCCGTTGATGAAAGCCACCTTGGTACACCTTTGTTAAGTTTATCAGGGGAGGTTAAAAATGGGTTAGATTCAACACCAGATGATTTAAATGTCACATTGATGCTGTTTGCACCCATTAACGATGACCCGTATCATGATGCAGAAACCTGGGATGAACGTCAGGCAGTAATTGATGCACAAGATGTGGGCTTCAAGTTTTCGACAACTGAAATTGAAGGTGATTTCCCTGCTTCCTTTAAACTTGATGTATACGAGTTTCCGTCCGGCTTCGGGACACCTATTAACTACTCAGAAGATGAAGTCGAGGACATCATCGAGGGATTAAATATACAGGATGATGAGTTGCTTGAGCTCCAGGAAGCGATTCGGTCGAATCGCCGGATTCAATATGCAGAAGGTATTGTGATGGCTCATACAGACCGTTTTGAGCCTGAGGCATGTCAGAGCTATCTGGCTGGATTAAATCAATTCACCTATGATGTGACTGTGGCGCAGGAGCGAGATGGCCTCGATTGCAATGATTATGTCCTCAACGAGAATGGAGAATTTGTACCAGATGAAGAGCCGGTCGAAGGGTGCCCAGTTGCACCTGATTCAACTCTCTGCGGGTTGAAAACATTTGATGATGAGGTTATGGGGCTTGTCAACGACACAATCGTGGCCTTCATGACCGTTGGTGGAGACTTATATACGTTCGCATATGAGGTCCCTGCAGATGAGCAAATGGAGCAATACAATAGAGAAATAGAGACCTATCGAAGCTGTGTCGAAGATGTCGAAGAACTATATTGGCAAGAAGGCATTAGTGCTGAAGACATAGATGAAGCGCTTGAAGCTTGTGACGACACATACCCAAACGATGACTTCCTGCAAGGAGAAGTGAATAGTGATTTCGATTCGATATCTCTGAGCTTGGAATTATCCGAAGAAGTATTTGGTGAAAGACTTAGTTTTTTGCAAAATCGATGGGATAGCTAATGCATCAAGTTGAGGCGCTCTACCGTGACTATGGAGACCTGGTTCTCCGACGGGCAGAGCGCCTGCTTGGCTCCAAAGAAGCGGCGGAAGATGTGTTGCAAGAAATCTTTATCAAAATGGTGCGAGAGCCAAATATGTTTCGAGGGGAAAGTTCCCCTTCAACATTCTTTTACCGAGTGACGACCAATGCGTGTTTTAATAAAATCAGAGATAAGAAAAACCGCAAACGTTTGCTCAAAGAGAAAGTTATGCCAGTGCTTGAAGACCGATACCAAACGAACCCTGTCGATGGATTATTTGTCAAAAATGTCGTTCCATTTCTGGACGAACCACAAGGCGTCATCGTCATGTATCGCTATGCCGATGGGCTTGAACTTCAAGAAATAGCCGATCTGTTGAGTATCAGTCGTCGCAGTGTTTCGAATTACCTCAATCGGGCACGTGACGCGATTCGCAGTATGCTTGAGGAAGCGCCAAAAGAAATGTCACAGAAAAAGGCGGAATATCATGCCTCTTAATAAGTATTTTTCAGATTTATTTTTAGAAAGAGCGCTCAGAGGTGAGCTAAGTGCAGCGGAGCAAAAAGAGTTTGATGTTGCCCGACAAAATGATGATTCACTTCGTGCGAGATTGAATGAAAAAAAACGTGCACGTAATCTATGGCAAGCACAAGATGTGCCAAGTTGGTTGTCAAATGAAATAAAACAAACTCAAATGCCCCAAAAAAGTGCGAGAACTAAAAAACGATGGGCGTTCAGTGAAGTCTTGTTTTCAAAGTATGTGATGTCAGGGGCCCTATGTGCTTGTCTTGCTGTTGTTGGTTGGCGTATTTCTCAAACATCAGAAGTCAACCCTTATCGGGTAGAGCAGACAGCAACCAAAGGACGCTTTGCGGATTCTGTGAAACTATCGATCTATCGTGTTGATGATGGGGCGGCTGAAGCGCCATTGGTCGATAATACAGTTATCAAGCCGGGGGTGCATATCAGATTTGTAGTTGAAACCTCTAAGGCCGGCTATTTACATGTCATGAATGATGACGGCAATGATCAGGTCATGCTCCAATTTTTAACAGCGTCAGGTGAAACACAAACTGCAGTTGAACTTTCGGAAGGAGAATACAATATCCCACAATCGATCGATATTACCGAGCAGGGAACATATGAACGTTTTCATGCTTTCGTTTGTCAACATGCATATACATTGGCAGATTTTTCCGATTCGATCCCAAAGGATTGTTTGACCGACCAGGTGACACTTCAAAAGGGACCTTAGTTATGAAAACAAACAATAGGCGAAAGCCAATATGCTCAGGAATACCGGTCTATATTTATCTAATGCTGATGTCGTTATTCTTTTCTGCGGCGAACGCTCATGCAGAAGACTACGCGTTACTAGTTGGTAACTCGATTGGCATGCGAGGTGAGGCACCACTCAGTTATACTGATTCTGATTTACAAAAGGTTCGGCAAACATTGATTCAGCACGCTGGTTTTAAGGATACCAATATTGTGATTCTTAAAGATCGCTCACCTCAGGTCGTTCGGGAACAGCTGCTCAGCATAAATGAAAGTTTGCGAAACCAAAACGAGCAGAGTTTACTTTGGGTCTATTATACGGGACATGGAGATGATCGCTCCCTTCACCTCGGTGATGATGAACTGGCTTTTTCAGAGGTAGAGTCATTTCTCAATGGGTCGCCTGCAACGGTACGCCTACTTGTTGTCGATGCGTGTCGTTCAGGAGGACTGACAGGTGTGAAGGGGGAAAGAGTCAAAGGCATTAACCAAAAGCAAGCAGTGGTGTTAACTTCAACATCTGATGAGCTAAATCAACAGAGTGGTACGGTTGTCATGACAGCCTCTGCTGCAGGAGAGGATGCTCAAGAAAGTGATGCGTTGAAAGGATCATTTTTTACACATCATTTAATGACGGGCCTTAAAGGCACAGCAGATA
>JAHDGS010000049.1 GCA_020627505.1 Myxococcota bacterium
GATGAATTAACGATGCCTCCACCATTTCAAAATGCAACGGAATTTGACCATAGTGCAATTGCAAATACGGATAGAGAAGCAATAAGAGACTGGTGTAATTCATTAAATTTGTAGAAAGGTACTGTGACTAACAATAGGTTATGACAACATATCCTTCGAGATACGCTGCATGCCACAGAACCGCTAAAGCTATCTGCAACCCCAAAAACATAGCGCTCCTTACTCAAGCAAAATTCGACTGCTGATGCTCAACAAGATTCGCATATACGCCACCAAGTGCAATAAGCGTATCGTGATTCCCTGACTCGACTATCTGCCCATCATCAAAAACGATAATTCGATCCGCTTGACGAATCGTATTCAGTCGATGCGCCACCACAATCGATGTTCGATCTGCCAATGCATTCTCTGTCGCTTTTTGTAACCGTCGCTCAGTTTCGATATCAACAGAGGCTGTCGCTTCATCAAGAATTAAGAGATTCGGCTCAACCAATAGAGCGCGCGTTAAAGCGATGAGTTGCCGTTCACCAGCCGATAGATTGTCCCCACCTGCTGTAATCTGAGCTTCTAAACCACCATGCCGCTCTACGACCCAATCAGATTGACAGAGCTTCATATAGTCGGAGAGTTTATTCTCGTCGATATCACTACGCCCAAAAGTCAGGTTGTCTCGAAAAGAGCCTTCAAATAGATAGCCATCTTGTGGCACAATCGCCATCAGCTGTCGCCACGCCATTAAATCAGCATCTTTAATATCAACACCATCAAAAGCGATTGTTCCCTTTTGTGGTAAATAGTGACCCTGCAGAAGCTTCATCAATGTCGACTTACCTGAACCCGTTCGTCCAACAATCGCGATGCGTTCGCCAGCTTTGATTTCTAAACTAATATCTTTCAAAATCGGTTTTTCTACATCATATGCAAAGTCGACATTCTGAAACCGCAAGGTTTTGTCAAAATGAACGCTCTTATTTTGACCTGATAAGCCATCAAATTCACTTGGCTCATCTTCAAGCTCATACACACGATCTGCAGAAACAAAAGCGCGCTGAATCACAGTATACTTCTGCGAAAGCTCACGAATCGGGTGAAAGAAGCGCGACAACGCATCGATAAAAGCAACGAGAATCCCGAGCTCTAATGCCCCATCAAAATGTTCACGCGCCCCAAAAAACAAAACCAAAGCCGTCGCGATTGTCGACAGCGCATCAACATAAGAATACACACCTGCATCAACGATAATCGCCTTGCGGTTTGCCTGCATGTAGCCTGCATTCTCACTCTCAAATTCATCTCGAATAGGCCGCAACACATTAAATAGTTGTACGATTCGAACACCATTTAACACCTCTTGAACATTTGCATTAATCGCCGCAAGCTTTGCTCGGACTTTGCCAAATGATGCTCTCGCTGCATTTCTAAAATAACGTAGCCCAATAAATAGTGGTGGCGCGACAAGAAGAACTTTCAAGAATAAAGAAAAATCGACCCACAATAACATGACTGCGGTGCCACATAAGAACAAGATGTCACCAACGATCTCCACGGCACCTGACGAAAAAAGCTCTGCAAGACTTTGCACGTCATTGGTGACACGGGTCATCACTTTGCCGAGTGGCATACGATCGAAATAAGACATGGGTAAGCCTTGTATCTTTCGAAACAGCCGATGTCGCAAGCGACGAATCGCCGATTGTCCCATCCATTGAAGCATATACATCTGAACAAATCGAACGACGGCAGCCAATAGAACACAACCCAAAAAGACCAGTGCCCACTTCGCAACAGTCGATGTCGATTGCAGACGAATACCCTCATCGACAACTTGACCAATAATCAATGGCTTTGCGAGTTCAAGCCCAAGCAGCGGCGCATATAAGATAATCGCAATCACAAACCACGATTGATGTTGTTTGATCTCTTTACCAAGACGCTTCAGCAACGCCCATTCTGAAAAAGACTGTGTCTCTTCTGAAGTCGATGGGTTATGCATCTTGGTCCTTTGGTTTATCGGCCTCTTCTTCACGATCTGTTAGCAATTGTCGATAGAGTCCATCTTTTGAAGCCAGGTCTTGATGCGTTCCGGTTTGCACAATTTCGCCATCGCGAAAAACCAGAATACGATCGGCTGTTCGTATTGCTTCAGGTCTGTGAGCAATGACAATCAACGTCTGATTCTGTCGTTTCATCGAGCCATCGCGTAAGGCCGAAATAATGTGCGATTCAACCTCTGCATCAACAGCCGATAAGGCATCATCTAAAATCAATATCGGCGCATTTTTTAGCAGGGCACGCGCCAGCGCAACACGTTGACGCTGCCCACCTGATAATGTCCACCCGCGTTCGCCGACCATTGTGTCAAGACCATCAGGAAAGGTCGACAAATCCCGCATCAGATCAACCATCGAAAGGACATCATGAATCTCTTCATCAGAGATTGCGTCATTCCATAACTTTAGATTCTCTCGAATCGTCTTCGAAAATAAAAATGCTTGCTCGGGCACAACAGCAAAACCATCACGTAGAGCACCAATATTCCATTCAGCCAGCCCATGCTCATCAAGGCAGACTTCTCCTGACGACACATCAAACTGTCGGGTCACAACATCAACAAGAGTCGATTTGCCACTGGCATTTGTACCGATCACACCGATAAACTCTCCGGGTACGATGTCGACAGAAATATTCTTGAGTGCCTCAATCACATGCCCATCTCTTTCAAAGCTTTTCGATACATTTCTTAAGCGAAGTGCCCCACTGATCGGTTCGGCATATTCGCCGTCATAAATATCAGGCGCCATCGATAGCATTTCATTGACCCGAGCAAGGCTCGCTCGGCCTCGGTGATACACAGCAATAATGAAGCCACCCGCCATCGCAGGCCAAGCGAGTTGCATAATACGCGTGTTGAACTCGACGATATCACCAACCGTCAAGATGCCCTCAGCAGCCATCGTTCCACCCACATATAATGCAATCGATATCGACAGCGCGCTCATTAAACCCATGAGCGGGAACAGGACCATGCGAATCATTGCCAGTCGCATTGCCGTATTGAATGTCTCAATATTGGCGACTTCAAATTTTTCAATTTCTGGTTCTTGTTGATCGAATGCCCGTACGATTGTTTGACCATTGAGATTTTGCTGCAAGATTGTATTGAGCACACCGAGTTGTTTTTGGTTTTCCATGGTTGAAAATCGCCTTTGAGCTGCGCCATACCCAAGAGGAAATGGAATAAGCGCCAGTAATGTCAGCTTCGTATTAATCTGAAAAAGAACAGGTAATGTTCCGACAAAAATAAAAATCGCATTGATGACATTGAGTAACGCAAAGCCAGAAAGAGCGCGGATAGACTGTAAATCATTTGTCAGCCGGCTCATCACATCACCGATTGAAAACTGCTCAAAGAACCGAGAACTCATTGTCAGCACGTGCCTGAATATCACAGAACGAATATCACGTTCGATGTCTCGACCAATATTAAAGATATACATCCGACTCAGTACGCGAGCCAGACCACCAGCGATGGCTAAACCAATGATCCACATGATCGATGTATTCATCACCGCAAATGGTTGCTGCTCTGCAATCGCATCGACGGCATGTTTAATCATACGTGGAATCGATAATGCTGCCGCATTTGTCAGCAATAGAAAGACAGAACCGATTACAAGAGCGACTCGATAGTCTTGAAATAAGGAGACAAATGTCAGCTCACCTTTTGCGCTGTGTACACCTGCCAAGGCATGGTCGCTCCGATGGAGACCATCGAGGCGTTCTTGGGCATTCGTCTTGTTGTTCATTCCACCTCTAAAGGATGTATTTTGAAAGATCTGTCCGCTCAAGAATTGGCCCTAAGCGCTCTTCTACATATGCTGCATTGATTTGTAGTGTCTGTCCACCACGATCGGGCGCATAAAATGAAATATCGTCAAGCAGTTTCTCAAGCACGGTATGCAGCCGACGCGCACCGATATTTTCTTGCTCTTGATTGATATTAGCAGCAGTCTGCGCAATCGAGGTGATACCATCTTCGGCAAAATCGAGGTTAACCTGCTCGGTCTTCATCATTTCTTTGTACTGCCGTAGCAGACTATTATCCGTATCTTTCAAAATTTTCTCAAAGTCTTTTTCTGTCAATGTTTGTAACTCAACACGAATCGGAAAACGACCTTGAAGTTCAGGGATCAAATCCGACGGCTTCGACACATGAAATGCGCCTGCCGCAATAAACAAAATATGGTCTGTGCGAATCGGACCATATTTAGTGGTCACAGTCGAGCCTTCGACGATTGGTAGAATATCACGCTGTACACCTTCTCGACTGACATCTGGGCCGCCTTTACGACTACTGCCTGAGGCAACTTTATCGATCTCGTCGATGAAGACGATGCCATGGTTTTCAATGCGTTCGATGGCATGCTGTTGAACCGCATCCATATCGATGATTTTTTCAGCCTCTTCATCGGTCAGCACATTCAATGCATCTTTGACCTTCATCGTACGTTTTTTAGTTTGCCCACCCATCATGCCTTTCAATGCATCTTGAATCTGAGAGGCCATATCGTCGGCCTGCCCACCTGGTTGCATAAACATCTGCACACCACTCATCGGCGCTTGTTTGGGGACATCGAGTTCAACTTCATCATCATCAAGGAGGCCATCATGTAATTTTGAAAGCCATACGAGTCTATCTGAATCTGAAAGCGAGGTCGTTGCTGTCTCTTGCGGTTGTGCATTTGCTGTAAACCCAAAAGGCAGTCCGCCAGGTATGCCTCCGGGGAATCCACCTGACGGAGCAGCCGTTTCAACACCGGCTAAAATATTTACTAACCGCTCTTCAGCGCGTTCACGTGCTTGGCGTTTCACTTCTTCTTGCGCTTGTTTTTTGCTGAGTGAAATACCGACCTCTGCAAGATCGCGAATAATCGATTCGACATCACGTCCGACATAACCAACTTCTGTAAATTTTGTCGCTTCAACTTTCACAAATGGTGCACCGGCAAGTTTCGCAAGTCGGCGGGCGATTTCTGTTTTACCTGAACCTGTTGGACCCATGAGAATGATATTCTTGGGTGAAATTTCATCACGAAGGGGTTGTGGAACCTGCCGTCTCCGCCATCGATTCCGTAATGCAATCGCGACGGCACGTTTTGCATCATCTTGCCCAATGATAAAACGATTGAGTTCAGAGACAATTTCACGCGGTGTAAAGTTGAATGTTTTTTGTTCAATTTCAAATGACATTTATTCGTTTCCTATTTGTTCATGTCCGAGCTCTAGAACGCGAATCGAGTGATTCGTATAGACACAAATATCAGCTGCAATACCAATCGCTCGCTCACCGATTTCACGTGGATTCAGCTTAGTCTCCATATGCAGAGCCCGTGCCGCAGCCAGGGCATACGAGCCACCTGAACCGATCGCGATCACATCATGCTCAGGCTCCAATACATCGCCGCTTCCAGAAATCATGAGTGTCTTTTCTTTATCAGCAACTAATAATAATGCTTCGAGTTTTTGAAGCATCTTATCTGACCGCCATGACTTTGCCATCTCAACCGCTGCACGAACCAGCTGATATTGATGTTCAGCAAGTTTTTCTTCGAACATCTCAAATAATAAGAATGCATCAGCGGTGCTGCCAGCAAAACCGGCGATGACTCGCCCCTCGCCGACCCGTCTGAGTTTATTTGCATTGCCTTTCACGACTGTTTGGTTCATTGAGACCTGACCGTCGCCAACGATGGCGACATAATTACCTCTTCTCACCGAAACAATGGTAGTGCCATCAAACATATTTCACCTGCTCATTCATTCTTTTCAATTGCATGATTACGATATGTTAAGCATGTGATGGAAGACGTCAATTGCCGTTGAGAACTCCCATTGATTTATTTTCGAAACGAATCAATGATATTCTTTCGATAGTCAAAATCTTTCTCTTTAAATTCCAATATACGTTTCGGTAAATCGATGTTTATATAAAACTCAGAGTATAGCTCTGGGTCTTGATAAAATAGCTTAAATTTATATAGGCCGCTCTTTAAATATGCTCTATCTCGATTTAAAGGAAATATAGTGTAAACGAGGTTTTTATGGGTAAACAATTCACATTTTGGCTGCTCATACAACTGAGACATCACCATTCCTAAGGCATCAGTTTCGGCACCAATAGATTCTATTTGACCTGCATTTTCACAAAAACTAGAATCAATCAATTTTTTATCCATAATCCCAGCAGGAATCCCTTCCTCTATTGAAAATTTAAAACCAACAACAGTGCTTTCATATATCGCTTTACACACGAATACCCAGCGGCTTGAGCGCAAATCATATTCGGTTATTGCGAAGGTTAAATCTTTCCAGTCTTCATCTGGCTCTGGATTCGAGATTAAATTAATCAACTCAGACTCGTTTTTGCGAGACTTGAAACCAAAAAATGACGTAAAAATACCCATAAATTTGCCTACCATTCAACTTCGAAGAAATATATGTGTTTAGATGCTTCTTATGCTGTCTCCAAAAAACCATTTCACCTCATTTAACTCACGCCGTAAGCAACCAATTAGAAATACTTTTTATCATAAGCAGAATATGATGTTCGGAGTATATGCAAGATCCGATCAAGTCATACTTATCCAATTGGTCGTCGCGGCGGCAAAAAAAGCCGACAAGAACTCTCGTCATCACATGCAAAACAGATGGTACTAAGAATATTGTAGAATTTCTTTTAAGAATACTTGGTAAGGTATCACCTGAATACCATCTTCAGTCTTATACTGTTCAGCCCCACAATAAACGACGATATAATGCTCGAGTAGAGCTTCTTCTTTCAGCGCTCTAAGACCTTTAAAGTCACGCTTGGTCAGATTTTTTTTGCTCTTTATTTCAAGGGCTGTTTTTCGATTAACGATCAAATCGGCTTCAAAACCACTACGTGAACGCCAGTAATTGAGCCGTGGTGAATGCGTTAGATAACTTAAGGTTGCATTGATTTGTTGCACCATAAAATGCTCAAAACAGATTCCGAAGCGTGGTGTTTTCTCAACCAAAGAAAAGTCGTTCACCAACGCATTGCGAACACCAACATCAAATAAATAAAATTTGGAACGTTCGACCGCCTTTCGTTTTTTGGTTTTCAAAAATGGCTCTAGGCGTATTCCAAGTAAGGTATCTTCAAGAATACGAATATAATTTTTGACGGTAGAGGCTTTCACCTGAGCATCATTTGATAGATTCGTGTAGTGTAACTCGGCGCCAGAATTCAGAGCCATGATTTCAAGAAAACGGACGAATGCTGGTAAGTCTCTTGTCACACCTTCACGCTCAATTTCATCACTTAGATAAAGCTCACAATAATCCGCTAAGTCGCGATGAGGTGAATCTGAAAAATAAACTTCGGGTAAACCACCATATTTTAAATAGTGTTCCAGTTTAAAATGCTCACCCAACTCATTCATTGTGAGCGGGTGCAATGTTTGTTTTCGCGCGCGGCCACCAAGTAGATTTATACCGTCTTGTCTAAGTCTTCGTGCACTTGACCCTGTAAGCAGAAACACATGTTGGTGTTCTGCAATCAATAGGTGAACTTCATTTAATAGTGAAGGTATGAATTGAATCTCATCGATTACTGTCCAATTGTGCCGAGACCCTAATACCAACTCTCTCAAATGTTCTGGTTCTGCCTGTAACTTTCGCTTGAGCTTTGAATCAAGCAGGTTAATGATAAGCGCTTTATCAGTCAGCGTTTGTCTAATCAGTGTCGACTTGCCTGTACCTCTAGGGCCAAATAGAAAATGCGTCTTGTGCTTAAGTAAGGACTCTAATGACAATTCACGAGATAGCTCCACCATACAACAAGTATAATATCGATATACATTTATATCAACAACTTAGTTGTCAGTATAAAACCATCACTCAAACTGAGATCGCGTCGGCCCATCAAAACCAAGTATTTCTATACTATCTGGCAATAAATCGAAGGTAATTGACGCCGTGTTGTTCTCAAAATCAAGCTCTTCAAAAAATGACGTCGGGTTTGTCGTGACGTCTAGTCGGTACCGACCAGGTGGTACACCTGTAATGTCCATCCATTGGCATGGAAGCTCAGCATCATATAAATCAGAACACCCGGCTGTAATACCTTGGTCGGCACATGTATATGTCGCGCACTCTGACTCAGGCTTAATATAACCCGCTAAATCAAGCACGCAGAAGCCCGTCTTGGAGCCTCGACCTGCGAGCGATCGACCTGTTGATAGGTCATATAGGTTATACTCAGCATAATGCTCGAAGTGAGCATGGTCATGGCATTGGTCCCACTCCCATAACGGGTTATTTAAGTTATAGGTGCCGATAGCCAAATCAGCATTGCCGACATTTGCAATCAATGTATCAAAGCGAATAATACGGCGTTCACCAGAGCCGCTGACACAGCCTTCAGCGATATAACAATCATCTGGGGCAATCTGGATTGTATCTAAATAGGCACTACTCGCTAACTGCAATGCATCAACAATCAAATCAGGCGCCACACACGCATCAGGAATATTATCGCCGTCGGTATCTTCACCACGGGGGATAGGCAGACCTGTTTGCCCACCAGTACAGCCACCACAAATATCGATTTCGGCACCTCCATCGCATGCGCCTGAGCAGTCTTTTGCGCCACATGTGCCACACTCTGCCATATCATTTGTTGAACAAGTAGGCTCTGTGTCATCTTCGTTCGTTACATATGATGCATCGACATCTAGGCGGCATGCCATAACGCCCTCTCCTGCCCCAAGACCGTCAGCATCTATATCTTCAAACCACATTTGCGCAGCGTCTTCGAAACAGCCGCACCCTTGGTCATCCTCATTTTCTGTTCGGCCAGATTCACCGCCAAAACAAGAACCACACCGATCGAGCGCCGCATCTCCAAAACAAGTTCCAGCACAGTCTTCATCTTTATTAGGCGTCAAACCTGTTTCGCCACCAGCGCATACACCACAACGGTCTATTCGAGCAAAGCCATTCTCAACACCCGCACAATCAAGTTGACACGGTTTTTGCAGTGTTTGAACAGTGACACCTTGAGCAATACCGCGTGGGTCAAAATCAGCCCAGAAAAAAGCGATCATAGCATCCCAGGCTGGTGCATTGGTCGGAAAAGCTTGAGGCATTTTGTTGACCTCATCAGAGATAACAAGATCGTCGCCAAAATAAACGAAACCATTTGAACTCACAAAAAGATGGTCATAGGTTGTGTCCATCAACGGAAATGCGAACGGTAAGTCGACACGCACAAAATCTTCGTCCGATAGTGCGAGGGAAGTCGCGTCTTCAGCCTGTGGCCACTCGAATATAGGCCCATCATCCGTCAGGCTTGAGTCAAATACATATGGTGTACCATCATTGGGAGTTAGACGAATTCGCGTATTGTCTAGGCCCACGATGGTTTCATATTCATAATTGAAAAAGTAACCACGTGCAGGCACTTCTAATCCCATTCTCATTCCACCAAAGCTATGAACGGATTGGTGTAAAAATTCGATTTGCCCATCAGAAGAGAGCACAAGTGCAACTGAAAAATTGCCTTCAGATAAACCAGAATCCCCAATAATCGGTACATCATTATATCGAAGAATCCACGTTTCGGTTCCGGGCGCTTCGCACTCACCAATAACGGTTCCACTATCTCGAGAAGGCCCGCCATCTGTACAGTGTGTACATCTGTCAGAGTCGCATCCAAACAACACGATATGTAATAGAATACTTAATACAGCTAAAGTCACTTTATATTGTTCAGATCGTACGCGTATCATGTTCGTCAGCCCCTCCTTTATTTGTGGCCTATTTGGCTTTATGATGCAAGTGTCACACTGCTTCTTTGGAGAGATCATGCAACGCGAACAGGTGCAACAGTATATCGAAGAACTTCAGGATGAAATTTGTCAGGGGCTGATCGATGTTGGAGAGCAGCCTTACAGAGAGGATATTTGGCAGCGTGATCAAGGTGGCGGTGGTCGAACCCGTATTTGGGAGGACGGACAGATATTTGAAAAAGCCGGGGTTGCGATGTCTGTTGTATATGGAGAACTCCCTGCCGCAGCACGCTCTCAAGCTAGCCCACTTGCAAAAGCGCGAGGCGATCAGTTCTTTGCCACTGGAATGAGTCTGGTTCTCCATCCCCACAACCCATTTATACCAACTGTTCATGCTAATTATCGATATTTCGAGATCGGTGATGGAGATAAGAATGAGCCGCCGAAAGACATTCATGATTGGTGGTTTGGTGGTGGAGCTGACCTGACACCAAACTACGTTGATGACCAAAATTTCAAACATTTTCATCAAACGCTTCAAGATGCATGCTTGCGATCTGAATCAGGTGATTATGACCGTTTTAAAGACACCTGTGATACGTATTTTTACTTACCGCATCGAGGCGAAACACGTGGTATCGGAGGAATATTCTTCGAGCATATTCAAGACCCGCATTTCGAAGCAGGTTTAGAGCTCATTCAAAACTGTGGCCGCGCATTTCTGCCAAGCTATTTGCCAATGGTTGAGCAGCATCGCGATCGAATATTTTCGAAACAGGAACGCGAATGGCAGTTATTGCGACGTGGCCGCTACGTTGAATTTAACCTTATTTATGATCGCGGGACCACTTTTGGATTGAAGTCCAATGGCCGAACTGAAAGCATTTTGATGTCGCTACCCAAGATCGCGCATTGGGGTTATGATCGTCAACCCGAGAAAGGTACGCCAGAAGCGGACATGCTCGCCACCTTAAAACAACCACAATCATGGACAAAATAGCAAGATCCCTCTTGATCCTGTAACCACTTAAAATTTATAAATAAAATATGCACTAATCTCAGACACGAGAAATGAACGCGATCAAAAAAGAAATGCGTATCGATTAGTACTTGATCTTAAATAGAAAAATAAAAACTTATCTTACGGCTTTCTTTATACTTGCTCACCATGCTTTTTTTGCTAAAAATTATAACTCGATTTTGGATCAATTAAGTGATCCGCCCTATCAAATCACTGGGTCGAATCTTAGGTGGAATATGAAGCGCGAGCAACAGCACGATCAAGGTCAACACAATGAGCGTGCATGCTGGGTGAATATTCAAAATCAACTCAAAGAAGATGTATCTATTTTTATATGGAATGGCTATGTCCGGCAACTTTCATGCCGCCAACTCAACGACACGGCATACGAGCTTTCTTCACCGCATGCCCATATCTTGAGTTATGTTGAGACGCATCTCCGCTCTCATCTTGAGGCACGCTTCACTGCCTTCCATCAAAGGCCGATTGAACTTCATATTGTCCAAACAAATGGATCCCGTTCGAAGTTACCTCAAGTAAAAGATGAGCGACAGCCTTCAGCTCCCGTTGCGCCTCAACGTCGTCCTCATCGAAAGACAATCGGGTTTACCCAGTTATCACACCGAACTCAAAAGACATTTTCAGTGTTGAAAAAACATATTCAGGTTCAGCATGATGGCTTATTCGTGCTGGTGGGTGCATCAGGAACAGGTAAAACATATGCTCTTAGAACTGCATATGATATGTACCGCGCAATGCACCCAACCCAAACATGTCGATTCGTCTCTGGCGAACAATGGGTCAACGAATATATTGAGGCTGCTCGAATGGGTCGAATGACCGCGTTTAACCACAAATGGCGTCAAGGTTATGATGTCTTATTCGTCGATGATGTCGACTTTTTAAACGGAAAACTCAAAAGTCAGGAAAACTTTCAGAAGCTGCTCGACGTTCTCTCGCGACGTCAAGTCTCGGTCTACATGGCGACGTCAGTCGCACCTGCACGACTTGAAAAATGGGATAAGCGACTGAAATCTCGGCTTTGTACAGCCCTCTCAGGTCACCTTTTTCACCCGACATCTGGTGAAAGACTCACATTTATCGAACACTTGGCTGAACAACTGGAGCTCCGCGCCGAAGAAGGCGTCTGGCAAGAAGTTGCTTTAAAGGCACCTCCTTCATTTTCGATCTTGAAAGGTCTCATGACCCACATCCACTTCTTTGTTGAAGGCACTGTTTCTCATCACGATCTCGTCGATATTCTTCCAGCATTTGTGGATACACAGATTGAAAAGCCATCCGTCGTCATCAAAAACGTCGCTCAGACGTGCGGGCTTGAGACATCGCATCTCACCTCATCTTCTCGTTTGAAACATATTAGCCAAGCCCGGGTTCTGGCGGCTCATATTTTAGCCACACGTTTTCATGCAAGCCTGCAAGAGATAGGTCGTTTGCTCAATCGGCACCCTTCTTCAGTCCACGCCATGCTCAAACGCGCGAACCAATTGAAAGCAGAAGATATGAGCTTTGCAACGTTGTGTCGCCAGTATGAAGCGCAATATCTCGAGCAAGCCGCCCCGCAGCAACGACTTATCTAGAGTAAACCTCAACAAAGTTGATCGACGAATATCCGTTCATTTTCCCTGATTCTTCGTCACGTCCTCACAGCATATCCAGATATGCTGTTCCGGTTCTTCTTGAATCAAGAAAAATGCTACGAACATCTGCCAGACCAACGCTATTGAGGTTTACTCTAGCGTAAGTTCAGCTTACTGTTCAGGATCTTCAATCGAATCTAGATTAATGATCTCATCGATCTGTGTTGGTGGGTTACTGTCAGCCTTCGGAGAACTCGCTCTCAAGTCAATAATCATATTGGCTTTAGAGTAGTGTGTTGTCTCGTGTCTCGTAATTTGTCCGATTCGACGCACAATTTCCGCCATACGCTCGGCTTGTGTGTAAACACTTTCAGCATGTCTCAGCAAAGGGCTTCGCTCTGCTTCAAGCTTGATTCGCAGTAAGTCGGCATATCCCAACACAGATGTCAGCGGCTGGTTCAACTCATGTGCGGCCATACCGGCAAGTTCTGTTGCGACCCGTGCACGTTCACCAATTTCAACAGCCTCCGTCGCACGGGATAGCGCTTGCTCCATGTCGAGTTTTTCTCTTAAGTCAGTATATATCCCAACAGTCGCGACTTCACGACCATCTTCATATAATAACGTTGCAGACAAAGACACGGGAACAACCTCACCCGATTGGCTTAAAACATCGATGCGTTGATTTTTCAAACGACCGACACCCCCATGCATCGTGCTTCTTAACTTTTCCCGGACACGAAGGTATTGATTTTCTGGATATAAGTCCGTCATCATGAGCTGACCAACGACATCTGCAGGCGAGTATCCAAAAACATCTTGCGCGGAGCGATTATAGAGAATGATATGTCCATTCAAGTCATTCGCTACAATTGGATTAAATGAACTATCGATCAAGTTCTCAAGAAACTCTTTGGTCGCCTTGAGTTCTTGTTCAAGCGCATATTGGCGGCCCATCGGACGAAAGATCATCAAAATGAAGCTCTGCATCCCATTTCTGAGGCGTTGTTCAATCATCTTTAAAGATAAGAGCGCTTTGATAGATGGGGCGTTTTTTAAAGTGATGGTCTCTAAGGCATCGGGTGTGGCAGCGAGCCAGTGCCGAAGGTCATTGGGCTCAAATTCAATGATATCTTGCAAATGCTTTAGGGGGTTATCTGAATCAGCATCACCGAATGCCCATATGCGAAAATCATCGTTTGCTTCAACGATCTCACCATCTGGTCGAATCAGCAATACCGGAAATGGCATATCATCTACATGCAATGTCTTCTTGACCAATGGTTTTGACATGTTTTACATTTAGAAGACTTCGTTCAAAATGACAATGCGCTTTTCCCTTTGAGAGGTTCAGTGAAGATCAGACATTCAGCTTTAATTCTACGGAAAAACCATTTGCCGACATGGTTTCATGCATTTGAGGAGAGTATTCGCCCCAAGAAGAGCCACAAATTGTCTGTGGTCTTCGTTGATTCACCACTCGATATGATTCGAGAACTCGCCGAGGTCGCCCACGATAAACACAATCCGAAGACACATTTCGATGATCTACTTCTCCCAACTGAAACATTTGCCGATGAGACCTTAAGAGGCGTACGCATACTACTTGCTGCTGGATTTCCACGCCCGCGACTGACTGTTATTTTGGACAAAGACGATGTGCAATGGCGACAACAACTTGCATTGCTCGGTATTCAAGAAGTATGCGGTTTATCTGACTCACTTGTCATGCCATTGGTCCATGCCATTACGCTGCGTGCAGAACAACGCCGGGATCTATTGGACGATCCCGCGTTGCCACTTCGGGCCCTCGCCGATCAAAGTAGTGATGGTGTTTTTATATTTCGAGACGACCGACTGCTATATGCCAATGAGCGGTTTCGACAGATTTTTGGTCTACAAGACACGATTCAACCTGAAGAAAGTTATATTGTTTCCCAATCGTTTCATCCACGCATTGAATGGATGACACTTGTGAAAAAAGCGCAGTATGCTCGGCTTGATGAACCTGCAACACATGAAGATATCCATCTCGAAGGACAAGATATCACAGGCAGACGATTTCCTGTTCATGTTGCTTTGTTTCCATTTGGCTCTAATCGGCAGTCGACTTATGTTGGGGTTATACAAGATTTATCGGCCGATCATCATTTGCGTCGAACACTCAGCCGAAAAAACCTTGAACTTGAAGCTTTACGTGCACTCGAAACCTCCATCGCAGAAGCACGCCATTTAACTGAGACGCTTGAGATTGCATGTCAGCGAGTACATGATCTCACCGGGGCTAAGGCCACTGGTATCGTCATACGTGACGCAGAAAGCCAACAGCTTCGATTAACATCTCACCGGGGCTTACCAACATCTTTGCGAGAAAAACTTGAGCGTGTCTCTCTCAGCGGACAAACCCTTCTCGCACACTGTGTTCAAACAGGACTACCCTCTGTCATTGATGATGCAAAACGCGATCCTCGCATTAAAGTACAAGCTGTTCGAGAGCAAAACTTCGAAGGCGCAGCAGTCATTCCTTTGAAAACACATCAAGAAACGGTTGGGGCAATGTTCGTCTTTCTTCCATTGGGGCGAGATGTGCATCAAGATGATGTCACCAATATGGAGGCGATGGGGATTGTTGTCGGTAATGCGATCGATAAGGCAGTACTCGCTGATACGCAGCAACAAGCAATTGAGCGACTAAATATGCTTGGCGAGATTGCATTTACGACTGCCAGGCTTGATAACTTTGATGGTATTATTCAGGCGACGGCAGCTTCTCTCAAGCGATTCCTCAAGCCCAAGCTGATTGCCTATTACCAATACGATAACACGCATCATGTCTTTCATCATATTGAACTCAAAGATGTGCAACCGATGACACTTCCATATACAATCGCACATGAAGATACGCTCCTCGGTGTCTCAAACGAAATGCGTCGAACCATTCAGCGTATTCGACCTGCACAGCTCGAGAAATTTAAACATCGTTTTCCCCTCTTAGCTTATCAATTATTTCAACAAGGATTTGGAACACTGGTCGCCACGCCTGTTAGAAGCGAACATGCGACCCAGGGCGGTTTTATTCTTGGCTTCGAGTCATCTCATCCGATCGATACAAAAGTGATTGAGGCACTTGATACACTCACGACACATATTGGCACCGCACTATCAAAAGTCGAACTCCTTTCAGCACGCGATCAAGCCCTTGACGATCTCAAAAGTGCACAAGAAAGCCTCCTTCGTTCTGAGCGTCTTCAGGCGATGGGTCAGCTGGCATCTGGCGTGGCACATGATTTCAATAATTTGTTGTCGTCGGTGCTCGGCCAAACGGAGTTGCTTGAGAACACACTTCGTCAAGAAAAAAAACTCTCAACAGAACAGCTCCAGCACGCTTTACTCACGATACGCACAGCTGCACTCGATGGCGCACATATTGTTCGCCGTCTTCGCCCACTTGCAAAGCACAGCTCTAGAGAAACAATGGAACTCGCTGATGTGTCTGAACTCATCGATCAAACATGTCACTATGCTGAACAGAAGATTTCAAAAAAATCACTCGTCCTTCGCCATGCGCATGAACCACACGTATTTATCAAATGTCATCCTCCTGAGATTCGTGAAGTCCTTCTTAATCTGGTCGGCAATGCGATTGATGCCTGTCCTGAAGCAGGACATATCGGACTTTTTTCGTCACGTGCACCCGATGGATTTGTTGAAATTGCCGTATGCGACACAGGTCATGGTGTTTCAGATGATTTTGTCGAGAAATTATTTCAACCTTTTGTCACAAGTAAAAAAGAAAAAGGGACAGGTCTTGGACTCAGCGTGAGTGCCTCGATTGCGGAGAAACACGGTGGCAGTCTACACTATCAACGTCATCCGTTTGAGGACTACGAAACAGGATTTATCTTAAGACTACCTGATGCATCTCCACCAATGACAGAGAACCACATCACGGACTTGCCCCGACCGGCTTCCGAACCATCAGCAGATGCAATCGACACACTATCATCGAACAAACGAATCTTGGTTATCGACGATGAAGAAAATATTCGCGAAATTCTCAATGATTTGTTGAGTACACTTGGTTGCGATGTCTACACATGTAGTACAGGTGCAGCTGGTCTCAACGCCATTCAAGAACATGACTATGCATTGGTCATGACCGATATTAATTTGCCAGACATTTCCGGTAAAGATGTCATCACAACTATTAAAACGAAATATCCGAAACAGAAAGTTGCTATCGTCACGGGACTAACGACCTTCGATGATCATTTACAAAGCATCATCGAACAGTGTGATGATGTCATTCGTAAACCGTTTACCCTGCAAAGATTACAATCGATGGTCGAAAAACTCGCTCAGTAGGCGTGCCCCTAGAGTGACCGTAACGCCACTTAAAAATAAATATTTAAGCTCAGTCGACCGACGCCTGCGGTAATCGGAGGGGCCGTAATATCAAAAAAACCGGCAAATGTCGTCTCAAGTTGAATCGACATCTCATCATAATATAGATCAATATCAGCCCCCCAATCTCGGAGCGTATTTAAGAAGAACCACTCGAGTCCCAGTCCTGTTCTCAATCCAAAGAATAAAGAAGACGCATTATTTTGCGTCGACTGACGAACACCGACGGATTCTCCATTAAAGATTTGTAAGTAATGAAAATGGCCGCTCCAAAATGGTCTAAGTGGGCCGTCTGCGAAATTAGTCCGTATACCGACCGATGAGCTTAACGACCACAAAAGATGATATTCACGGGCAAACGTTGGCTGTCCAAAACCAACAGCCACTTGAACATCGAACCAGGAGTTATATCCAATCGCACGCGCATAACCTGTTCCTATTGTAAGTTGATCTTTCGCCGCCCACGTTTGCCCAGGTGTGAGCGTATTATTCGCACCTTGCGTCGGTTGTTGCAAATACGATCGGTTGATAAGCCGATCAAAAGTCCCAAGCCCGAGATAACCGACATTGGGGAGTTGGATCATATGATTCCGGTATTGTGCGTTGAGCGATCCCGAAAAAAGAGTTCCGATCAAAACCAACATAAAAATAGTGATTTGGCGCTTCATATTCTTCTCAGGATACTCAACTCATCGTCGAAAAGCACCTTTTTCAAAATTATGGGTAAAAATGAAGCAAATCTCAACCACTCATCTGAGGAGCCGACTTGCCTTTTTAGAGGACTATTTTAGGATAAATCCATATGAATCAGTTCGATATACTCGTTATTGGTGGCGGTCATGCAGGCTGTGAAGCGGCACTTGCGGCCGCGCGTTTGGGCGCACGCACATGCTTATTAACAGGCTCGATCGACCGGATTGCCGTCATGAGCTGTAACCCAGCTGTAGGTGGTGTTGGTAAGGGTCATTTAGTTAAAGAGCTTGATATTCTCGGTGGTCAAATGGGTGAAGTTGCCGACCTCACCGGTATCCAATTTAGAACGCTCAATGCGTCACGTGGTCCGGCAGTGCGCGCAACACGCTGTCAAAGTGATATGCACGCGTATGCCGCTGAAATGCAAAAGCGGGTCCATGCTCAAAATAACCTCCATCTACGACAAGGTATTGCCGTTGATCTACTTGAAGACGAACAAGGTGATGTTGTCGGGGTCGCCACAGCCCTTGGCGAAGAACTTCGTGCCCGCAAAACAATTTTAACGACGGGTACATTTATGGGTGGAACCTTGCATATGGGCAACACCCAGAAATCAGGTGGTCGTGCAGGCGATCATGCTTCTAATGGACTGTCTGACGCCCTCAAACGTTTGGGATTCTCAATCGGCCGACTCAAAACAGGCACATGCCCGCGACTGGATGCGCGAACAGTCGATTGGACAATTTTAGAAGAACAACCACCAGTCATTCCGCCACCTCAGTTTGCTTTTGCTGGCACGCCACCGCCACTGAAGCAAGTATCTTGCTATATGGCGCATACAAATGCCAATACGCATGCGATCATTGCCGATGAAATAGAGTCTGGTCGTTCGCCACTGTTTAATGGCCAAATCGATGGTGTCGGACCTCGGTATTGTCCAAGTATAGAAGATAAAGTCATGCGCTTTCGGCAGAAAGATTCTCATCTTATTTTTCTCGAGCCACAT
>JAHDGS010000050.1:0-1267 GCA_020627505.1 Myxococcota bacterium
CCAACACCATGGCCTGTTCCATGCCCATAATCGAGACCCGCATCCCACATGCGAGAACGAACAATGGCATCAAGTTGTTCCCCGCGGGTCCCTAAAGGTATTCGAGCTGACATTCCTGCAATCGCTGCTTTCAGAACATGCGTAAAATAATCGATAAAACGTTGCTCGATTTTAATCTCAGCACCTTTTCCGACAATAAACGACCGCGTCAGATCTGTTGCGTAGCCCCCCTCATAATATGCACCTGTATCAAGAAGGTACTTATCTCCTTTTTGAAGACCACGCTTATCATCAGGCGAACCATAATGAATAATCGCGCCATGCTCGTTTGAACCAGAAATCACACGAAAAGAGAGCCCCCATGCACCACCACGCTTGAATTGACTCTCCATTCTCTTCGCAACATCAAGTTCGGTAATATGCTCACCTTTCTTCACTTGATTATGAACCCATAATTGCAATTTTCGAACAGCTTCATCTGCTCTCGAAAAGGCGTTGCACATATGATTCAGTTCTTCTTTGGTTTTGGTCGTTCGCATGGTCTGAAATGGGTTTTCGACAGGGCGCATCGTAAAACCGGCCACAGCGAGCTGGTTCACAACGTGAGCAGGCGTTGCCGCTTTATCAAAACCAAGGACAATTTGTTCAAGCCCCTGCTCATTTGCATACGCTGTTAGAGCTGACACCAGCTTACCTTCTCCTGCAAAAGAGATTTCTTTTTCAGCAACAACGTGTTTCCGCAATGCTGATTCTTTTGTCCCAAGCAATATACGATCTTTCAGCACTATCGCTTGCGCATGAAAGGTTGCTTGATGTGGAAATTGATTCCCACGTAGATTCGTCATCCATGCGATTTCATCGAGCGGAATCATCACATAACCGTCTATATCATTGTTCTTGAATGCAACTTCAGCTTCTTTAAGCCGCTCCGCAACAGTACGACCAGTCAAGAATGAGCCGACTGACCACACTTTGCCCGTTCGTTTATCTTTGATACCCTCTTCTTCTCTAACCTTGTCGACAAGAGATGGCACCGTTTCAATCAAATCTTGTTCGAGCTGTTCCGTCGCATCAAGGACACGCTCATATAACGTATACGGAAAACGATCCGACTCGATACCGACATTTCTGAGCCCCTTTTCGGCCTGCGCACCGAGTTCACAGATCCACTCTTTTTCAATAGACGATCCCATCGGGATGACACGCACATCATATTCAGGCGCTTCTTTAACCGCTTGAATATCATATCGTCCGTCGACAAACAGAA
>JAHDGS010000050.1:1277-13532 GCA_020627505.1 Myxococcota bacterium
TGACCAATGCATCACCGAGAGAACCTGAAAACCCGGTGATATAACCGCGAAGACTTTCATGTTTTGGGACATATTCATTCAAATAGTTATCGGTTGAACGAATGATAAGAATGTCAATATTGGCATGTGCCATCTCTTTTCTGAGGGATGTCAGTCTATTTTTAATCATATTTCAACTTAAGATGACACCAAAGCATGTGTCAATCGCCTTAATCTAGGTTATATTCGTTTCAAAGGAGCCCCCAGATGAGTAAAGTTTTTAAATATCTATTCGATTACGTGATTGTATTTATCCTTGGTGCCGTATTCTGGGCTTTTGCAGGCACACCGATGAAAGACTGGGCCATTGAAAAGATGAATGCTAATGGCTTAGACTGGCTAACACCTCAGCTCGAGCAACCAACGGGTGATATCATTTATTCAGCCATCGATGAAGTCCGTGAAGGAGAAGAACCTGAGCGATATGTCACAGTCTGGTTTGATAAAGATAAGAACCGAATGGCGCTTCGATTGTCAGATGTACAGATAACCACTGCCAGTGACAGTCAACAACCTGGTTATTCTGCAGGGCGACCACGAGAACAAGTCGCCTTTAGTGTCGAACAGCTGATTTCTTCGATGATGGTCCATACGGTCTCGAATGGACTTCAAGAAGGCGGACTCAACATTAAGCCCAAAGACTTGAAAGTTCTCGGCGATGCTGCTGAAACCATTCTGCCCGTCTTGTCAGAAGGCATGTTGAAATCGATCACAAAAGAACTGGGTGACAACGTGTTAACCGAAGATAATATCAACGGTTTCGTCAAAGAACTCAAACGCATTCAAGTTCAAGTCCAGTCGTCGACTAAGACAACCAAAACACGAACAATACGTTCCACGAATTCACAATAGGTGTTTTATGAAATGGTATAATTTCTTCTCTAATTTTTACGACCGTTCTCTCGACAAGATTTATGGAGATAGTCGTTTTTCATTGGTGAAACAGCTCAAACTCGGTGATAATCCGACAGTCCTCGATCTGGGCTGCGGAACAGGGGCGAACTTTTCTTATCTCAAAAATCATTCTCCGACTTGTCAGATATTCGGAATTGATTTTTCTCAAGGCATGTTATCAAAGGCCCAAAAGCGCATCGATGCTCATAATTATCAGGGTATCCATCTACTTCAAGTCGATGTTTCACATCTATCGGCTTCTTTACTTAGAGAAAACAGTTGGCCAGTCGAATATGATGCCATCGTATGCACACTTGGCCTTTCGGTTTTTCCCGATTGGGAGAACGTCATGGCCGAGATTCCGTCTTTACTGAAGTTAGAAGGCCAATGTGCTGTCATGGATGTCTTTGCAAAAAATGAGACATTTCATAGTCGACTTGTTGAACTCATCGCTGGCGCTGATTTAAAACGACCAATCAAATCAACAATTAAAAACCTTTTTAATGAAGTCTCATATGAAATAATGCCAGTCAAAGAAAGCACCGTCGGCGGGGAGCTCTTTATTTGTATTGGGCAGGGCCGCCAAACCGGATTCGATGCTTAAAGTTCGTACAATATAAAAACGCTCGAACCATTCGAGCGTTTCTTGACCTCTTTCGAGGTGACCTAACCAAAGAATATATTTAGTATAGGTTGTGATATATACTTGTCATCAGTCAGATGACCGACAAGCGACAAAAGGTTTCATCTACCAGCGGTTTCGACCACCACCATTTCGGTCGCCATAACCACCGCGGCCGCCACGATCATTTCTACCGCCGCCGCCATAGCCACCACCACCACCGCTTCGACGCTGTGGACGATCTTCAGCGATATTCACTTTTAAGTTGCGTCCTCCGACGTCTCGTCCATTGAGATTCTCAATACAAGCCTGCGCTTCTTCTTCTGAGCTCATCTCAACGAAAGCAAAGCCTTTGCTTCGACCTGTATCACGATCTGTGATCAATTTGGCAGATGTCACGGTGCCATATTCCGCACACAAATCAGCGATTTCGCTTTCACCGACATTAAAAGAGATATTTCCAACATATATTTTTTGAGCCATTGTGCTCTCCTAAAAACCTGTTTAACCACGACAGAAAGTGAGTTGTTCGTTTGTCGATACGACGCCTGGTTAGAGAAACTTAGAGAAAACGAGGAAAACCAGGCGATCTTAAATTACTTGAACAAACTTATTATGGCACTTTTAAAGCATTTTAGAAAGTGCTTTTTAACGGCTCCTCAGGCCAAGCATGCTTCGGGTATCTGCCGCGCAACTGCTTCCGAACATCCATATATGTTCGTGTCCAAAAACCGGCCACGTCATCGGTCATCTGCTGCGGACGCATATTGGGTGCACAAAAGTGAACCATCACTTTGATACGACCGCCCATCACAGTTGGTGTTTCCTTTAAAGAGAAGAGCTGTTGAATTTTAGCCGCGAGAATCGGTCGACCGTCTTCTAGGCATTTTTCATAAGATAAGCTGAGCTTCTTTTGATTAGATAATTCAATGTCTGCTGGTGCCAGTCGACTCAACCGCTCTCGGCTCTCATAATCGAGTAACCGATTCAGAAACTCAGGGATATTGGCCTTTTGTAAGGACTTCACATTCGAAATCGGATACAGCTGTTCGCATATACGTTTTATCAGGCCTTCATTTGACACATCAAGCCAGTCATACGCTGTATCAAAACGCTGACAAAACATAATGCGCTTTCGCAGCTTTTCAAACTTTTTATCCACCGGCAAAAGCTGCTTCGCATTCTCGAGCGCCCAATCACAAAACGCCTTGTGCATTTCTTCCGGATCGACATTTTTCGCCTTTCTTTTTTTAAGGCATAAATCACCAATCATTTTCTTTTCAAAAAATCGTGGCGGCTGACTCTTTTGAATTTCAACAGCTGTGTGTGTGCTTGTAATCTCTGGGCAATGGTCCAAAACCCAGTTCATATCAAGCGGAACATACTGACGAATTATGTTAATGGACCGGGTTGATTGGCGAATCCGCTGTTTCTGCAGCGCAACAATCATCTTTGGAGCAGACTCATCCTCCACATCAATCTGATATCCTCTCGCGATTTTATATGCTCGACGTCCTGGACTCACCTGTATCGCGATATCTTTCATCAACGATTGTATGAGCCATGTATGTCTGACGCCAAGTGGCAACACATCTTGTGAAATATAATCTGCCGTCCATTTTCTTCCTTGAATGTGTCCACCTTGCGTCAGTCTTCTTTTGAGCCAATGTGGCGGTTGTTCAAGTTCATCTCGAAGCGATGACAGGACATCTTCCATATCAGCTATCTGACGATAGTCACCTTCACGTATCAATAAGGCGATGAGTATCGCGAGACTCTCCTCTTCTTTTGACGCGCGCGTAGCCTGTTCACACATCAATGCAAAATGCGGAGCAAAAGGATACTTTTTAAAACTATTGCCTAAATGTTTTTCAGAAGAATGTCCTTGAAGGAACTCAATTTCTTGACGCGCATACTTCGCGTAACCAGTCGGAAATGGTGTGAGCAACATGTCACCAAAGTCTGCTTGCGTCTGTTCGCCAAAAAGTTCACAGCATGTGAGATAGGCAGACGTCGGGTCCTCACGCTCTATCTGTGGCTTGAGATCGTACTTTTGCCGATTCGTAGATACTTTTGACCACAATCGAATCACTTGACCCGGCGCTTCACGACCAGCCCGCCCCGCCCGTTGCGTAATCGACTTTTCTCCAGCAAGGCCTGTCTCCAGCGTCGATATGCCCGTGTCGAGGTGAAAAAATGTTCGCCGCGTTAATCCAAGATCGATCACGGTATCAACACCCGAAATCGTCAATGCGCTTTCCGCGATATTCGTCGCCAAAATAACCTTTTGACCATGATGTTGCAGTGCTTTGAGCTGTGCGCGATGATCAAGGCGCCCATGTAACGGAAACACGTCGTAGCCATTGACCTGACTGAGATGTTTTATCACTGCGCTTATTTCTCGAACGCCCGGACAAAAGACCAAAATATTGTTTGAGTCATCTCGTCCAGCAACATCGCGAATCAATCCTGCAACCCAACGCGCATCAATGCGCGATAAGTCTAGGCTCGATTTTGGCGGCGCACGATAAGAAGTTGTAAGAGGATGTTGGCGGCCTGGTACCTCAATATGAATAAGCCCTTTCAAGTATGCTTTGAGCTGTTCAGCATCGATTGTCGCACTCATCAAAATGACATTCAAATCATCTCTTAAATCCTGTGCAACCTTCAAAGCCCCCAAAACAATATCACCTTCCAGCGAACGTTCATGAAACTCATCAAAGATCACACACGCAAAGTCTTCGAACAATTCATCTTTCAACGTTCGCGCCATCATCACCCCATATGTCATAATGATGATTTGATTATCGGCACGTGTTTCCGCCCCCCAACCCGTTTCAATCCCAACTGACAATTCTGGGTGAAAATGTGCGAGGCCTTCTCTGATTGATGCCGCAATAGCCCTTCTTGGCACACACAATGCAACTTTTCCGGAACAACGCCCGGCCGCCCAAGCAGGGATAAACATCGTTTTACCGGCTCCGGGTTCTGCTTCAATTAAAAGACGCTGCTCGGATAAAGCAGCGCTTATTATTTCTTGATATTCAAGAATAGGTAACATGCTTAGCTATTTTCGAGCTTCGACTGCACCTTTGCAGCTTCTTTCGCTTCATCGATTTGAGAAGCATATTCAGGATCGACACGATCGATAAGTTGACGCTTCATGTTAAATGCGTCGCCATTATTCTCTGACCATTTACCTGTATTTGAGTTGCGTTCTCTTTCCGTAAAAAAGATTTTAATGTCGGATGTGTTCTCATCAATTGTACGAATCGTTGCCGTATATTTCGTCACACGATCGTCTTGACGATCAGTTGCATAAACGGCTGACTGTGTTTCATCAACTTCAAAACCTTGTGATGCAAATAGCTCAAGCACGGAAGCGTGTGCGGCATCTGCCCCCATTTTAAACTGGTAGTCTGCGACCATTTCGTTTTCGACTTTTTGAGCAGCGATGCCTGCCTTGATTGCAGCACAACCTGTTGAAACCACAAAAGTAAAGGCGAGCGCCAGTAACATCATTCTTTTCATCATTATTCTCCTTGATTCACTGATATATGTTCAAAGACCAAAAAGGGTTGCATGCACCAGTAGTATTTAACAGCGGCGGGTATCAAAGTTCGGTTGCTTTGGCTGGCCATAATTGGTTAATGCCCCTTCTGGTCCTGTTGCGTTTGGCCGAATAAATATCCAATTCTGCCAAGCCGATAGACGACCAAAGATGCGTGTTTCCATTGTTTCTGGTCCAGGCCAGCGTAGGTTGGCTTCCATGCCAGTCAACGCATCCGGAGACATTGCGCAGCGCTCTTCGATAAACAGTCGCACTTCATCAGGGTAATCGATATCATCACGCATATAAGTGACCAGCCCAAGGGTCTCAGCCCCATCACAATCGATCGATGCTTCAGACTCAAAATAAGATGATAAGGCTGCCAATGATTGTTCGTCATTATAAAAGCGAGATTGAAGTCGCGTTAACCCGTTGCCCATCGGCAACAAACCATTATTCATTTTCGAAAGCCATAAACCACTCTCGCCTTCTGCATCCACATCATCAAGCATATAGCTTCTATCGCCAATAAAGACGAGCTCTGCGAGACAACCGGCGAAGCACGAATCCGGCTCGACCAACGTTAAAAATGTTTTCGATGTGACATCAAGACGCTTCATCACACGACGTATCAACAAGAGTGTCTCGTGCGCGAAACGATTGCCAGTATCGACTGCAGCCAGAAGCCCTTTTTCTGCCCCCAGAACTCGGCCTGCTTCTCCAACTGTTTTGAGTTCAACAAGCGTCACGTCAAGCTGATTCATTCTCAAATGGAGTATCGCATCATCGAGTTCTCGAAATGCACGGAACATCCAGCTCTCAACACCTTTTCGAATAAAACTATCAGCCGTAATCGGCTCATCAGACTCAGGGCCTTTGACGGTCAGTGTTGCTTTCTTCATCGGCCCATCGATGACCATTTCGACATATTTATAGAGTCGATGCGGTCCATCACATTTGACTTCTATGGCAGGAAGCTCAACGGCATCACCAGACTTCACCGTATTATCTTTGAGGTGTGCATCAATTCGTGACTGTACAAGTGCATCCCATTTCGATTTGGGTGCAACAGCATCAACCAATTTCCAGTCGATTGCCCGCTGTCCTCGGACACCTTCAGCGATGGACGAAAAGACATCTGCCAAGTCTCGACGCACACAACGCTTGTCTGTGACACGGGTGAGACCACCTGTCCCTGGGAGCACACCAAGTAACGGGACCTCAGGCAAAGAAACGGCAGAGTTTCCATCATCAATCAGCAAAATTTCATCGCAGGCAAGCGCGAGTTCATAGCCGCCACCAGATGCAGTTCCATTTAATGCCGCTATCACTCTGAGCCCTGAGTTTTCAGAGAGGTCTTCAAGATAAAGTCTCGTCTCATTGGTGAACTTACAAAAGTTCACTTTAAATGGGTGCGAGCTCCCGCCGAGCATGAAGATATTGGCGCCTGCACAAAATATTTTCTCTTTGAGTGCGGTAAACACCACTACTTTCACTTCGGGATGCTCAAACCGAATCCGCTGTATCGCGTCGGCGAGCTCGATATCAACACCGAGATCGTATGAGTTGAGCTTCAGCTGATAACCATCTGTGAGGCCTTCATTTTCATCAACATCCATGATCAGCGTCGCGACCTCACCATCGATTGAGAGCTTCCAATGTTTGTAAGTTGATGGATGTCGTTCAAATGAATCAAGTGTGACTTCTGCCTGTGCCATACCCTGTCCTTGTTAAGATTGCTATTTCGGAGACTCTGGACTTATTTATTGATTAATTCAAGGGCCTCGAGAACCTGCTAAACGTTAATCTCGCAAAATGCGCTTTGCAAATATATGACGAGCGGACTAGAAGAATCTCATGGAACTTCTGCTCAAAGCTGGTCCAGTCATCTGGCTTATCGTCATCGCATTTTTGTGCGCTGGTACAGTTTTTATTGAACGGGTATGGATGACCCGTTGGTCTAAAGTTGGCACACAGGATTTTGTGGACAAAATATGCACACATATCAAAAATAACGAAATGGACGTGGCGCACGCCCTTATAGATGCGAATGATAATGGCCTGTCTCAAATCTACCGTTACATTCTTAAATATCCGACTGCCAACATCATGGTTCAACGTGAAGCCGCTGAAGAAGCTGGAAAATATGTCGTTTCTGATTTAAGTCGAGGCTTATCTGTCGTCGGGACGATTGCGACAATCTCTCCTCTTCTTGGCCTACTGGGGACCGTTACTGGTATGATTTCGGTCTTTCAAAGTGTGGCTGAAAGTGGTGTAGGTGATCCATTACAGATGGCATCAGGAATCTGGGAGGCCTTACTAACAACTGCATTTGGTATCTCTGTCGGGGTTCCAGCATTGATCGCTCATCGCTATCTCTCTTCACGTATCCGCACGCGTAGTACTTGGCTTGAACAAAGAGCGACACAAATAATCGATATATTACAGTCTATTAGCGTAGAGAAATGAAAGAGTGCCCAGAAACTGGACGACTGATCAAATGTTCAGTATCATATATTTATGAGATCACTTCACGCTAAAAAGTTAACACAAACACAACAACAAAACGAAAAGCAAGCACTATTCAAACAGCCTTCGTTCGTTTTTGAACCAGCCAACTCAAATGTCCCGTTCGTCGACAGTGATGAATATCGCGATATCCTGCCTGTTGAAATGCTGCAGACGAGAATCGGAATTTTGAGTCGAAAGCGACAAACGACCAGAACCAATGAAAATAAAAGCCTGAGCTGGCTGCCAATTTGTCAAAAAATCCTACAACCTGGTCAGCTTTCTATTATCGAAGCAGAACAATCGAGTCCTGTTCACTCAATGCTTTACCAAACGATGAAGCTGTCGTTAATCCATACACCCAAAAAGTCTGTTTTTTTTATGCAGCCTCGCCAATGTGAAGTTGATATACGTCTTCACCGATACGCCTTTCCGCTCAGTCAAATGGTCTTGGTCGATGATATAAGTGAAGCGTTTATCAAGAAGATTGAGCGCATGCTTTTGAAACAAAATACAACTGTCGCCGTCATCGACCTTAGAAAAAGTGAAGTGACATTGACCGTCAAAGATTTAAGCGATTTGCAGCGTTTAGCACATCAATATGGTGTCGCTCTATATGTTATCTCCAGCAAAAAGATGGCATCAAATGAAAAAAGCCACCATATCAAACTAAGCTATTCGAAAGATGAGCAATGGGTCGTCAAACACTCAAGCCATCAAGGTTGGTTGAAACTTCCAACATACTGAAGGTGGCTAGAGGTCGTCTCATAAATAGTTGACGTTCACTGATATTTCGAACCGGGTTGCATCGGCTATATGCCCATCTATACTAGCGACATGAACGACTATGTAGACCGCAAGCTACGTGCTCGAGAGCGTGCTCGACAAAAGGGGCTCATGTATCGACAGTATATTAAATCGAGCGGTGATGGACTCGAGATCGCTCTGGCACCTGCTTTGGGCGCAATTCTCGGTTATTTTGCTCAAATGAAATACGATATTTCGCCCTGGGGGGTACTTATTGGTCTTGCGCTCGGATTTGGATTGTCGATTCGAACAACTTATCGCCTTATTCAACAACAAAAAATGAATGAAGCCCCCATTCTTAACAAGGCAAAACCACTCATGCATGGTAACACACGTGGTCAGGCGCCAATGCAAGAACGGTTCAACAAGGGTTCTTGAATTGCCAATGCACACGAAAGCTTTTGACGCATTTATTAAAACACATTTTGTCGTACAGCTCGTCGTGAGCTCTTTCTTCTTGATAGGGGTTTTCACATACGAGACCCACACACTCGATAACACTATCTTTTACATGCTTTTTTCTTTTGGGTTTATGATACAACTCAAGTTGATGGCACGGGCCGTTTTAGGGCTCTTCGACCAAAATCCAAACACAAAACTCAGACCTCTATTGGCGCTAAATACGTTTCTGGCCACGCTTGTCATCGCAATGCTAAGCGCAAATACATTCCCTGAGCAGATCTTATGGATTGGTCTTGGAATTGTTTCTTTTACGTGGACTGTGCCTGTATATGTTTTAGCGCATCCAACCAACAACGATCGCATGACGTGAGTATAAGAGCTCTTCTTGTCCTGTTTCGTCATTTTCAAACCACAGCTCGAAGCGAGCCGCATAAGGTTTACCCCAATCCCCCTCTCCGATCATAAATTCTTCTTGCGGTTCATATAAAGCATACCCGTGTTCTGTGCCTTGACCGTCCACTTCAAGCAATGTTTCACGTGTCATTCGTTTCGCTGTGAGAGGAATCTCTTTAGTGACTTCGAAAGCTTTCATATATATTCGACCCGGCGGCGTTTTTCTGAGCCCAACTCGATAACGGTAAAAACCTTCTTGAGAAGCAGAATCATGCTCAATGTTGACAAACTCAACCCGCCTATCTTTAAATATTTCTTGTGAATCCACCTCACCTGCATACCCATTCCCTTCTTCATGCGTCGAAACCAGACCGAGCTCCACCGGGATTTCCAAGTCATCAGCAAAACAATCTGAAGACTGAAACATCGTATTTACACCAGCCCATAACGTAAAAATAATCGCAAGAAGCGGCGTTAGAAGAATCAAACCCAGTCCATAACGCCATTGTCGTAATATCAATGAGATAAAACCAACAAAAAAAGACGCGCCGGATAAGAAATAGTAAAGATAAGTGAGCACACCCAGGCCATCTCCGTATTCACAAAAACGGGTATTTAGGAATGCCCCCATGCACAAAAACCAGGTCATCCACATAAATATGCAGACAAACCGTCTAAAAGAGGAAAATGTCTTAAAGGGTGATTTAACGGCATTAAATATAATATCGGACATGAAGTGCTCCTTTCTTTTATATGTGTCTGCCAGAGCGTAAATGGTTGCATAAATTGACGGATAAATAAGCCTAAATAGCAAAACAGTGTCGCCGGTTAGAAACAGGACAAAACGGGTAAAAAATATCAAGAAATTCGCGAGATACCCCTTGCACATTTATCTCAACAAAGGCAAATAGAGGTCGTTAAGGAGATCGCACGTGGATCATCATACCAGTTGGTTTAGTTTTTTGCCCGGTTATCAAAACCTTGTCCACTATTTAGAAGGGACCCAGGTTTTTGGTGAGAGCACGAGTGCTGGTCATATTTATGGCGGTGTTCTTGTCGCATCGTTGTTGATGATTGGTTCATTACTTGTTTCAGCTCACTTTAACAAAGAGACCTCTGTTGTTCCAAAATCAAATCTCGGTCTTTCAAACTTGTTTGAGCTCTTTACAGAAAGCATCGCCGGTATGATGGAAGGTATTATTGGCCACGACTACAAGCGCTACATTCCAATGGTTGGTACGTTCGCACTCTTTATCTTTGTTTCAAATGTGCTCGGTTTGATTCCTGGTTTCGTACCGCCAACAGATAACCTCAATACAACACTTGCACTTGCACTTGTTGTTTTTGTCTGGTTCAACTTTCATGGTCTTCGTACACAAGGTATTGGCCATATTACACATTTGCTAAACCCAATTGGTGAACCATGGGGCTGGGCATTGACCCCTCTTCTTGGTTTGATTGAGATCTTTAGTCTACTTCTTAGACCTGTCACACTCGCGCTACGTTTAGCGGCAAATATGATTGCAGACCATGCAGTTCTGTTCGCCTTTGCTGGTCTATTTGCACTGCTTGTGCCTCTACCATTTTACTTTCTAGGATTGTTAGTCTGTGTTGTGCAGACTGCTGTATTTTGTATTTTGTCAACAGTTTATATCGCTCTGCATACAGCGGAACACGATCATTAACTCGCGGCTTAACTAAAGGACTTTAAGGGGTCAAAAATGAAAAACTTGATGAATAAATCATTCGTATTTTTGGGTGTTTTCCTTTTCGCTGGAAACCTTCTTGCTGAAGATGGTGGTTCAAGCTCAGGTGGCGGTCTACGAGCGCTTGCTGTTGCGTTGGCAATCGGTCTTGCAGCACTAGGTGGTACAATGGGGCAAGGTCGTGCAGCAGCTTCTGCACTTGAAGGCATCTCTAAAAACCCATCAGCGGGTGACAAGATGTTTACACCATTCATTCTTGGTCTTGCTTTTATCGAATCGCTTGTGATTCTTGCATGGTTGACATTATTCCTTCTTAAGTAATCGAAGCGATAAATATTCAACATAAAAAACCAGTTCAGAGAGCTGGTTTTTCATTTTTTCAGACTCATCTACTATAAGTAGTAGCCTTCGAATGATTCGATATCCTGACTTTCAATATAAATTGATATCCTTCCATCTGAAAAACCATTGTCTGATAGCTTAATTATGCCAGCGTTTGGTTCACCTGGATAATATTCGCTGCCGTCTAAACAAGCAACAAGTGATTGTAGTCCGATCGATTGGCCAACTGCCTCAGGATTCATACCATGAGGATCTTTAAAAACGAAAGCAGATTGCAACTCGACGTCAATGTCTAACTGAGGAATTTTGACTTGAGTCTTTCCTGCATTTTGCTCAACAATAACCTCTAGCGAGTTTGCTGAAGACCATGATGACGCACTAAATGTCCCACTTCTAATATTGTTAAATGACATAGATCCTCTCCTATATGTTACGTGTGTGCATCCTCATAGAGGTGGAGCTCAATTTTGGCGAAAGAAAGAACAAATATCAAAGTAATAGCAAAGATCTAAAGATCTAAAAGAGGGTCAGGTACAGTCGGCAAAAAGTATACCAACAACAAGTGCGCATATATGCATAACTCTTTGGCAAAACATTAAAGAACTCGATCTGCTAGAAATTATTGGCACCATTCTTGCCATAAGTGCCTGGCCCCTTAAAAAAACTCATGGGAGCCTCATCAGCGCTAAATTTATTGAGCGATACCTCTCAACAATGAAAGATATCCTCCTTCATCTAAAGCAAAAGACCAGCAATGTGGCCTTTATATAGAAGCATAAAAGTAGAAGCTTATCCGCCACAAAGGCCATTTTGATTCGTTCCACTTTTTTCACTGCCAAGTATCATACATCTATCATAATCGCGCATGCAGCACTCAGCACACTCTAACATGCTTTCTAGTTTTCTGAGACTTTCGCAGTCAATCATACAATTACCCAATATATCCATACATTTCGCTTTGCGTTCATCAACGGCGAGATCATCCCCACCCT
>JAHDGS010000050.1:13542-18403 GCA_020627505.1 Myxococcota bacterium
AACCAACTCTTCTGGTGCTTGACCACAAGCAGTCATAAATCCAAAGCAACATAGTACTAACAGTATTTTTCTCATCGATTCCTCCGATATTGTGTTCAATTAATATTGTCTCCAAAGTGATGTTTTTGTGGCTCCACTAACAATAAAAGCGAAGTATCTGCTTAAAGTCCGAAGATGGGTCTGTATGACGTGGTGAATCTAATTCAAAGCATCATTCACGATCAAAAAAAGACCAGCGTAGCCGATCTTTTAGCTGATAAGATAAGGCCTGCTATCCACTACAAAGGCCGTTTTGACTCGTTCCTGTTTTGTCTCCTTGCATTTTGCAACGTTCCCACTCTGTGCCACAGCAAGTTACACAATCTAACCAATCATCATCATTACGCAATTCATCGCAACCAGCAACACATGATACAAATGCTCGGTCACACTTCACATTTTCATTTGCCGCGAGCTCATCCCCACCCTCTTCAGATAACCCTACAACCAACTCTTCTGGTGCTTGACCACAAGCAGTCATAAATCCAAAACAACATAACGCTAACAGTATTTTTCTCATCGATTCCTCCGATTTTGTGTTCACCTTGTATTTGTCATCAAGTGAGTATTTTAGCGTTTAAAACGTAAAAAAATATTCATGCCCTTCTCATTCAGGTTCGTTTTGATATCTCTTCAAAATGTCACAAAAAATACAATGGCGAACCGTCACCATCTCACATCATGCCATCATGAACGATGCATTCGTCGGGGTCCTCGATGCACTTGGTGCGGAAGGCATACAAGAATTTGACGCGCTCACAAAAGCACCAGACGGGTTGGAGCTATCTGATGATGAAGCTATAATTATTGCAACCTTCCCTAAAAGAGACGCACTTGAACGAGATGTGATGATGCAACTACTTGATGTCTCAAAGCACTTTCCAAATACGCCAACACCAGAGCTTGTTTGGGCAGATCTTGAAAACCAAGATTGGACGGCGACTTTTAAAGAAAGCTGGACAGCTGAACACTTTGTTGAAGACTATTGGGTTGTGCCCTCATGGGATAAAAATGGCTTTCCAGAGGGTTCAAAGCCAATTTATATCGACCCCGAGATGGCATTTGGAACAGGCCAACATCCCACAACACGTTTATGTGCATCTGCTATGATTCGACAGATTCAAACAGCTACCCCAAAAGCCATGCTTGATGTTGGAACAGGAACAGGCATTCTCAGTTTTATCGCTGCGGACTTAGGCATTCCAACCATTCATGGTATCGATAATGACCCGCTGGCTGTTCAGGCAGCCATCAATAACACAAAAGACAATATTCATCACACTGGTGTCGAAATCGACTTTTGGCAAGACTGGAAGCGCGCCGGTCTTTATGATTTCGTCGTCGTCAATATTATCTCGGAGATTTTGATTGAACTTGCGGAGCACGTCGCCAAGCATACAGCACCCGGTGGACGTTTGATTCTCAGTGGTATGCTTAGCCATCAAGTTGAATCGGTGAAGCATACCTATGAGGGATGTGGTTTTCAGTTCTTCAATCAGGCGACGGGTGATGGGGATTGGAATTCGCTTGAAGGTCAAAAAGAGTCATAGCGTGAAAAAAACATTCTTTCTCGTATTCATAATTCTCATATGCGCAGCATTGAGTGGCTTCGCTTTGGGTGCCTGTCAACACCATCTACTTCGAGAAACCAGTCACAACAAATCGATGCACCAACTCGATACGAAGGGGCAAAATCATGATGGTGGCGAATCAATAAGTGAAGACATGCCTGTTCCGTCCGTCGAGAACACATCAGTGTCGGAAATAGATAAAGAAGCAGCGCATGTCTCTATGCGCCAAAAATGGGTATCTTCGATAAAGCAATCAGATGCTTGGTCAACACGCACACAGAATCTTCAATCACTTTCCATGAAAGCGGCGCCATTGATTATGCCGCCAGATCAATCGACTGCTGCTACTCTAAAAAACACATTTGCAGCGATGGACAACCTGCGCTCAGAGACACCATCAGAAAGATTACGCCTGAGCGTTTTCGGCAACTCACTTATTGCATCTGATAACATTGTACGCGCCATTCGAGAAAGCCTTGAACACCTGTATGGAAGTGCTGGACGTGGCTTTTTATTGATGCACCCACAACTCCATAAAGCACCACGTCGACGAACAGCAAATGGTTCATGGCACTGGAATATTCATAAACTGGTCATGGATGACAAAACAAAATACCCCAAAGGCATTGGTGGGCTGGTCGATATTTCAGAGGGATGGAAAACCTACTCTCGCTTTCATTATACGGATGAAGATCGATTGACAGTTTTCTGGTGGGACCACCCGTGGTCGCCACACTGGAATACCCGGATGTACCCCACAGACGAATTTAAAAATACAGATGATTATGTCAAACAAAACTGGCCTATCAAGCTCGATATTCAATCTCAAAATAAGAAAAAAACACAGCGCTCACTAGGGATAACAGATGTGCAACTTGTCCCCAACACAGATAAAGTACGTGTTGGTGTGAATGGTAAATACGGTGTCTTCTTTGGGGCGAGTCTGGAAAACACAAACAACAGTGGCGCAATGGTTGACACCATGGGAATTATCGCGACTGATGCCGAAGACTGGGAACATGTTGACCAAGATGTCTATATAGGCATGATGACAAAACTCTCCCCCACGCTAGTTGTCCACATACTAGGCGGAAACGAAATAAAAAAACTCGCGTTTAAATGGAAAAGCCTTGAGCAATATCAAGAAGCCATTCCGGCCTGGATTGCCCGCAGCAAAAAGGCTGTTCCAAATACGGACTGTCTTGTCGTCGGACCGCCTCAAAACATCTATCGCCCTGGCAGCCCGCGAGACTATCGAGCCGCGCGCAAAGCAGGAAAAAAAACATGGCACACCCGAGCAGAGTTTTATGATATCGAACCCATCTTTAGAGAAGCCGCAGCACTTCATGGGTGTGCTTATCTAGATATGTACCAGTCGATGGGTGGTGAAGATGCATTTAAGAAACTACATGGACAAGGTTGGCTCCAACCCGACTTTATTCATCCACGTCGAACAGGTCTTGACATGATGGGTCAGTTGATCGTTGACTCTATTCTAAATGCATATGCTCAATCATCAGGATAAATTGATTTTTTGGCGACTCGCGAAACTAGGCCGAAAATATTTTCTTATCAGCCACAAATGTCCCAAACGGAATCAAAGAGGCGAACAACGCCAAGGCTGCGGTCTTTTTATCCCAGCGGTGTTCATGAGCGACATAAATCACCAGTCCACAATAGGCGACGAAAAGAAGACCATGTGCCATGCCAACGACTTTATTTGGCAGGGGCATCTCTTGAATATACTTCAAATACATCGTGAAGAATAAAAGTAGGTAACTCACACCTTCAAGAAAACCTGTTAAACGAAGTGCTTTTAACATCATACCTACTTATTAGTACGTCGCATAGCGAATGGATCTTGTGGCACAGACAGCTCGCCACCACAATAAACACAATGTTTAAAACGTCGGCTCACTTTACGGTGGCATAACTGACATTCTGCGTTGAGAATATTAGTCGAACGCACCTTGCCATCAATAACACCGTCTTTGAGATCGATGAGTTCCATCATGTCTTTAAACTGTTTTTCTGTCACACCATGATAGGTCGAAATTAACTCGAACAAAGTACGAACAAGAAGATTCGTCCGCTCAAGCTCATCCTCAAGAACTAAAACATGTTCTTTAAGCTGCTTAACCGTTGTCCGCGTGCGTGCTTCGAGTTGCTCTTGCCGAACAGCCTGCCGAAATTTATTCGGCGTCATATTGATAAATGAACTCAAAACGACAAGCCCTAAGCTAAGTCAATTTCTGAACATAGATATACATCTTGCACAGCATTCAAAATCTCAACACCTGTTTTACGGTCTTTCTGAAACGCTTTTCGACCAAGAATCAATCCCATTCCACCTGCACGTTTATTGATGACTGCAGTTGTCACGGCATCTTGAATATCATTCTGCCCTGACGCACCACCTGAGTTAATCAAACCAGCACGACCCATGTAACAGTTTGCGACTTGATAGCGACAAAGGTCGATTGGATTGTCTGAAGATAACTGTGCATACATATTTTCATGTGACTTCGCGAACCCGATGTTCGTAAAACCACCATTATTCGTCGGCAGTTTTTGTTTGATGATATCAGCTTTAATCGTTACACCGAGATGGTTGGCTTGCCCTGTAATATCCGCAGCAGCATGGTAGTCGACACCGTCTTTCTTGAACGCGCCGTTTCGTGCATAGCACCACAGAATTGTAAACATGCCGAGTTCATGCGCATGCTCGAACATATCCGAAATCTCTTGTAATTGACGTCTTGAATTATCAGAGCCCCAATAAATCGTTGCACCAATACCAACACAGCCCATCTCAAAGGCCGTTTTCACGGAACCAAATGGAACTTGGTCGTGGCTGTTCGGGTAGCTGAGCAACTCGTTATGGTTCACTTTTGCAATAAATGGGATTTTGTGCGCATATTTCCGTGCCACAAATGCCAAGCCACCAAAAGTAGAAGCGACACCACTACAACCACCCTCGATCGCAAGCTCACAAATTTCAGCAGGATCAAAATAAATTGGGTTCGGCGAAAAAGATGCGCCAGCAGTATGTTCGATACCTTGGTCGACCGGTAAAATGCTGAGATAGCCTGTCCCAGCTAGACGGCCGTGGTTGTACATCGTTTGCAGGTTACGAAGAACAGCTGTATTGCGATCGGACTGGCAAAAAATCCTGTCGATGAAGTCTGGCCCGGGCGCGTGTATTTGTGTCTTCGAGATTGTCCTGCATTGATGATTTAGAAGAGATTCGT
>JAHDGS010000051.1 GCA_020627505.1 Myxococcota bacterium
AAGCTGAATCTCCGGTTAGATGATAAAACACGTATCGACATAAATGATACCAAGATAACAGGCGGACTTACACTCCCTTCACTCTCGCTCAAACAAGGAGATAACATCACGATTCATCAGATGATGGTGAGCAATAATATGATGGACATACAACTCAGTGGGCGGCTGTCCCCAACCGATAAATGGGAGACTTGGAATGCTGATTTCACATCGACGGGTCATCTTGAGACGGATGCCATACCTGAGTCTCACCTCTGGCCACATATGAAAGGCCGACTCAATCTCAAGAGCAAAGTCATCATCTCAGCAAATCAACCTGAACACATTCACGTTGAAGCCCAAACAGATGGTATTGATGTCGCCCTATCACCGAAAGAAATGCTGCCGCTGCATCATCTGCGACTGACTTGTGACTCAGACTTAAAAAAGGTGAGCTGTCACGACATCAAATGGTCTCAGTTCGATGGTGATGTAACTGGTCATGTTGATGTCAATCTTGAACAAGACAGTTTTCCGGTATCGGCACATCTCATACTCGCGCAGACACGGCTGGCTCCTATCCTTGAGATGGCAACCGTACATGGATCCTGGGCAGATGTTGAACTCACTGGAACATTGGATGTTGATGGCACTCTTGAACCGCTCAGTTTATCAGCCCCCCTGGATGTGAAAGCCAGTTCAGGTCTGGTATGTTCAGCGCCAGCGGCGCATTCAAGTCGTGCAGAATGCTTGCTCGATGTCCCAGCTAAGCCACGGCTGACAGGCATTCTTAAAAGCGACCTGAGGTCACTTGATCTCGTTCTTAAGCTCACGCACAACAACACCCATGGTGATATTCGCGCCCAAGTCCCCTATGAAGATGGTGCGCCTTTTGCAGTCCAGGCTGACTTCAATCAATTGGATGCCGCAGCTATTGGTGGGCGTATCGGGCCTTTACTTGTTCAAGGCATTGTCGATGGCACATTTGAACTCTCCGGAGATTATGACAACGTCGACATGGGTGGCCAATTGACAGCGACCGACTTTCATCTAGATGACTTTCATCTTGCAACGAAAGCCAATGGTTCTTATCACGTTGATAACTCGCACCTCATATTCGACCTATCTCAAATCATCTTTCGAGGAACCGAGGCACAAGCACATGTCGATATTGACTTTGAAGGGACTGGGCCCCACTACATTCGAACGGGAGAAGAAGGGACATGGTCATCCGTTCGGGCGACCCAAAAGCAAGACGTTGGGCTCAGTGTAACAGGACAGCTTCTTCAGGGCAGCTGGAGCGACCTCAAAAGTATGACGGCCCGCGCAGCACGCTCCAACGATTTCTTCGCATGGTTCAGGGACCTTGATGTTCGGGGGCAAGTCATTGGCGGTTTTCAGATGCGGGGTCTGCTCACGGACGGCATCGAAGATATGACAGGAGAGTTTCAGATACGCAATAATGCGCCGATGTATTTTTATAACGAAAAAATTGATAATGGCTATGCGAACCTCGAGATTCGGCCATCGACGTATATTGTCAGCCGTATGACTGCCGATATTGCTGGCGGAGCTGGCTTTGCATATGGTCGAGCAGATCGACATACAGATAAAGCGCTATTTCACTTCACCCTCAAAGATGCTGAAGCTGGGCATACCTTTTTATTTACAGATGAAGAGACGCAGCTGCCGTTTATTTCAGGCGTCACAACACTCGAGGGCACTTGGAGCGAGCGGCTCACAGAACCTCGATTTAAGTTTCATGTACGCGCCCATGACACGACCTTCCTCGATTTCAAAACACCTTTTGACACAGCAACTGTAGACATGACATTACAGCAGGCACACATACATGTCGCACGCCAATATGGTCAAGATACAGTCGATGTCGATCTCGGTCTTGATGCTCCCTACCCGCAACATGTCGAGATGCAATTCACGGACAAAGGTTTAGCGCAATTTCTTGGCCTCAACTTCTTCGAGCAACCACCCATCGTTATCGGGTCTGGCCGTGGTGTTTTAGATGGTGACCTTGAGAACACGCCAATGCAGACTGGGCAGCTCCTCTTCCCAATCGAACAAATAACAGTTCAAGATGTTGCCATTGTCCCAGATGCGCCGTTTCTAATCACAGCTTCCGACGGCGCCCTCATCCTTGAGAACAATCGTTTTCAAGTTGCAGAACTTGGTCAAGTTGAAGTTCAAGGTCTCTATAATGCGTCGGAATGGACTGGCACTTTATCTGGCGACTTTCCGGCACGCGCACTCAACATTTTCACGGAAACGCTCCAACTCGACAAAGGACTTATCTCCTTTGATGTTCAAGGTCGTGGCACAGATGAACAGACACGACTTGCTGGGCAGATTCAAGTACGAGATTTATCCGTTCAAAATCAAGATGGCACATATCAAGTAACGGACTTAAATGTCCTCGCCCTCTTCAATGATGATCAAATGCAAGTATCCAATGGACACTTCGACTTCAATGACAATCCAATCGACATCAATGGCGACGTTTCATTTGATGGCTTTTCCCCAAAAGACCTTCAATTGCAGCTTTCTTTTTCGGATATGCGCCTCAGTCCCATGGACGATCTCGACACCCTCTCTCATGGCCAGGTCACACTACAAGGCCCCGCGGATAGGCCGACATTAGGTGGTCGTATTTTATTTGACCAATTTATCTATCAGGGATCGACAGATTGGGAGGCGATGCTGCCAAGTCTGAAGGCTGAAGCCACCGAGTTTTCCGCTTGGGATCCAGAAAATGAATGGATTGACCTGGATCTCAATCTTATTTTTCCTGGTTCATTCGGCATCGATAACAACAACACGCAAATCGACGGACATGGTGAGCTCAAAGTTGTTGGTACAAATGAGCGCCCTGGACTCATTGGCGCGATCGATCTTGATCAGGGTCGCATTCGATTTCGGAATAGGAGCTACGAGCTCAAACGTGGCCATATTGAGTTTCTGGAACGACTTGAAATTGCCCCGAACTTCGAGTTTGAGCTGGCGACGCAAGCACAAAACTATGCTATTTTGACGAGAATCTCTGGCGATTTTGATGACACACAGCTCCAGTTTCAATCTCAGCCAGCATTAGATGAAATCGATATCCTGAGCTTACTCACCCTTGGCTTTATTACGGCGGACGTCGACAACCTCAGTGCAAGTGCAGGCGCAACAGGGCTCGAGTTATTGGGTGCGTATACAGGCATCGAGAGTGAAATTCAAAACCTGCTCGGCGGGACAACTGACGACGCCGTTTTAACGCTGAATGAGTTTCGTCTTGTCTCGCAGTTTTCTCAGAATCAGCGCGGTACGGTACCGGCTTTCCGGATCGGCTTCAAACTCCGAAAGGACTTGCCCGTTCTGGGTGATGGTCAACTAGCACTACAAACGACACTGCTCAACACAGATGCCACAGTCAATCAACAAGCCATTGAATGGGAAAAGCGCTACCGGAATGACGTTCGATTCAGAATCCGCTGGCAGTCCCTCGACAGGGGTGCCTGCCCCCAATGCCGTAATCAGCTGGGTGATATCGGTGGTGACCTATTTTACCGTTGGGAGTTTTAGTCCGATCGCCGCAATCACAGCTCTTGCTATCGCATTCTTTGATGACCGCGGCACGGTTTCGACCTCACCAGACGCATCAATAATATGTACGTGATTGTCCTCATCCCCAAAGGCTGAAGTTTCACCACCGATTTGATTCGCAACAATGATATCACAGCCTTTTCGCTTTAATTTTTGTTGTGCGTATTCGACAACGTTATTTGACTCAGCTGCGAAACCAACAACGACACCGAAACCCGGCTTTTTCGCAATTGAGGCCAGTGTATCAGGCGTTCTTTTGAGCGCGAGCTGCGTGATGTCAGTCTTATCCTTTTTGAGCTTCTGAGCTGAAATCTCAACTGGCGTGTAATCGGAAACAGCCGCAACACAGATTGTCGCATCCCATTCTCCTGTACTTTCGTGCATCACATCATACAATTCTTGTGCGGACTGGATACGCACAATCTCGCAATGCGCATCTTCTTTTGGCAAAGGAACTGTTGTCTCTGCCGCCACCAAACGAACATGCGCCCCAGCAAGAAGTGCTGCGTTCGCAATCGCGACGCCCATCCGGCCACTCGAAGGATTCGAAATAAACCGAGCGGGGTCGATCAACTCACGTGTCGCCCCACAATTAATCAGTAGTCGACGACCAGATAAGTCCGGCAACGGGCCTGCCATGAGGGTCTCAACTGCGGCCAGGATACGGCTTGGAGCAGGCAATCGACCTTGACCCGAGCGCCCAGACAATAGCGCACCGAGCGCCGGCTCCATCACAACCCAACCATCTTGTCGCAACTGCTCGATCGCGCGCTGGGTTGCAGGATGTGCCCACATTCGACTTTCCATTGCAGGACAAAGCAGACGGTCACCTGCAAACGACAGATTGAATAAGCTGATCGCGTCATCTGCAGCGCCATGTGCGAGGCGGAATATGGTATGTGCTGTTGCAGCAAAGACAACCAACATATCTGCACGGTATGCGTCTTCGACGTGTTCAACATCTTCAGAGACGGCTGTCCACATATTTTGAATAACAGCATGGCCAGATACCGTCGCGAGCGTTCTTGGCGCCACAAATTCCGAAGCCGCCCGCGTCATCATGACTTGAACATCATAGTTATGTGCCTTGAGGTCTCTGATAAACTGAGGTGACTTATATGCGGCGATACCGCCGCATACAGCGACGGTGACGTGATGTTGTTGCTTCATATGAATGATCTACCTTTTTTTCTAATGAAAAAAAAGTATGCACACTCAAATGATATCCTTTCGTTCGTGCATTAAATTCTGTTAAGAATATATTATGCCAGAATCGACATTTCTAACTTGGTTAGAAACTGAATCTATTTCAACAGACACGACATCACGTGATGCTGCTGACAAGGAATTTCTCAATCATATACAACAGCAAGGTGCATGGCTTGCGCAGGCATTTGAACAAGACAATGTCACCAAAAAAGAACATGTCCTCAAATTGGCGGCAGCATCTGCCAACCCAAACTTAAGTCATATACTTTTATCAGCCTTGGGCGATCTATTTCACTCGACATCAACGCGAAACCTAATTGTCCTCGCCCTCTCTCATACACTTAGAGGACAGGATGTTTTTGATGAACGCATCAGCATTCCGCTTCAACAATATCATGTACAGTTTAAAGACATTGACCCTCGCCGATGGCGTCAATTGAATCGACGGCTCGGCATTGATTTGATTGATAACCTGCCATCGATCGACGAATCACCTCGGGCGGCGACCGCAGAGCACAACGAAACAACAAGCCAACCTGATATCCTCGAGCCACTGCTCAAAGATGACCCGTATCAAATCGTTGAGTATTACGCGACACGCACTGAAGCGAAAGACAAAAGAGCCATCGTCGAGTTTCTGCGAACAGCACCGACCTCACATAAAACAGACCTGCTCTACGCCCTTCTTCAACAAGAGCATGACGATACACGCATTGCCCAGCTCTTGCATGCACTTGAGCATGCACTGCGCCCTGAGCATAACGTATATGTCCCCTTTCTCGTCGATATGACCCGTCGACCAGATAGATTTGTTCGCGCGGCAGCCGTCAAGTGTCTTGCGTACTTCAACGATGATGGTGTGCTATCGCCTCTTTTACAGGCAGCCCGAGATGAAGAAGAACATGTCCGAGATATGGCCGCGGTTGCGCTCTCCTCGTCGCCGCGCCCCGTCAGTCATGAACATCTATCCAATTGGCTTGAAACGTTCGAAGACTGTCGTACACGTTTTCATCCTGCACTCGCAGAGTCGCTGGCCATCACCCTGCAAAGACTTGCGCAGGTCCCGCCTGCAAGCATTGGAATTATCTTACGACAACGGCTTTCCATTGGACTTCTCAAACAACCGATTCAGGCGATACAAATTTATCTATTGCTTATCGACCAATGGCTGCCCGAGGGCCGCATGTTTGAGTCTGGCTTAATAGATGGTGCCATCGTGTTGTGTCGTTCGGCGCACCCGGCTCAGGTCACGATTGGGTTAGATTTACTTCTAAGACGGCTGCCAGCCCATCTCAGATTACCACTTCGAAAAGAGCTCGACACACTCACCCCACTGGTCGACCGATATAGCGAGGAACATCCAATACTTGCACAATATTTTGCAGCACTGAATAAGGCAGAGCCCCCTATTCCTGCCAAATGGGGTTAGTCCGACCAGAAACGTCTTCGGCCTAGCAATTCTGCCTATTTATGATACTGCTTATGCATGTTTGAGAAGCTCCGCGAATTGTACAGAATAGATCTCGCGATCGATCTAGGTACCGCCAACACATTGGTCCATGTCCGCGGAGAAGGCCTGGTCCTCAACGAGCCCAGTGTTGTCGCCATGATGCGTCGAGGCAACCAGCCAAAAGTGCTCGCAGTCGGCGCAGATGCGAAAAAAATGATCGGTAAGACGCCAGGCAACATTAAAGCCATACGCCCGATGCGCGATGGTGTTATCGCCGATTTTACGGTCACGGCTGAAATGATTAAGAGTTTTATCGAAAAAGCCATCGGTAAAAGATGGAAGCTCTCGTCTCGTCTGATCATTTCGGTACCTGCAGAAATCACATCGATAGAACAAAAGGCTGTGCGCCAGGCTGCCCATCGCGCTGGTGTTCAGCATGTTTACCTCATCGAACAACCGATGGCGGCAGCTGTTGGTGCAGGACTGCCCGTCAAAGAACCCCGTGGTTCAATGATTGTTGACATCGGCGGTGGAACAACGGACGTCGCAGTCATTTCCTTAGAAGGACTGGTCGCGAGCCAGACCCTACGTGTCGCCGGAGACAAATTTGACGAAGCGATCGTCAACTTTATGCGTAAACGGCACAATATTCTCATCGGTCAACGGACCGCAGAGCTGATCAAAATTGAGATTGGTTCCGCAGCGCCTCTCGAGCCAGAGATTGGCATTGAGATCAATGGTCGAGACCTTATTAGTGGTGTCCCCCGATCGATCAGTGTGTCGAGCGTCGAGATCCGAGAAGCACTTGAAGATAGCCTTCGGCAACTCGTTCGGGCGGTTAAAGCAACACTCGAAAAGACACCACCAGAGTTAAGCGCTGATATTATCGACCGGGGCATCGTCCTTTGTGGTGGCGGTGCGATGATTAAGAACCTCGACCAATTGCTTTCAGAAGCCTGTTCTCTTCCTGTTTTCGTCGCGGATGAACCCTTACATGCTGTTGTGAACGGTGTGGGTATCGTGCTCGAAGACCTCGACGGCTACAAACGAATCCTTTTATAGACGTAAACCATACAACGACATCGCCATATCAGGCGATCCGTCACCAGCGTCTGATGGGTTTTCGTCATCACCCTTCGCAAAGTGCCACACGAGTCCAGTTGTTAACATTGCCCCCCCAACGATCGTTATCGGCAATCCTGCGCTTGTTTGACCTGGGTCGCCTTCATTCAGCAAAGTTGTGATGCCAAGAGCCGTTACACCTGCACCAACAGCAATCAGCCCGACCCGTGTCACATCTCCCCAGGTCCAGTCATCCGGCTCAGCTTGTGCGTCCGTTTTCACGGACGCATCAGCTGCCTCGGCTTGCCCAGCTTCTTTAACAGGCTCTTGGGCAACGTCACTCGGTGTATTAGTGCTGTTCTCAGTACGTTCATCAACCTTCTTCTCTTCAGAAGTCGGAGCAGGTGCCGCTTCTCCACTATCACCGTATGCGCTCAAAGGAACCGAATTATCCTCATCGGCCCCTTCTTCGGGGGCCATAGTCTCTTCAGTCTTGGTTTCAGCGTCTTTTGCTTGCTCTTCAGGAGATCCATCAGCCAGCGTTTTTTTCTTTGCTTGCGTCTCTGCCTCGCTGGTTTGTGCTTCGACTTGCGCCTCTGCAGCAACAGTCGCATCAGTCTGCTCTGCTTCCTGTGCACTGATAGACAACGAAAAAAGCACAGAAAAAGAAATAAAAGTCTTAAAAATGTTACTCATGATCATGATTTCCTCTCGGCTATGAAATGGTTTAAACGATTATAAAAAAAATGGAACCCCCGAATATCGACCTTCTCAGTCGTGAACTTCACTCCGCACTGGACTTTTAACGCCACTGGTTTTATCACTTCATATGGCTTTTTCGGATATTATCCAGAAGCTCGCCGAAGCGAGAAGAACGATTCCTGACCGGGTGATGCAACCGATTGACAAATCGTCATTGATGGCACGTTCGCCGATTCAGCACGCATTTATCACCGGATTCCCGGGTTTTATTGCCCGACACCTTGCGAAAACCCTCCTCTCACAAAGAAGTCGTTCTCGTATCACTGTTTTGGTCGAGAAAAGCATGCTAGCAGCCGCACAAGATCTAGTTGGGCAATGGTCAGAATCGATGCAAAGCAGGACCGAAATACTGATTGGTGACATCACCAAAATCGACTTGGGACTATCTGGTCCTGAGGTCAAACGACTCACGGCCAGTGTGTCTCATATTTTTCATCTCGCAGGGATTAAAGCCGAAGGGCTCGACGCTCAGGCGTATGAGCGTGTCAACGTTAAGGGAACACAACACACACTTGAGTTCGCCAAAGACTTCAACAAACTCAAACGTTTTGTCCATTTCTCGAGCGCATTTGTGTCAGGTGATCGACATGGCGTCGTCACAGAGAGCGAACTCGACTGTGGTCAAAAGTTTCGGAATGACTACGAGCGTAGTAAGTTTCGAGCAGAGGCCCTTGTCCAGCAACAATTTGATCGCCTGCCAATCACAATCGTCCGCCCGTCAATTGTCGTCGGTCTTGGCGAAAAATTGCCGGGCATCACAGATCCGATTGATGGACTATACGCCATGACACTACTCATGGTCGCAAGTCCTATCAGTATTCCGATCCCATTGGGCGATGAAGCCGATGGCCCTTTTCATATTGTGCCTGTCGATTTTGTCATTTCCGCCGCTCTCCACCTCGCCACACTTGAGGCCGCAACAAGTCAGGTATTTCACTTGGTTGACCCAAACCCATTATCTGCCAGACACGTCTATCAACGTATTGCAAAGCGAATTGGAAAAAATGTATCGATGCTTCCACTCGGCAAATCGACATGGGTGAGTCAGGCACTCAAAATTCCTTTCTTAAAGAAACGGCTCGGCACAGAGCATATGAGCTCTGTCCAGTTCAATCATTTGACGATATATAACTGCAGCCACACACTTCAGGCACTTCATGGCACAAATGTTCAATGTCCGCCAATCGACACTTACTTAGACGAACTCATTCAATTTATTCGGCGCGACCTCCGCGACAGGGCACGACAAATCAATATTGCAGGGCATACCAATGCTTATGATGTTGGCTTGCGGGACACCCGCCGACCGCAAGATATTTAAGGAGTATTTGTGCATCAAATTTTACCCCACTCAGCGCTCAAGCGAACGATCGACGAACAGACACTTGACACCAATTTACTCTACCAATCCGTCACCCCGCAAAATGCAAAGCCGATATCATTTGGTCAAGAACGTGCGATTGAGGCGTTAGAGCTCGGCCTACATATCCAACAACGCGGCTACCATATTTTCGCTGTCGGTGCTTCTGGCACAGGCCGGACATCAACGATCAGAGCGCACCTACAAGAACGGGCGCGCGGAGAAGCAACGCCATCAGACATCCTTTTGGTTTATAATTTCGATGACCGGGATCGACCGCTTGCGCTCGAGCTACCTGCGGGTGAAGCGCACCGCGTCAAAACCATCTATGACCGATTGGTTGATGAGCTTTTGCGTGATCTCGAGAAAGGTTTCGAAGGCGATGCATACAGTCGAGAAAAAGAGAAGATCGACCAAGCGCACGAGGCACGCATCGACACCGCCCTGACCGAAGCGAAGGCGGCAGCAGCCGAAGTTGGCTTTATCTTATCTCGCAATCAAAGTGCCCTGCAACTGACAGTCGCAGACCCTGATGGCAACCCGCTAGATGAATCTGTTTATGAGAATCTATCTGCAGAAGATCGTGAAGCACTCGAAGCACAAGCAGAAACACTCCAGCCCGACATCGAAAAAGCAGTCAGAAAGGTGCGTCTCATCGAACGTGAAACTGACAAAGCAGTTGAGATGCTCATGCGCCGGACCGGCGATCAAATCATCTCGCCACTGCTACAAACCGCCCTCGCAGATGCTGAACATCTCGACAGCATCAAAGACCATCTTCAACAACTGAAGAATGATGTCCTTGACCGACTCGACCGACTTGTTGGTGCAGATGCGGAAGGCGAACAAGAAGGTGAAAGCAATATGTCGATGCGACGACGACTACTCGCAGAAGAGGAGGACTCCGGTCTCGATGAACCGGCCCTACTCCGTTATCGCGTCAATGTATTCGTTTCTCACGAACCTGGTTCTGGTGCTCCCGTTGTATCTGATGAGCATCCAACCATGGCCAACTTATTTGGCCGCATCGTACATCACCCGAGAGCGGGTGACACCACAACGGATCATACACGTGTCAGAGCTGGCTCACTCTATAAAGCCAATGGTGGCTACTTGATTATTTCGGCCCAAGATTTGTTGTCACAGCCAGCTTCATGGGAGGCACTCAAGCGTGCATTGAAAGGTCGCAAGATTGATTTAGACGATCCTGGCGAACAGGGCCGCATGGTCACCATTGCGAGTCTGCGTCCACAAGCGACACGCCTGCATATGAAAGTCTGCCTGATCGGCACACCCGAGTTGTATTATATGCTCTCGCATGACCCCGAGTTCTCAAAGCTCTTCAAAGTCAAGGTCGACTTTGACCTCGAAATGGAGCACAATGCGCACAATGTCGATGGCTACCACCGTTTTCTGGTTGGCCTGACACAAGATGAAGGCCTGAAGCCTTTAACCGCTTCTGCGGCTGCACGACTGATCGAACATGCCATCCGAATTGCGGATGACCAAGACAAACTGACGACCCGCTTTGGCTGGATCGCCGATTTACTTCGTGAAGCGAGTTTCTATGCGACCCGACGTGATGCAACACATATCGATAAACAAGATGTGCTCGCCGCATTAAAAGGTCGCCGTTCACGGGAAGGTTTTGTCGAAAAGCGTGTCCTCGACGAGTTTCACACCGGCCGTGTTCGACTCGAGGTCGATGGTGCTGTCGTGGGTCAAATCAATGGCCTCACTGTTCTCGAAATGGGTCGCTATGCATTTGGCATGCCAGCCCGTATCACCTGTCGTGTTGGTGCAGGTAAACATCGCCTCATCAGCATCGAGCGAGAGTCTCATATGAGTGGCTCGATTCATATCAAGGGCACTCAAATCATCCGCGGCATTCTCATGGACCGATTTGGCCAAAATCGACCGCTCAATTTAATGGCAACATTTTGTATGGAGCAAAGCTATAGCGACATCGATGGTGACTCGGCTTCTATGGCTGAAACACTGGCACTGATGTCAGCCCTCAGCGGCATCCCGATTCAGCAAAAATGGGCGGTGACGGGTTCAATCGACCAGCGTGGCATTATTCAAACCGTGGGCGGCATCAACGAAAAGCTCACCGGTTTTTACCGCGCGGCACAATCGTTGAATGCGCATAACCCGGTCGCTGCGATTATCCCTCGTGCCAATGCAAAGGATTTGATGCTTGAAGAAGAAGTGATTGAAGCCTGCGAACAAGGTCGGTTTGTGATTCATACCGTCGACACCCTTGAAGACGCGGTTGAGCTTTTAATGGACACGCCATACGAGGAAGTCCATCGTCGGGTCGCCAATCGTCTAGATGAATACAACAAAGCACTGCAAGGGTATTTGATTTCGTAAGGTGAGCTGGTTTATGTTGGCCCACAAATATACAAAGAACAGGGCATGCAATCTAGTCTGGGTCATACTCTTCTTGGCACTCGGCTGCAGTCGGACATCCGACATTCAGAATGCGGATAAAAAAGAAGCCTCAGAAGCCATTCCAGAAAACAAAGTCTCAGCGGTTCATACTCATAATAATATCTACATTCGATATAGCCAACCGAAAATTACAGGAGCAATCGACCTAAAGATACTCAAACCTGCCCTTAACAAACAGCACCAGGTATTTTCGGACTGCTATGCGAGCCTTTATGATCAAGATAAAGAAAAACAGGGCACAATCAGAGTTGGCTTCACCATCACATCAAACAATACTGTTAAAGATTTTCGGTTTATTCGGAGGATGGATCAATCGGAACAATTTCATGCCTGTATTAAAAGCAGCATTGAATCGATTCACCTCAGTGCGCCTCCGAATAAGGATGTGAGCATTGTTCTGCCAATCTCATTTAGTTCATCATCAGATGCCATATTTGAAGACGGGAGCCATTCATTTCTGGAACGATTTAACGACGTCAGCAAAACCAAGACTCGCAAAGCGGCAGAAACTGTAGCAAGTGTACTCAATGCTGATGAAAATGCAGCTTTTAGCAAAATAAAGAATGACGAAGCCGCCATACATGAATCCATCAAAGATTCGATGCAGTCGGCTCTCGTCAACGCATGTATCATCAAAATGTTTAAGCGTATCCGATTCGTTAAACCACAAACTGAGTATGTGACGTTCGACTACACGCTCGTGTTTCAACGCTATTCAAGTTACGCGCCCTTAAACACCGGCGGGCGTTTTTCTTTAAAGGCTTTTAACGCCTCTATCCGGTCTTCAGTATAAAGCGTCGTCTCATAGGCGCGGCGCTCGAGTGTCAACGCTTCGGCAAGCCCACAATCAAACCCAGCATTTATGGCATATTTTGCCGCCTCAACCGCAACAGGTGCCGACGCCAACATCGGCTCGGTGAAGTTCATCGCTGTCATCACGACATCACCTTCTTCTGCGACATCATCAGCAAGTCCGAGATAAACCGCTTCAGGTGTTTCCATTTTATGCGCAGAAAAGATTAAACGCTTTGCAGCAGAAAGCCCGACAATGCGAGACAACCTCTTAGTACCGCCTGCCCCAGGAATAATCCCAAGCGCACATTCAGTCAGCCCGACTTTCGCCTTGAGCCCAAAGACCCTAAAGTCACACGCCAATGCCATTTCAAGCCCGCCACCAAATGCGAAACCATCGATCATCGCAACAGTCGGTTGCGACATATTCTCGATCACATTCATCGTCCCCTGAATCAATTTCAAGAACGAACGCGTCTGTTCTGCAGTCATGCCTGCACGCTCTTTCAAGTCTGCGCCAGCACAAAAAGCCTTTCCGCCTTTGCCGCCAATTAAAACAGCACGAATATCTCGACGCGCACCGATATCATCAAGCACTTGATTGAACTCTTCAAGTAACGGCCGATTTAATGCATTCATCGACTGCGGGCGATTCAACCAAATGATGGCGCGCTGTTCTTTCTCTTCGACGTGTACAAGTGTCATTTGATATCCTTTGTCTTGGGCCATTAAAATGGCTTAGTATGCGCCTAAAATATTGAGGCCTCGCCTGACTTTGGCAATACCCTTCTCCACATCAACAAGTGCGATGAGCCGCTCACCGTGAATAGCGATGTATTGCCCCTTCTCTGTCTCGACGCAAATCTTCTTGCCGTGCCCGAGGTCAATGGCTTGCTGGGCCGAGACATGTAGTTGTTGGGGTAAATAAAAACGGCCCAAGTCTGATATCAAAAGGCTTTGTGCTGTTAGCGCCTCAATTGTCGTCGCGTCCGCACATGACACATGTCCTACCTGCGTTCTGCGAAGCGACTTAAGATGCCCGTACGTTTCGAGCCTCAAACCAAGGTCCCTCGCGAGAGACCTGATATATGTTCCCTTGGAAACATGTGCCTCAAAGTCGACTTCATCACCGCGCCAATCGGTCACATCAAAACGATAAACCTCAACATTGCGAGGCGGCAAGTCAATATGTCTACCTTCTCGTGCAGACTTATAAGCCCGCTTTCCACCAATCGATATCGCAGAAAACTGAGGTGGCACTTGCGCTATCGGCCCGACAAACGCACGCATTGCGTCGTCAATCGACTGACGTGTTAACAGTTCAATGGGCTTGCGGTCAGAAAGCACTTCGCAAGGTTCACCTTCTGCATCATCGGTATTCGTTTGTGTTCCAAGTTTGATAGTACCTGTATATGTCTTGTCTTTATCGGTGATGACCGATTGAAGTTTGGTATAACCGCCACATAAGACGACCATCAGGCCCGTCGCGGCTGGGTCGAGGGTGCCACAATGCCCTGCCTTCTTGATGCCAAGTGCGCGACGAACAGCGCCGACAACCCCAAATGAACTGATACCGGCAGGCTTATCAACAAGAACATACCCTTCTTTTGCACCTTCGCTCATCGAATACGTGCCTCAAGCAAGTCAAATAACGCATCAGCCCGACGCGGATCATGCCATTCAGCCGAGAAGCGCCGGCCCATATCACCAAAGCCAAGCGCGTTCGCAAGACGACGGCTTTGTCCTTCATATTTATCTCTTAAGATAATATGTGTCGACCGCTCATTTTCAACCAATAACATCGCCAGGTCTACCCCTTCGATGCCCCGAAGTTCGTTGACGAGTCCATGTGTCTGCTTTTGGGTCAATGACTGAAAGCCAAAGTCAGCGGCATATAACGTCGCGACAGCCAAACGCCCTCCGCGAAAATAGTTCACATTTGCCAGTGTTTCAGCGAGCAATGCAGTCTTAAATGTGCTCCGACTTTCATAAAAGCCCGTCGCGATCTCATGCGGCTGAGCGCCAAGCCCCATGAGACGAGCGGCGCTTTCAAATGCGCGCAAAGATGCGGATCGATACCGGAACCCCCCTGTATCTGTCATCAAAGCGGCCATCACACATTGCGCCGCAGGCTGAGGCAAAGATACACCTAATGCATCGGCAAGGTGTAGCACCATTTCACCCGCAGCTGGTGCATTGAGATCGATGCATTTTACATCGACAGGCGGGTTGGTATCTTTATGATGGTCGATCCAGATAATTGTCCCTAAAGATTCACGTGGCAACTTATCAAGCCCACATCTTTCATAGTGTGCCGCATCTATAATGATGGTTGTATCAAAACGGCCCTCGGGCAGTGTCGTTATCCAGTCTTCCGCGCCTGGCAGAAAACGCAGTTTTTCTTCAAGCGGCTCCTGGTTATAAACCACGACTTCTTGCCCGAGAGATTCTAACAGAAATTTCAGAGCCAGACATCCACCCGCGACATCGCCATCGGCGCCAGCATGTCCGAGGACAAGTGCACGCTGCGAGGATCGGACAGAGTCGACAACTTTCAAAAAAAAACAAGCAAATCCCACGCCTTAAGATGTCACACATAGAATACGATGTCACTTAAAAATGAAATCCGTCCAAAACAGCTTGTTTTGTCTATGTTAGGAGCACACACATAATGGAGGAAAAACGATGCGCAAACATCAAATCCAATCATCAATAGTTTTGATTCTTTTTATCTCGCTGGGCTGTCAGGATAAGGGAGAATCCATGACAACTCACGTCGACACAATTGAGAACGCTCACGACTCAATAGAAGCACAAACGATATACCGGAACCGAACAGATTTTATTGTCACCCAAATGGGAGCGTCCTCTGACTGTGACGAACATGGTGGGCAAGAAGTTCCGTTACAACTCAGTAGCTTCGAAGCACAGCGTGGCGTTATGTGTGGCCAGAACATAGAGGGGGAAATCTTCTGTTGGGGAGAAAATGAACATTTTGGCTTTAACAATACGGAGCGGGGAAATATTCAATTCTCTAAGCTGTCCTTAGAAGAAAGATTTGCCTGCGGTCTGACGAACCAAGAAAGCACAACCAATCATATCAAGTGCTTTGGTAGCAACAACATTGGCTCGGCTCTCACAGCAAGAATGACTCAAGAGCGACTCAACAAAAGAGTCGACAACCTGCAAACATTCGAAACGGCAATGGTGATCTCCAGAGCCGAAGAACAAAGAAAGTATCTCGGGTGCGCTCTTAATCATGAAGGCGAAGCACAATGTGTCGTCAGACCTGATAATAGAAGAAACTTTAAAAAGGTTCGAGGCGACGTTCGTTTCTCGTCAATCACGACGCCGGTTTGGACAGACAAGTTTGACCAAACAGTTTGCGGGATTACACTTGAAGATGAAAGCATTCAATGTTTTTACGACAGCGTCTTGTATCGGAACCAGTTATGGACATATGCACCCTCCATATTCGAGAACCGTTCTTACATTGACGTTGAGCTTGGTGAGGCAATGGTGTGTGGTCTCAACAAAACGGGGCAGATTGATTGTGAATACTGGAATTATTTTGGTGAAGAGTCGAGACGGAGTAGAGCACGTTCATTCACACTTGCAGGCTTGTATAAAGACCTCGCAGTACTCGACAAGAGAGTCTGCGGCGTCACACTTGCTGGTCAAGTGAATTGCTATGACGGCCAACAAATCGTCAACACACATCAGTTCGAACAGATTCATCGTTACGCCGAAGAAAACAGCATGTTTACACGTATCTATATGCTTCAAAATGACTCCTATGTTGCTCTCTCTGAAGCGGGCTCTGCTATCATAACTTATCAAGATGGCACAAACGAAACCATTAATTCATCTGACAAAGACATTGTATCTGTCAATCAACAAAAGGACGTCTTCTGCGCTTTTACGCCTGAGACAGGAACGACAAGGTGCTTTGATGCCAAAGAACAGGTCAGAACAGATTACAGACTAAGCGTGTGTACGCCATAAAAAGAAATGTCGATCAACTTAGATGGACAGCATTGCCCGCATCTGCGGGCTTTTTCACTTTAATGTAATCAAAATTTAGCCAAAATCGTCTACTTCAACACTGGCGTACAAGCAATTGACTCAAATTTGCATGCGACTGGCACCGAGTAAAAGCAGATCTTCTCTCGAACTAAGCCACTGGAAAAAAGTCATTTTCGCAGAGAAAAAAGATAATTTCACCAAAATTATTCTTGTGAAATATGTGTTTTACACACATTTGGAGGGACACATGACAATCAACAAAACAACACTCTTAAAAGCAGCAGCATTTGCAGCACTACCATTTGCAGACTCAGAGGCGCAGGATGTAGCAGCCCCTATTCGCCCGTCTGAACTAAACGGTTTCACAACAGAAGTTGTCGACTCGACATCTCACAACAACGAAGATGTTTACGAAATATCGACGAACGATATCACGCGGCGTTCTGATGAAGGCGCACGTGGTGTGCTCTCTGCAGGGCTTGGCTATTCTCTTGATGGCGCTGCGACTCAGTTCAACCTGTTTAGCACGGGAGAACGAAATGTGCTTGATATCGATATTGGCTTAAACTTAAATGGGGCCTCACAGCTTGTCGACAAGATAGATGTTATGTTCATGAATCAAATGGTCGGTCTATACTTCAAAGCAGACAACGGAGTTGGCAGCCTCGGCATGGGTGTTGGCTTAAGTGACAACAGTGGCATGCACTTTATCCGAGGTGGAAGCTCACATACGACCGTCAATGGACAAGAAGCAAAAGGTGTTCAGCTAGGCTATAGTCGCATCGATGCTGCTGAAAAAGGTGAGCGACTCATCACGAATTATAAACTCTTGGTTGACATGTTCCGCTCGACACAAAATGGAGACACAGACTTCGATGCCCTTCTCAGAGCCGAGGCATCTATCGACTATATGATGGACAGTGGTATCACAATCGGAACAGAGGCTGAGCTTGGCATTGGCACATCGGGCGTCACCGATAAACTCGACCCATATATTGGTGTCCGTGTAGGCATTCCGCTCGGCAGAGGTTAATATTTATATCCCCCATAGAAGAAGCCCCACATGGGGCTCTTCGACTTATGTTGGTTAAAGTAAAATCCCCACAGAACACCTCCTGTCTACAACAACCTAATAGACGTATATCAATGATTCAACAATCTCCCGAAGATGTTTGGCGCCCTCGTTCATATGTAAAAGAAATGAAAGATGATGGTCGCTCCAGATCTGCAAGACCACACATGCGTCTGTTTTTACTAAACTTTATCTAACTCCAAACATTGCTGAAGAATATTTTCATCCGTCAACTGACCGACATTTACGACAAAATAGATGCATTGCATATATAGATTCATGCACACGATAAAAGTATCGCGGTATGTGTACAAAAAGGATGAACATATGAATACAAAGAACGTAGCAAAGGCACTTGCAGTACTGACACTGCCTCTTTCAGAAAGCAAGGCTGAGGCCTTATCGGCTCCCGTGATGGACTCTCCAGCAGAAAAAACGGAAGTTGTTTCGTCAGCTCAAGCATCGACAATCCGCGACAACTCAACATATCAGATAACTGCAGATGATTTATTTCAACCAGAAGTACAAACCTTTTCGAGTTTCGAAAACCCAC
>JAHDGS010000052.1 GCA_020627505.1 Myxococcota bacterium
TGATTGATCCCACCCCGCAACAAGAAACCATAGTCGGTCACGTCGACTTGTATCTGATCGGTTGTGATGGATGCACTGAGACGTCCGTCTAGATGTGGATGTAATTTCATATATACATTCCCCATCGCTTGGCCGCCAAGCATGTTCAAGTTAAGAAATAGGGGTTGAACATCTCGATCGATACGCGGTTCTACAATCGGCCCACGTTCATCAAACAATTGTACACTGTCGCGCAATGTTCGATACAGGCCGCCAAGACGGATATCGCCTGAAATGGCTTTCCGCTCTCGAAATCGCCACCGTAGCTGTGCGTGCCCTGATTGCATACGCGTCGGGCGAAAAGAGAGCATTTGGTGATGTCCAAAACGAAGCTGGGCGGTCATATTCCACGGTAATTTAGCACTGGCCTGAAGGATGCCTGACGCACCATAGTCATCACTTCTTAATCGGCGAAGTCGAGCCTGCCCTGTTAGCATCAAACCATGTCGATGCGTCAAACGTCCATAGAACCGCCCCTCGGTAAGTGGTTTGCGCGACAGTCCAGTTGATCGTGATGAACCCGTATCAAATTGTCGACGCCATTGTGTTCGTTCATATATACCAACCCCAAAAGCATTCTCCCACTTCTTTGATCGCTCTCGCCGAATAGATGGCGCATCTTGAATCCTGGGATAGTTTGTATCTTCCCTATTCTCGGTCGGCTCGGCATGATGGTGTTCAGCAAACTCGCCCCCGCCAATATACTCATATGATAAAGGTATCTGTGGCGCTTGGTCCTCAAGTCGATAACGTTTAAAACGAATATGAACATCACACGTCGGCCGCAGTTGTAGCGTTCGTTTCTTCGAACTTCCTGGAAAGAAAAGGTGACGCCGCACAGCGGCCTCTGAAACATACCATATATCGTCGATGACGTGAGCATCATTCTGAGGAAGCTCAAGGGCGCCAAGTAATCCGCCAAACGTATTCTCATCAACCATATCAAGCTGACATTCAGCCTGTGAAGCGGTCGAAGATGCAATCGCCTCAATCAGCCCAGCATCCCCACCACTCAGCATTACCTTGACTTCTTGACCTCTTTTTAAGGAAGCCCACTTCGAAGATGACTTCGTGAGAAAAGAGGACGAATTCATATCTTGACTCATCTCTTTAACGTTTTGGTTTGGCGCTGTCTGTGCACGAACCCATAGCTTCGCTCGATAACACGCTCGATTCATGTGCACTGAAAGAATATCTGTTCCTTTCGCCAATGCTCCATACAGCTTGTTGATGACACCTCCTGCAACAGAAACTTGATGCCGAATACGATGTACTTGTTCTCCTATGGTTATCTCCGAGATACACCGGTCATTTCCTGGAAACATTCGGCTATCATCAAAAAACCACTCTAGAACGACTGATTCTTGTTGCGTCGAAGTCACTTGTAAAACGAAGTCACTTTGAGACGACACCCACTGCCCACCCGCCAACGATCGCGGCGGGGCTCCAAAAAAGGACTGCCGCGCAACCGGCAAGTGACTCAGGGCTCTTTCTTTCTGTATATGTATTTGAATCGGCGTAGCGTTTGGTATTGAGATCTGGCGCGACTGTCCACGATATAAGAAAGCAGGCATGTTATCCTCAGATAGACTTTTCCGTATGTCCTCTTTCTCCCTGGGTCGTTCTTCCAACCAACTATCCTGGTGGGCACGTCGTTCAATAGTGCGATACCAAGGACGCATTTGCAGTAAATACGCCCGATCGATATGGACACCATTTTGAGCTCGCAATCGACTCAGACGACGTAGACGCTCGTGAATATGAACAGCCGTTCCGTCATGCTGTTCTTCGAGTTCATCGAGGTGCAAATGATAAACTGATTGAAGATCGCCCAACTGGGTCATGACATAGATTCGAAAGAAATATGATTGCTGGGAAAAATCATCCGATGAAGCAATGCCACTCCAGTCCTCTCTTTTTAGCATCGCCCTTATCTTCTCTGGCAAATCAGCGCCATTGAATTTCGACACGCGCCGTTTTTCTGAAATCGGTATTAATTTTAAAGGAATTCGCCCACCTTCCTTCGCATGAAATTCACGTAGTTTTTCAGAAAATAGCTGACGTAGTTCTGTGTGTAATTCTAAGCAGTCAACGGATGTACACTGCTGCTTTATACGCATCATGTCTCGATAAGCCTCATTAAAAGCAGCGAGTGCTAAGTATAGGTTTATTCGTTTTTTGAGTCCTTGAGTAATGGCCTGCGTATTGTCCTCATTAAAGAGTTGAGAGGATATCTGTGTCAGTTGAGAAACGATATTTTCAGGTTGATTTGTGCTGGATATATTGGCGATCTCTTCTGCTAGCGGAAACCATTGTGAAAATCGAACATCAATATATATATGATGCTCCATCGGATTATGAATTACGTACGACCTGGCATCGGGTACCACTTGTTGAAAACGCACCGGATGGGTATCGGCTGATGCAAAATCAAATGTTAGGGACTGAGCATTGTGCGTATCAAAATGTTGTTCTATTTTCTGGGACAATAACACATCAGTTGAATTGGTATCAGGCAGAATATCTAGACGCATGTATCGACTTGTTGGCGGAACCGCAAATGTCATTTTTTCACCAGGAATGAGCCGTGTAAGCCATCGCATTGTATATAAATGGTCAACCTGATCGGGCTGAACGAAAGCTGGCCCAACAGATAAATACGCATCACATAAATCAGCGGTGTCGATATGAATCGCTGATATTTCGGCCGGCACATCCATAAAGAATGGTTGCTTAGATATCAGCGTTTCATACCGATATTCATTAAGCCGAATCTGACAGATTTCTCCAGGCTGACCCGACAACATCAATCGCTTCGTGCCCTCAGCCTGTTCGCTCCTAAGCTTTGTCTGCCCATTGATGCGATGCCAAAAAACGATATCAGCCGGAAAACTAGATGGCGGCGCAGTGACCTTTTTAATCACAAGTCTTCGTTCAAAATCGCCTTTGGATTGAGCATCATGACGAATCCCTGGGTGCCAATACGGATAATGAATCAAGGCACAATTGGTCATACCACGCGGGTTTGTAGGCAATAGTTGACGCAACATCCATGGGATAGAATAAGGCGGATGTCGTCGAGTCCGTGCTTCTGTGCCATCACACGTTCTGGCATATATGGATTGCTGAACGGAACGCTGTTCGTTCCGAAAAATATAATTGGATGACCAACGATGTGTACGCACAAAAACGTATGGTTCGAGCCAACGCCATGCCGCAGGTATCTCTATCTGTTGCTGGGCAGAAACAATCATACGTGTGAGCAATCGCCCATTTCGACTTAAAAGCCGCGCCTCATCAAAAGGCGACATATTATCCGACAGCAACCCTTTGGGCATGGACTCACAGAATGGTTGAGGCGACGTCTCGGTTCGAGAACAAATTGCAAATGCGTCCGTTTTCCTTGAAGCAATCATTGCTTGTCGTTGCGTCTTAAATGAAGCAATGTTATTGGGGCTCGCCTTTAAAACAATATCATACATTGTTAACGCACCATGTTGGGGCGATTCGACTTCTGATAGCGGTGTGAACTTGATGTATTCACCCGAGAAAACATCATATTCCTTCCCATGATGACCCGTTTGGGCGGGCGCGTGTGTGCGAACAAGATCCTCGATGATTGTCCTGACTCTATTCAGAGCGGCTGAAATCTCTACATGCCACCCTAAGTCGTTCAATATCTGACGTAACGTATCGGCGGATAGACCGTCGAGCTGCTGATGGATCCACCTATAGACTGTATCCGATTTTGGGGCCCATCTTTCTTCCAGCACATCACACTGACCAAAATCGATGCTGTTTGAGCGCACGACAATTCGCCCTTGGCGACCTATATCAGGCAAGCGGATATGCCTGTATTTTCCATTTTGTTCGAGTGCCGCTTTTTGCCATGCAAAACCACCTGATGTTCCGATACCGGCCACCTCGATCTCTTTGTCAGGCACATCATCGGTACATTTCAGATAGTATGAACGTCCAAACACAGTCGTAAATGAATGAATGATATGTTCACCCATCTTTCTTTCTGATTTTGCATCCCAACATTGCTCGATAACACCGTTTGAAACACGGCAGGCTAAGACCTCTTTCTCAAACAGCTGTTCACCAATGAAGTCAATATTGACAGTTTCAGGCCAATCGGCTTTTCCATTGCCCCATGATATAAAAGCGAACGCCCATATAAATGTGAATAGATATCCACACCCTAAATATGACTGCATGAAACGAATACGCGAATGACTCACATATTCCCCCATGGGAAAATCTTTTTGGCACCTCTCTTCAAATCGAGGCGCACTTTTTGACAGAGCTCAATATGAACAAATTGAATCTGCGCATGTCTTGATAGATGCCCCTGCACATTTGTCGTCCCACCGAGCCGGTGATTACCCTGATCGTAAATGAGACTATTTAAATGCGGTGCTGTTTTTTGATATCGCGCAAGTCGTGTGAGACATGTGTCTGTCACAACCCGTTCTCCACAGCTTAGAATCACATCCGGGTCACCTGCACGTTCTTTAAATCCATGTATCTGTAACCATTCTTGCTTCACTGATGCATGCGCAGCGCCCGTCGCAACCGCATGAAAGATATGCGCCCTGTTATGCGCAGCATCGGCAATATGAAAGGCATCTGATTTTTTCTCGCCACGTCGACCTTTATATCGATGGAATGTGTTCACCCACAACGCGTCGAAGTGTCCATTGACAAACAGTTCGATGCCAATGGTTTCGGTGTGCATATCAAAGAAGGCATGGGGTATTTGAATGACGCGCCGTATATTTTCTTTCGAATGTGGTGATTTGCATTTAAAAATATAAATTCCGTGTCCCTGAAGTGGCAGTCCAGACCGCTCTTGTATCAAACGGTATTGGTGTTGCCCATGACCGACGCGTTTCGTCTCAAAACCCATGGGTAATAACTGCTCATTCAAAATATCGGTTCCATTATCTGAACACAGCGGCCGCTCGATAAGTGGGCCAACGATATCACGTATCCGCCTCCATCGCTTGGCACCTGCTTCAACATATATTTTGGTCTTCCGTTGACGCACGTCGATGATATCTTTGAGCAGAACAATACTGGCCTCAATTTCAGTCTGACTTTTCTTCGGGTCGACGTTGGCAACCACACCTTGTCCGAATAGACATGCCAAAACGAGTGTGCATACCGATATATCTAAGTGGAAGGCGCTTAATCGTCTCATCTCTTATTTGTCTATCACAATGTTGATGCTCTTTCATAGCGACTTTGAACAACATGCGCCTGTGGGCCGCCGCCACGATGAATCACATAGATCCACATGGGAAACGAAGCTGTATTCTTTACCTCAAACACCCGGTGCCCTGCCGCATCAGGCCATATTTTGTGAACGCTGCGTGATTTATAAGCCTGAATTGGGCGGGCATGTTCACTCAAATAAAACTTCTTTTGCTCGAGCGTTTTCAAGTTATGCAGCTTTTGCGGCATCGTTTGGCCATCAAAGATACCTGACTGTTCTCGTCCACCTGAAACGGTCGTTACAATCGAAGGTCCTTGATCTTCTGCCATTGAAAAGTCCTGTTCCGCAAACGCAACAACATTGAGCGCGAGACCATTGGGACCAGTCACCGGTACAGGCATTCTCATTTTTTGTCCTGGGAGAAGCTTCCGCACTGAAAACCCTCGACGACAATTTGAATGACGTTGCGCCTGCTCAGCCCTAACCCACCATGTAGAGGCCGGAGCGCCTTTGAAGCGCAATTCCCCCGTCCTTGGCGTCAATGCGCGCATCCGAAGCGTATGTTCAAGCTCGTTCAACTCAATTGACTTCATCATCTGTCCATTCCACACGAACGTGACATCTTCGCCTAGTGCAGAATCATCCCCCCACCCATTCGCGATCAGGAGGCCTGACGATGCCGCCTGATTATCAACAGGGAGCGTCACACCCAAGTGACTGCTTTTAGGAACTTCACACCAAGCCATTTTTTGGGGCCCCTCGGGCAGCGCTTCAATATACACCAGCTCGACTTGACCATCGTATGGTGATACCATTTTATAGCGACCATAATAGGGTTCAGGTGTTTCTTTTAATCTAAATGAAGGCACAGTACGAACCTGTCTGCTTGGCAAATGTCGTGCATCAACATCAAAATATCTGTCAAATGGCAGCGCATATACAATTGAGTCAAGACCGCCATAATATGTGTTTATCCGCTCCCGTTCATCAGTTTGTAAAAACTTCTCTAACTGAGGTCGCCTCTCAACAGCTCGAATATCAAGCGGCTGATTGCATGAAAGTGATACGACCCGGCATCCTTCTGGAGGACGCACGCGCCAAGAGCGACTTGACTGAAGTCCTGTACGCTCATCAACGAATGCGGCATCATCAAAAAACCGTTGTGGTTCTTCTCGCCACATGATTTTCTTTCGAAATGTTCTTCCACATTTATCACTCACAGGCTTTGAAACACCTTTATTCACTACCCCCTGACTAAATCGAATCTGACAATATGTATCAGGATATGGGACATGAGGCTCGCGGGCGACATGCCTTAATTCCGTCCCCTCTATATATGATTGGTCTGAAGCCAGGCGTTCTCTAAAAAATGAGAACGACCAATCCCGTTCTTCTTGTTCGTCAAGAACCATCTGCGCTTTAAACATTTTATTTTCTGGACGTAATGGATATGTGTCAAATATTCGGTGGACAGTCATACCATAACTCATCTCCGTTTTATTATCATATAGCATCGTCGTATTCTGTAACCCCAACACATCATATGGCATCGATTTCAACCGAATTCGAGCAGATTGACGCCCACTTGAATCGTGTAATATCGCGTGTATCGAAACGGCAGAATCAGGAAGATCAATTGTCTCAGGCAAAGGGACATTTTCTCGATGCTCGATCATATTCTCAGTATTATAAATACTGACTGAGACACGCATAAACTGTTCTTCGGACTCTATCATCGCTTGTCCTCCCCCTTTTAGATTCCAGATGACGCCACGCTCTTGGGTCACTTGTTGGTATGCACGTTCTGAAATTGGCGTCGAGGTCAAAGGACGCAGCCGGTTAAATAGAACTGGCGGCTTCGCCTCACTTATTTTGCTTGGTTCTATTGAGCGCCATGTCGCATTTAACATATTAAATAATTGCTCGGGAACAATATCCTGAACATGTTTGTCAAAGTAATATGGCCAGTGCATCTTGCGATTGACATATTGTAATAAACTCGCACGACTTAAATTAGTATCAGATGTTTTTCTCTCAAGTCCAAAGGCTTTTACCCACATCGCGTCAAGCCAAGCGTATTTATGCATTTGTGATAGACTTCTTAAGCGAATTGAACGTACGCCTTTCAGTTCTGGTCGCGCAAGAAATAGGCTTCGAGGTTCACAGAGTAGCCTTGTAGGCTGATTGGGTAATGAAAATGAAGGCGCCAGACGCTGATGTGGGCTAGGCCGACGACATGACATATCGAGTTCAAGTGAGGCACTCTGCAATATTTTGTTATTTGCATCCAGCCAGTCCACTTGTAACGTTGCTTTTCTAACATGCCGCTCTGTTCTCGGCGCAAGATGATGTTCCGCGACAATTGATATAAAAATCTTCTTCAAGGACCCATCAATATCGAATTGAAGACCACCTTCTTCAATATGATACATATACATCACAGATTCTTCAAACTCTACGATATCTTTCTGCCCCTCGGAAAGAAGCAGGCAAACACCTATCATCATCAATATTAATGTTAGCAATAGCCAGTCAGCTAAGTTCTTCACTCTAAAACCGTCCCCATATTTGTCAAAGGTGTTTCTTGGAGCACGTATGCGGGACGTGATGCATATGGATATAAATGAACCTCAATCAGCTGCTCTGGGTGGCGTCGCAACATACGTGACATACGCCAGCTACTGTGGTTATCAAATCCCTGACATCGATCTTCTGTGACGTTTAAATATGAATTGATATCCCACGCGTCAACACGATGTATTCGAACATCTTGAAGGTCACATTTTGAGCTCGCCCGCCGTACAAAAACAATTTTGGGTTGTTCATCTACTCGAGCAGAAACGAGTCGTGTTGTCACAAGTGACATACGGTCTCTTATTTGATGAATATAGTGTTTCTCAAACCCAATCACCAAAGCTGATGCTTGTCCCCACTCAAGTTCTCGCCATCCTTGCATGATAGGGACTTCATGGGGCTGTTCGACGGCAACGACATGGGGTTTATCCGCTTCAAGCCGATGTATAACATACAGCTGCGCTGTTCCATCAACATGTTCATACCCAATTGAGATCCATTGCCCCCCAAGCTCAAATATACCTTCTTCGTAATGAAGCCCTATACTCGCTGCGAGATGAGAAACGATGTGTCGTTCAGCCATACATGCATTTGACGTATATGCGATACGACATGACTTCAAAGCAGATGTCATCAAATGGATTGTTAAGTTGAAATGCGCATCCATCTCTGCAGGCTGTGTTTCTCGTCGCCCCCAATTATTGAGTTCTATGCTCAGCTCTTTATTTAAGAGCAGCGATTCGATATCTTGTTGCAAAAGCAGTATCTCGAGGCGACCTCCAGCCAGATCAGTCACGTCATCTTCTGCTTCATAATCATAGACCATATGCGGCAATACAGCTCTCAGTGCATCAAAAGAAAGACCCGAAGGTAATCTGGTCGAAATATTGAAACGAGACTGAGCCCCTTTAGGGAGCACACCAATATCGATAATATGCTGCTCCCCTAAGAGTCCTTTGAGCAGCATTCGGAGCTGTCCATCAGTACCATTTGAACGTGTTCCTGAAATATATAGGTACTTTGTCATCAATGCCTGATGCGTGCGCAACACGCCATAGCGTTCCGTCAGCGAATCAGATAGCGTCGAAAACGCCATTGCTGGCACCCCTTCAGAAAAGAAATAGAGTTGCCCAAACCCTGAATGATTAAAAATCTCTTGTCGAGGCTCTTCGACAACAAAAACTGGCGAAGTATCTGTGCCGTTCAGTCGTACACACCGTAAACGGCTCTGTTTTTGATAAAACAATGCATTCATACGTTCACACGCCAATTCGATATCCGCTAGAAAGAAAAAGTCTTTCAGCATATTGGTATGCTGAATATATATATGTGTGTCGTTTTCGAATGCATGTGCCATCACTTCGGGTTGGTGATTCGCTATACCGATAAGACCATAATCATAAGGTGATAAACCTTCTAAGTGCGCGTGACTCAGTATTTGCTCATCGCGTTGTTCAAATAACCCAACAGTATGTTTGACCAGCAACGATTGATCACAAACCCAAAAAAGATAATGATAATCGTTGGGCCAATGACAACAGCATATTTTCTCTTTTGAATGATCTTCATCGCCAACAGTGCAGGAAGGACATAGCCGAATCCAAACAATTCAGTAATGCGCATGCCCGGCCACAGGGGTTTGAAGTTCAGCGCAATCACCCATTTAATGACTAGCCCAAGTATAAAGATAACAACAACTTGCCGGCCCCCCCCCCAGTTGAACTTTTTGATGATAGGTAATTTGATCATGCTCGTGAACATCAAGACGGTCAGTATTGCTTCAGTGAGTGATGCCAATACTTTGAGCGGATAAAACATGGCGACAGCCAATAACGCTGGCATCAAAATACCATTATAGTCCCAACCATATTTCAGATTCGAAAATGCAGCCAACAAAGCCGTTGTAATCAACACGATATAGGCCTTAGACCCTGCGGAGAATCGCATCGCAACATCTTCATACATCAAACGAAAAAGTTCGATCGAGTAATTGGAGTATGGTAATAAGATGAAGTGAACAACACATAAGGTGAGCCCCATCAAGAAACCGTTTCGAAGTAATCCATAAAATGGCCCCGACTTCCAAAAACTATTTGCAATCAACGGCACCAATACAAGTCCAATCGAATGAAATTGTCGAAAATCAAGTTCATTTTGAAAGAATAGTTCACGTAACCATGTCACATTTTGCTTCAGAAACCATTCTTCCAGACCATATCGAACAAATAAACTGGCTAAGACGAACAAGAAAAAACGTTCTCGTCCAAAGAAGCGTCCCCATAATTCAAGTCGAGCGCCAAACTCAGATATGAACACAACTAAATAAAATGTCAGCAATGCTTCGAGCACAATAATTGCGGCGGCCTCAGGCATCGTCGATAACACCATCCCCAGATAGCCAGGCACAACCCAACCGTCTCGCGGCCATCCAAATAATTCATTGCCAGCAAGCAAAAACAACAAGCCGAACAAAATTGGCATGTAGAGGGTATTATCGAAGCCATATTCTGGAAAAATAAACACTTAAAACCCTCCAAAGAGTTTTTCGAATCCGACGTCCAGATAACGTGGCGACGGAATATCTTCTTCGATATGAATATGCACATGGGCATCTTCTGCATATTCTAATAATTGCGTTCGCCATTCGAAATGCCCCGCCAGCGTTTGGTCAACCGCAAGCCACGCCGGGGTACCATGTGGTGGGAAGAGTCGTACGCGCCAGTCTTCTCCATCAACAATTTCAAACGCAACAGTTGCCGCTTCATTGTCTGGGCATAGTCCATGTTTCAGGTGCCCTAACAATGATCGCAAGCGCTGTCCGCTCACGACGACAGGCGGCAAAAATGTTGGCCATGTTCCATTCAATTCCACTTGCCCATTCTCGTCTGAGCGACAGAGCATTCGCTCCATCTCCACTTTGACATTGACGAATATGCGCTCTTCATTTGGTAGGTGCCCAACTTTAGAAGCAGTCGCGTATATACCGAGCTGATTCATCCGATCGGTCATTTCTTCGATCAACTGTCGCATTTGCATCATGGCGAAACCGCCCATCTCACTTTCATGTTCTTCAAACTCAACTTCAACGAGAGTGAACGCCATCTCCAGGCTCGAAATTAAATTCCGAAATTTTGGTAAAGCAAATTTGAAGAGTAATGCTCTATCACTTCGTTGCAAGGCATAGTTATTGAAATCGATGACCTGAAAGAGCAACGATGTATTCGCATGTTGGTCTTCAAAATGGGTATCGTGAAAATGTAAGGCAATCCCTTCTATCGCGAGTAAAATATGCGTCCCATTACCATTACGACACTCGAGATAAATCGACTCACCTTCAAGCGCGCGCCGAATCACCTTTCCTGCATCTTGCACTTCTAATCTTTCTAAAAATGCGAGGACCCCTTCCTGCCCTGTCATATTGAGCTGTGCAAAGATCTTGTCAAATGCGTCGTTTCGATACCCAAAACTCCCTCGTAGAGAAACAAGGGCGAGGCCTGACGGTTCAGTCGAAAGCATGCGCGTATTGCGTTCTAGCCTATCTTGAAGCCAACTGACCGTATGCCGAAATCGAGTCAAAATTGGGTCATCAACATGCGCCTCTTCAACTCTCTTCAGCCCAACGATATTGGTAATAAAACCTCGCCAAGAACGAAAGGCATTGATTTGGCCTTCTGTTAAAGAACCCTCAGATTTTAAGCCAATCACCCAATAACCGAACATTTGTTGATTCAATTCAATGGGTATCGCGAATGTACGCCTCGCTCGAAACGGCGCATTCTTGAGCGTCAAAAAAAGCGCGTCTCCGAGATTATCCAAAGGTCGTTCAAAGTGTTCAGAACGACAGTGACTCGGGGTCGAAAACGTGTCGGTATCCGGTGTATCAACTCGCTGCAGTTGACTTCGCTCTTGATCACGCTCAAATAAATACAACTCAGCCCAACTCAAGTCAGCGACCTCGATCACAAATCGTTGTACATTATGATATTGCGTGACAATTAGTGCGCTATGCCATTGCTTCTTCTCAAAAATAGGTATGTCGAAGTGTGCTCTGGTGCGGTCTAAGTGTTCGCTCAGCGATGACAGGTTCGTCCACCCCAATCGAAATGCGGATAGCAGCATGCCTGCGCACACTGAAACGATATATGGTGTCGCTGGAGCCAATATTTTTTGATGATTGAGTCCAACGACAACAACTAAACACCCGACCATAAATAAGACGGTCATCCCAACAAAGTATGGCCATGAAAAACGACGAATAACGTAAAATGGCAACAGGAGCCAAAGGGAAATTAATCCAACCTCTAACCAATACACCGGCAACTTAAAAGCATGTCGATGAAACCGATTTACCCACATCATATATGTCTCACCAAGCCCGCCCATATATGTTTCTGTCTGATAACCGTACCCACACTGGCTGGTTTGCATCGCCACAATCAATTGATTGGTATGCTCATCAGTTGACTCGACTGTTCCTGATAACCACTGCGTAAACGAAATGGCTGGTACAATGTGTTTTTGACGAAAAACCCCTTGTTCACGTGCTAAAAGAAAAGCACCTGGCATATTCTCAAAATACATCCAGTCAGGGGTCGCGTCTAATGCCCACCAACTTGTTTTATCGCCTAAAAAACCGACACGACTGATGGTGGTTTGCTCAACAACTTCTTTGAAACGTTGAGATTCATATGGCCCGAGCGGTGGACAACCATATTGTTCGACATCAGCATCTCGATATTCGATTAATAATGGCAGCTCAGCATCTGTCTCTATCATAATACTTTGTCGAATGAGCCATCTATCAAATGAATTCATATGACCTGTGGTCAGCGTGAGTCCGATGCCAATCATCAACACATAGCTCATCAACAACATCCACTGCGGATGCCGCCCCCATACGGTATGTGTTTCAAACCATGATTGTCTCAACATATTTGGCTATATATCTAAATACCCCCCTTAACACCAAGCCCAGCCAGTCAAAAAAAGAGAAATCGCTCAACTTATATTTTGGTATCGACTCCCTATTGTTTATTTGGTGAGTCGCAAGTAACAATGAATAGCAACTTAATCCCCAACGTCCCCGTGCGAATGAAGCAGTATCTATGACTTGCTGCTATAAACTTCTGCCCAAATTAATTAGTAACAATTTGTTGGCTTTTTGTTTCATTTTATTCTTTGATGCGAAGTAGATGTGCGACTTTTTCTCTCATTCACGTTTAATCTACACGACATACCGATTGTTCTGCTTTATCTCAACAATCACTTTGATCGCATGTTACGAACCACTCCCAGAACTGCCACATAAAGAAGAGAGTTGGCCTGTCGTTGGAGAAGATAGGCTTATTCCTGCTGAGCATCTTTATCGACAACGACTTGAAACAGCAACACAGCGATTCTCGGGCCGCGTCGTCACTCAAGATGGTCAACCCATTGCCATGGCACGGGTCACCATTGGAGATTGGACCAGTCAAACAAATGAACAAGGCGACTGGGTTTCTGCCGACATACCATTTCAGAACTATACTGTTGTCGTCGAACACCCTGATTTTCGTGCTCAAGTATTGAGTACTTACCACAACCAACCTTTTCGAACGGATGTCGTCGACATCGGTCTCATTCACATGGATAGAAAAATCTCAGGCAAAGCGCGTCTATTATTTACAGGTGACTTGATGCTTGGACGTCGATACTTTGAAAAGATGCCATCTGTCAGAGATCAATTCCCACAGGATGATCCTGAGGCCTTGATTAAAGCTTCTAACCCGCTCCCAGACTCTAGAGCTGTTTTGAAAGACATGATTCCTCTTTTTTCTGCAACAGACTTAAACATCACAAATCTTGAATCTGTTGTCACAAACGATCCTTCAACACCACACGAAGCAAAAGACTTCGCCTACTTTACGTTACCTGAAAGTCTCGAAGCACTGCACGATCTCAATATTCACTACGTTGCCCTTGGCAATAACCACACCTTCGACTATCTCGACCAAGGCACACTCGATACAATCGCCGCTGTTGAAGATGCAGGTTTCGCATGGTCTGGCGTTGGCCTCGATAACATCTCGGCCTGGAAACCAGCGATATTACAACATAAGGATTTGCGGTTCGGTATTTTGAGTGCAACGTCGATCGCAGGCGAAAAACATGATATCTCGTATGTGGCAAACGCCGACAAAGGCGGTGCGGCTGACCTACGCGAATTTGATCGAATGGAAGCGCATACAAAAGCGATGATTGAAGAAGGCATTATTCCGATTCCACTTCCACATACTGGTACAGAATATGCGCGCGGCCCAGGTTCATTTCAGATTTCAACGTTTGACAAGGCCGTATCTTACGGTGCTGCCGTCGTCGTCGCACATCACCCTCATGCCCCGCAGGGCTTTGGGATGACCAACGGGATTCCAATTGCCCATAGCCTCGGCAACTTTGTGTTCGACTCACAACGTCATGAAACGTTTGTCGGCTTACTCTTTCAAATCGATGTTGGCGTTGATGGCTGGGAAAATGCCACCGGCATCCCCATGTATATCGAGAATTACATTCCAAGAATGTTGACTGGCGAAACCCTGGACAACCACCTCAGACGTCTCGTTTATTATAGTCGCGGTTATGGTGCAACTGTGATTCCTGATGGTCGCGTTGTGCATATTTATAAACAAGATGCCCCCGAAGTCGATGAGTGGGTCGAACAAACACATCAAATTGAACTCAAAGCAACCGTGACAGATGACAATTATCTATACTTCGACACCCGAGGTATTCGCCCTATCAACAGTTGGCTCTCAAATATTGAAGGGAATTGTCAAGCAGCCCACCTTGGTGTTGACATCATGATATATGGTGATTTTGAAGATATCGACACCGATGGCGATATCTTAGAGCAAGCACATTGGTACCATAGTCCAACCAATGTTTTTCCATGCAGCTACAAAACGCATCGCGGCCATGGTGCTCTTTGTATGGTGATGACACCGCGACAAAACAGCCAAACAGTTTCTGCTTTTCGGCCGCGCGTTCGCGCATATGCTTTTACCGAAGAAGCGCCGAACCTCGATGTCTCGTTCTTAGGTTATGCATCGGGCGAACTTGAATCACTTGTTCAACTTAAAATTGATTTATTGGCGGCAGAGGAAAATCGTCAGTTTGGGCAACGGAATGCGGCCTCGTGGAGAACCGCCCAACTTCCTTTCGGAAAAGATAACGCATTTGCCCCATTTGTTTATACGGCTGATTTACCGTTCGTCAAAGGTGCGAATATTCGCTTCGATGACCTTCGCGCGTTTCGTGTGACATTTCGTGGCGACCCGGCTTTACAACACAACACATACTTTATCATCGACGATATGGCCATTGTCACGTGGATGTCCGAACAAGCAGAAGACATCATGCGAGGCGGACCTCACGATCGTGACTTTATTCGCTGTGATGCGGGAAGTGACGAAACACTTTCTCTGACTTTTACAAACCTTGTTCGCTCGTGATATGCCCAAATCAGACACACTATTAAGGAGCATCCGATGTCATATTTAAAACTTGCGGCAGGGTTCTGTGTGATGCTCATAGGCGGTGTCATTGCACTGCCTATTTTGATTTTATTGCTCCCATTCCGCAAACTTCGGATTTTATGGTGTAATTTTATTGGTCACACCTTTTTTATGTGGACCGCCAAATGCTCGGGTATCAGGCTGACCATTAAGGGACTTGAAGCTGCGACTCGAAACAAACCTGCTATTTTTGTCGCCAACCACAGTTCCGTTTTAGATTTACTCTTGGTTCCAGGCATTGCCCCTTATGGGACAGTCGCCATCTCCAAAGACACAATTGTTCGCTACCCAATTGTCGGTCAAATCTATTATCTCTCAGGCAGCATCACCATCGATCGTTCGAATCGAGAAAGTGCGATTCAAGGTATGAAAAAACTGGGTGACTATGTCCGAGCAGAAAATTTGGGCATTTTTATGTTTCCAGAAGGCACCCGCTCTAAAGATGGTCGCTTATCTATTTTTAAAAAGGGTTTCGTGCATCTTGCGATTGCGACCGGATTGCCGATTATTCCCGTCGTCTTTTCTGGTGCATACCAAGCATGGCCAAGCCGAACATTTAAGCTCGTAGGAGGCCCAATGGATATTGAATTCCTACCACCTGTCGACACAGCATCATGGCAAACTGACCATGTTGATACCTATGTCGCACAAATACGTGATATTTTTCAAAACGCTTTACCAGAAGCACAACAGTCAAAAATAGAGCACACAACATAATCGAACTCTAAACAGCTTGCTTTTACCCTCTAAAACGCTTAACAACGCCTGTAGGATATTAAATGGCTGAAAAAGAAGACATCGTCGAGACAACACAAGATACAGAAGGCGCGACTGGCCCTGTTCAAAGCAGCACCGACGATGGCGGCATGAAGTGGGGTAAAAAGCCATTTGATGACATGCCCATCCCTGCAGGTATCAAGGCAGGACTCTCTGCAATGGGCTACTTAAAGCCAACCGAGGTTCAAGATGCCGTTCTCGATGTCGCACTGACCGGTAAAGATATCATCGTGCAGAGCCACACCGGCTCAGGTAAAACGACTGCTTTTGCTCTGCCAACGCATTGCCGCATTGATATTGACCTCAAGAAACCACAAGCACTGATTCTAACCCCAACGCGCGAGCTCGCTAATCAAGTTGCACTTGAAACCACGAAGATAGGGAAAGAAACGGGTAGCAAGATTGCAGCGATTTATGGTGGTGCGAGTATTCGCCATCAAATGAAAGCCCTTGAGCAGGGTGCACAAATCCTTGTTGGTACACCAGGACGTGTTCTAGACCTAATCGGGCGTGGCGCTATTGATACCTCACATATTAAAGTCGCCACTCTAGACGAAGCCGATGAAATGCTGTCGATGGGATTCTGGGAAGATGTGACAAAAATTCTAAGGTCGTTACCAGACAACCGGCAAACAATGTTGTTCTCTGCGACCCTGCCACCCACCATTGAGCTCGCAGCGAAGTCATTTCTGAATGAACCGCAACGAATCGACTTAAGCAGTGATACCATTAAGGCAAAAACGGTTTCTCATTTCGTTTATGAGGCCAATCAAGATTATGCGCACACGCGAAATTTTTTGCTTGTGCTGGAAAACCATCGTCCACGGAATGCAGTCATCTTCTGCAATCGGAAAGGCGACACCGAAACCCTCAGTAAATATCTAAAGCGGTTTGGTTTCCGCTCTGCAGCACTCAATGGCGACATGTCACAGAATGCGCGAGAGCGTGTCTTAAAGAAAGTGCGTGCGGGTGAACTTGATTTTATGGTTGCAACAGATGTCGCCGCGCGTGGAATTGATATCAGCGACTTACCATTCGTCTTTCATTATGACATGCCTGAATCAAATGAAACATATGTACACCGTTCAGGTCGAACAGGCCGTATCGGCAAGTCAGGAAAATCAATCGCGCTCGCTCGCGGTAAATATTTAACCCATATCGATGCGCTTAAAAAGCAATACGATATCGAATTGACTCATTTAAAACTACCATCAATAGAGGAGATGGCAGGTATGCAAGCAGAACGTGTCACCCAATTACTTTCAGAATCCGCTGACGGCGTTGAGCTCGGCGCTTACCGCGATGTTGCCAAAACAATGCTTCAAGAGGGCGATGTCAGCGAGGTTTTTGCCTTTTTACTTCGGACATATTTCAGTCAACAAACAGCGTCAAACGCGAAAGACAACCGCGATGACAAGACGACCAATAGCCGGCGTAAAAAAGATAGAAAACATGCTGATAACGCGCAAGATGACGGACATGTCAGTCAAGAATCGTCATCTCAAGCATCTGCTGACAACGCGGTCAAATCTGATCAAAATGAGGATCGAGCAACTGAAGCACGATCTGAGCCGCCAAAACCAAAACAACCGCATGTGAAAAAGATTGGTCCAGTTAATCTTTATGTCACGCTTGGTCGCGATGATGGAATTGATAACTTGGGCGAGCTCATGGAAGTCATGAGCGACCTATCTGGCATCGATGATGTTCATTTTACAGGCCGAGGCCGTATCCGTTCATCCAGTTCGCATATCGAGATCGATCATGACAAAGCAGCGCCTATGATTGCGGCCTTGCATGACCAGCCACGTCCATCGATGAGTTTATTACCTCAACCTGCTGACCCAGCCATTGCAGCGCAAACAACAGATGCAAACGTAGAAGAAAAGAAAACTTCAGATGATGCCACTGCAAATGAATCTAATTCAGACGCCACTCAAGTCGAGCAAAAGGCATCTGCCGAAGCGAATCTCAAGCTGGTTTGTGAAATCGCCAAAATGAAGCGACGACAACCGCGCAGAAGACAAGATAACCGTTCACGTCGCCGGTCGGCGAGAAATAGTCGAAACTAGCCGATGAGTA
>JAHDGS010000053.1 GCA_020627505.1 Myxococcota bacterium
AGGCAATGTCGATACTGGCGTTGTGGCCATGCTCTTTTCAACAGATGGTTATGCTGAAGAGGCACATATCGTGATTGAAGATGGGCCAGATGAAGATGATATTTTAGTATTGGTCATTCAACCACTGACAGGGGAGGTTTATGTTGAAGAAGTTCAACCTGAAATCCCGACAGTCTAAAGCGGAACGTGGTTTCACCTTACTTGAGATTCTCATCGCTTTATCGATTTTGGCTGTAAGCCTGACATACCTGAGTGATGTTCGTGGACGAACGATCGTGATGGTTGAAGAATCCAAAAATCTGACGATCGCCACAGGGCTTGCACGGGCCGCATTATATGACTGTGAACAAGCATATATGGAAAAGGGCTTTCGTAATGATGACTTCGCTAGAGAGGGCAACTTCGGTGATGCTGACCACCCTGATTTTTTCTGGGAGTGCTACGTTTACAAACCAGATTTTCCAGATGCAACTGCTGGTGATATTGAAGAAGGACTTGGGGCCGCTTCATCATTAGGAGGCGGTTTAGGTGGTGCAGGGGATGCGGCTGCCAACAATCCGATGGCGGGGATAGGTATGGGGATGATTGTACCTGTCGTTGGAATGGTTTCAGACATTGTTGCTGATTCGATTCGTGAAATGACCGTTGTTGTTCGTTGGCACAATGGTGATGTGCCAGATTACTTAGATGTGACCACGCATCTTGTCGACACCGCTGCTGTTCAAAATATTCCTGATATTAACTTACCATTTTAAAAAGGCTTTCGTGATGAGAAGATATCAACCCGGTTTTACATTGCTCGAAGTGGTCATCGCTTTGACGCTGTTTGCTTTTATGGGGGTATCTTTGACAAGCATTATGTCGTCGACGATCGATGTCAAAGATGACGTTGAGAAAGTGTCTGTCAGACAGCATCTGATAAGACAGGCAATGGATCGTATGGTGCGTGAAATTGAAATGATGTACTTAGACGATCATACAGGCGGCTCCGAAGTCCGTTATGTTTCTGGGCTCATTGGCTCTGATGATCGAATTGATTTCACCGCTTTTGGGCATGTACCGCTGAAGCAAGATGCCAAAGAAAGCGATCAACGCGAGATCGCTTATTATATGGGACATGACCCGCGTTCTGGCGATGAAGCGCTGATGCGACGTGTTGATACAAATACTGACGACGAGCTCGAAGAAGGTGGCAGAGAGCAGCTCCTATGCCCTAATGTTGAGTCGATTCAATTTGAGTTCTGGGATGCCCAAAACACAGATTGGCTCGATCGATGGGACACAACTGATAGTCGTTTTACCGGTAAACTACCTGAGCGCATTCGCATTACGATGAAGACATATGATGAAGGCGAAGAGCAGACTTTTCAAACCCAGGCCAAAATTTGGTTGCCACGTGCAATTTCAATCAAACTCTAGAGGATAATGTGAATCGATATTTAGCCGAACTCAAACAACCCATTCGACGCAAGTCGCCACCTAGAGGTGTGGCTTTGCTGATGGTGATGATTGGTTTGGTGGTTATTTCTGTATTGATCACAGACTTAAGTGTGAATGAAACTGTGCGTTATAAGATGGCCATCTATCATCGAGATAGTCTCAAGGCGGAAATGCTTGCGCGCAGTGGACTTGAAGCTGCACGTTTGATTACGGCAACACAAGCGAAACTTCAAAAGCCGCTCACGAAAGTGGCGAAGCTTGGTTTCCCATTGCCAGACTTCACAGTCTGGAAGCTGATCCCACTTGATAGCAGTATTTTAAAAGGGCTGACGGATGGCTCTATTCAGTCGATGTTTGGGCTTGATGTGAGCGAGTCTCTACAAACCCGCGGCGAAAAGAATAGTGAGCGAAACACTGCGATCAATGAACAAGTCGAACGCAGTGAGTCCCTTGACGATACCGTTGCTTCACATTTTGATGGAAATCATTTTGAAATACCCGAAGGTGGATTTGGTGCTTTTGAAGGTTCTTTTCACGTTGATATCTCCGATGAAGAGCGGAAGAGTGTGTCTCTTCGTAATTGGCAAAGTCCAACAGGATCTCAAGCACAGCGATATGCGATCGCACAACGTCTCTTTGCTTTGGTTGAACCTGAGCGTTATGACTTTCTATTCGATGAGCCGGATGCATATGGTAACCGTGTGTCCCGTTCAGACTTCATTGCGAATATCTTTGATTGGATCGATCAAAATACATCTGCAACGAATGGTGACGATCAAGAAAATGATTGGGGACGCTCTAGTGGGGGCTCTGAAGATGCACCGTATCGCGCCTATGACAATGATGATGTCCAGCCAAGAAATGATTTCTTTGTCTCGCCGCAGGAACTTCGAATGATTGCCGGTATGTCAGATGCCCATATGAAAGCTTTCGCTGATAGTATTTCGATTTACGGCGATACGAAGGTGAATATTTTATCTGCAGATCAACAAGTGGTCGAATCATTGATTCGTGTGTGTGCATCCGATAACAGAGACCCGCTTTTGGCTGATCCGTTATGGATGGAAACAATGGTGCAAGGCTGGTTTATGTGTCGCTCTTCTGGCGGCGGTGCATTCAACCCAGATGCAGCAGTTGACACACCATTCTGTCAGACACCAGATGCGGCAGGTTTTATGAAATACCTTGAAATCGGCGGTCCGACACAAACACCTTTTGCTGTCGATAAAGGAAAGTGCGGAGACAATATCGGTGAATCTTCGCGAACCTTTACGTTGCGTAGTACTGGTCAGACAGGTGATGTTAAGCGCACTCTCACACTGGTGATGCGTCTCGCGGGTCGTGAAGAAGAGCGATATTATTTTTCAAGTGTATTACCTATACCTGCTGGAACAGGTGGTGGTGTTACAGGCATGCTGACAGGTGGGCTCAGTGGAGAAGCCGGTGGCGATATTCAAGATGACGATTCGTTTGATTCTGTAGAATTAGAACGAGATGAGAAGGAAAGTGAACTATGACAAAAGCAGTCGGAATTGATTTTGGACAATCGTCGATTCATGTCACACATGTATTACAAGGCAAGAGAGAGCTTGGCTTTGAGGTGGTGGGCTATGACACCATTCAGCTTGAACTCGACGAATTAGGTCGCCCCCTTTCTGGGGCAACCCTTAAGGCATTACAGGCATTAAAAGCACGTGGAAGCCTTGAAGGCGATACCCATGTTGTCGGGCTCAGCGGAGAGGACATCACGATTAAACAACTGACCTTTCCGTATCGTGACGAGAAGAAAATCGAACAGACCATCGCCTTCGAATTGGCTGATCAAATATCATTTGATATTGAAGATGTCGTATACAGCTGGAAGCTTACACATGTTCAGCTACTTGATGATGGTGCGGAGCGCGCAACGGTTGATGTCGCCGTTGTGAAGAAAGAAGCGATTGAAAACGTACTAAGTGTATGTCACGCAGTTGAGCTTGAGCCTCGATTAATCGAGCCCTCTTCAACTGTGTTGTCTCATCTTTATCAAACGTTGAGTCGTCATCATATATCAACACCACCAATTGAAAGTGGGGAAGCACCGGCAGTTCTCATGCTTGATATTGGTGCAACAACATCAGATGTTTGCTTGCTCGGGTCGAGACGTATACTCGCGGCACATACGATACGTCGCGGTGGCCGAGATATGACGATGGCAATTGCCAAAGCATTGGGGCGTTCATTTATTGAGGTCGAGCGTCAGAAAAGTCAGCATGCATTTATTGAAGTTGCGGATAGGCTTGGGTCTATACCTGAAGAAAAAGTCACCAGTGATGCGATCAAAGGGGCACTTGACCCATTGGTGAAACGGCTCCGCCAAATTGTACATAAGGCGCATCGAACCCATCATGTGAACATCGAACGATTGATACTAACCGGTGGCGGGAGCCGAGTGCATAACCTAGAACATTATCTTCAGGCAGAGTTGAATGTTCATGTCGAGCCATTTAAAGAGCTTCGTTCATGGCTGAGTATGGTTGCACCGGCAGCGCAAACAGTTGCTGATGCTGAAGCGCAGGGGTATTTCCCGCAAGCAGCACAAAGTGTCGCCTATGCGGTGTCAGGGCTCGGGTTGGATAACCATTTTCCGACATTTAACCTAAGACAAGGCGACTATGCCTGGAAAGGGTCTCTCGAGTTTATGCGTGAGCGTGCGCCGGCACTTGGACTCTGGCTCCTATCATTATTCGTCCTGTTTATGGGAATTGGCATCACCAAAAATCGAGTGTTGGTCAAACGACATGAAGACGCCAAAGCACAATTTCAGACCTTGTGTCAAAATATCACCGGTGCCCCTGACTTATCACCACAAACGTGCCTAGACAGTTTGCGCGAAAAAATTGATGGCACCACAGGTTTCCAGTTCCCGAGAACCTCTGCTGTCGATATCTATCTAGATGTCGCTAAAGCTGTTCCTGAGGATAAAGAAGGGGAGAAAAGAAAAGTTAAAGAAATTGTGATTAGTCAGGAAAATTTCCGTTTGAAAGGCACAGTCGAGCAGGTCGAATTGGTTGAAAGTATTTTCAATAATTTGAATCAAGTTCGATGTTTAACTGAGCTTGAAAAAGATAAAACCCGCAAACTTGCAGATGGCTATGAGTTTGCTATCAGCGCGAAAATTGATTGTTTGGCAAAGCCTGGGGATATTGAGTACGAAACAGTCGGCTCAAAACCACCGCCACGCGCACGGTCAGCAAAGGCGTCACCCAAAAGGCCGGAACGGAAGTCGGTCAAAAAGCCAGCGCTCACGAAACGCACGAAGCCACGGAAATCACTTCGCGAGAAAAAGAATATTGCTGATTTGAAGAATCGTATGCCATATGAAGATGATGTGAATAGCAAATCCGGTCCGCCGAGTGGGCCACGTCGCCCAGGTGACGATGTCAAAAGCAAATTGAAAGCGATTCGAAATCCAATGATTGGGTCGGCACTGACGCCTGATATTATATCAAACCCGGCCTTGGTTGATATGCCTGAGGGGGATGAAGAGGAGACTGAAGAAGTTGATGAAGAAGTTGATGCAGAAGACCCTTCTGAAGAAGCCGCCGACGGTGATAAAGGAGAAGAAGAATGAAATTGATAGATAATATTCGAAGCCGATTCTCCGAGATGTGGTCAGCGCGATCGGCCAGTGAAAAAAGACTGTTGGTGATCACCGCATGTGTTGCATTGGTCTCTGTGATTGTATTGTCTTCGGTCTTTATGAAGCGAAAGCAAAAGCGTTTAGAAGAAGATATTGCAAAATATGAAAACGCCATTGATGAGATCAATCGCATAGGCCCCGATTACCGGGCAGCTGTAGCCCGAGAAAAGGAAGCTGAGCAAAAACTGAAAAGTGGTAAGACAAGCTTGCTGACCACTATTTCAAAAGCGGCCGGCGCCGCTGGCTTCGAACTCAAGGACCTCGATGAAAAAAGTAAGCCCGTCAAAGGGACAGATGTGGAGCAGAAGCGTGTCCAGATCGAAAATGTGAAGAAACTAGATGTTGACCAAGTGCACAAATTTTTCGAAGAGATTGAAGGCAAGTCGAATAAACGCTCGATACACATCGAAAAGCTCCATGTCAAAACACGATTTGATGAACCTGAATTACTCGATATCAAAAATGTCGAAGCGGTGACTTGGGTTAAAGGAAAGCAATCATCATGATGAAAAAGATATTTGCGAAACTTGGAAAGTTCTTTGCGTTTTCGTTGTTATTTTGGGTTGTATTCGCCTGTGCTTTAATCTTCTTTTTTCCGTTGAATACACTGCGCCCACAAATTGAAAACCTAATTGAACAGCAGCTGAAAACACCCGAAAAACAACCTGAAGTTCAAATCGGTGCTCTCAAAACATCAGGGTTCGGTGTACGTGCAGAGAAGGTCAACATCACTTGGCCTGCTGAAGGCGATGCCATGCCAGTTAGTCTCGAAGTCGACAGCCTCAGGTTATCCACAAGCCCATTTGGACTCTTTGATGGAAAGCCAGACAATCTTGATGTCCTCGCTAAACTCTATGGTGGAGAACTCGATATCAGTTGCGGATTCGGTTCGAAAAACAATTTGAGTTCGATTAAGGGACACATGGAAAATATACATCTCTCTGAAGCATTTGGAGATGATGCCTATCTGGGTACACCGCTTGGCGGAGACCTGAATGGGGATATCGACTTATTTTTTGGCAAAGACCCAAGTAAAGAGGCGTCAGGCTCAATTAACCTGAAGAATACAAATTTGACGTTGGGACCAGGGGCATTTCCATTAGGTTTGATCAGTCAAATCCCTGGTGCGGGCATGGGGGCGATGATGCTTCAAAATCAAGAAATGGATGTGGTGAATCTTGGAAATCTACTCGGTCAAGTGAAGCTTGATAAAGGAAAAGGCACTGTTTCAGGGCTTGGTTTGGTCGGGGGTGATATCGAAGCAGTTCTAGATGGGACGATTCGGATTTCCCGAAGATTAAATATGTCTTCTTTAAGGCTAGACGGTCTCGCAGATATCAAACCATCACTATCTGATAAAAAAGGATTTTCAGGCATTATGCCAATGGCAGCTTCATTTATTGAAGGTGCTAAAAATGATGATGGAAAGATTCCATTTAACCTCACGGGTCCAATGCGTTCGCCACGATTTAAGCAGGGTGGCTTAAAAAGAAAATAGGAAAAGAAAATAAGAGCCGAACCGGCTCTTATGAATTTGGTTAATATCTAAGACTTTATTCGGCGCGAATGATCGACATGCGAATTAAATCAATTTTGTTCTGACCGCCAGTAAAACTATTTGCATTACCTTCCAGCTGCATTGATTCGCCAACACGCATCAGACCAATAGGGTCGAGGTTAAATCCAATATCCGATACAATGATATCGGCGTTCGCAGATAAGCCGTCTCCGACCCATCCATCTTGATCAATAATACTGACTTCCGCATTTGAAAGTTCAACTGCTGTGATAGAATCACTAATTTCACCTAAATTACTAACCTCAAAAGTATCAGATTCGCCATATACGCATCGATTTAGACCAAACCGCGCAATTTCAATATTATCTGTCAGGCCTGATAAAGAGGGTAAGTCGCCGATACAAACCATAACATCTGGTCCAGCACCTTCCAGCTCACCAGAGTCAAAGAGGTTGGAAATTTTCACATAATCAATTCTAACTCGGTATAGCTGATTCTGAGAGGCTGCTGGAGCACATAATCCTGAACGATTATTCAAAAACTCGCCAGTATAGTCCATTGTGTATTGGGCATCTTCAACAACACCAACATTTAAACAGGCGTCTCCGACAAGGCATTGTTCTGGGCCAATGCAGGTTGTTGTACATTTAAATTCTGCTTCTTCATGAATCTGGGCGATGCGAGCACATAGCGAGCCAAAAGCACAGGTATCTTCGCCGGGCACACATGTCTCGCCGACTTGAAGTGTATCATCTTCAACGATTGTCGGTTGACAGCTCGACGAACATTCATCACCATCTTCAGTATTACCATCATCACAGATTTCACCGGCCTCGATGATTTCATTGCCACATACGGGCTCTTGTTCGGTGCCTTCTCTTATGCATGTTCCGCTACAGCCATCACCGTCGTTGGTATTGCCATCTTCGCACTCTTCGCCATTTTCGAGCACGCGGTTTCCACAGACAGGTGTTTCGTTGAGCTGATTGTTATTTTCTGGATTCGGTGTATATTCCCCGACACTATCTTCTCCACAAGCGATGAGAAGTGGTGTCAGAAATACAAGTAAATATAGTTGCCGCCGTGTGATCATTTCTCCCTCCGAATATATATAGTAATCGAAAATGGAGATGCTGCATCGGATGATGATCCGATATGTCTCATTTCAAACGAATCAGCTTATGGCGCTAAATAAGAAATACGCCAACCAGAGGCTTCTTGTTCATAAACTTTTCTTTTATGAATTCGATATTCTCCACCATCCCAAAATTCGAATCGAGTTGGCATAATATTATAACCACCCCAAAATTCAGGCCTTTTAACAGGTTCGAGTCCATTTTCCTCTATGTATTCATCGACGCGTTGATAGAGTGCGTCCGATGACTGAATTGGCTGACTTTGCTGGCTCAGCATCGAAGCGATCTGGCTTTTAATGGAGCGATTGCGCCAATATATGTCTGAATCGGCATCAGTCAGAGGCGCAACTGTTCCGTTAATCCGTACTTGCCGATGTAGTTGATCCCAATAATAAAGAAGATGCACATTTGGGTTTTGATTTAAGTCACTTATTTTTTTACTCTTTTTATTGGTGAAAAAACGAAATCCCATTTCGGAGAATGTTTTCATCAAAACAACACGCGCATCAGGAATACCTGATGAGGAAACAGTCGACAGTGTCACAGCAAAAGGCTCTTTTAAATCCAATTTTTCGGATGCATTCATCCACGCACCAAAATGTATGAACGGATTGTCATATTCTTCAAAAGAAGGTGCTGGCATATCGATTTTCTCCATCGTTTTTATGACTTAATTAATCGATCGACGCAATATGCCCGTTGACACTCAGAAAGTGTGTTTGTAGAGATAAGCAAACTTTCGATGAGGGATCCCTATGGAACTCAATATTTCCGTTCTCTTTCAACTCGGCCTGTTTATTGTGCTTTATGGCTGGTTGCGTTTTTTCCTTTTTAAACCACTACTTAAAACACTCAACAGTCGTGAAGAGAAGATCGTTGGGGCCGCAAAATTGGCTCATGATCTGACCGCATCAAACGCCGGTTTAGCGCAAGAGATCGATGATAAAATGTCAGCTGCAAATGCCGAAGCACGCGGTGTCTTAACATCTCTTAGAGAAGAAGGCCTTCGAGTTGAGCGAACGTATGTCGAGCAAGCACGTGAAGCCGCACAAAGTCAGATCGGAGCCGCCAAAGAAGATATTCAAAAAATGAAGTCAGAACTGACCGCGCAACTTGATAGTGAGTCAGGCGCGCTTGCCCAAATTGTCGTGCGTCAAGTTCTAGGAAGAGGTGCTTAAAATGCGAATCGGTCTGAGTCTTGTTGGTTTACTTTTCTCTGCACAAGCCATGGCATCCGGTGATGCACATGTGACAAACTTCTTTTCAACTTTTAGTGATTCTCATGCACCCGACTTAGGGTGGATGCTCGTGACGTTTAGTGTATTTGCATTTGTGCTCTATAAGTTTGGCATTTTAAAGCTCAAAGCATATGTTGCTGACCGCCATGTCGAAATCAAAGATGCCATCGAAAAGGCTCAAAAAGCGAAAGCTGAAGCTGACGCGGCACGTGCTGCATTTGAAGAGCGCTTGAGAGGACTTGATCAAGAAATCACCAAACTCAAAGCGGACTTTAAACAGCAAGGCGAAAAAGAAAAAGCACGCCTTGAAGCGTCTGGAAAAGCAGCGGCTGAACGTATTCGGAATGATGCTGAAGAAACCATCACGCAAGAGCGAAATGCGCTCGAGCTTGAACTTAAAAATGATTTGATTCGCCGAGCATTTAAGTCTGCACGTGCTCAAATCCAATCCGAACTATCTGATAGTGATCATCAACGACTTGAACAAGATTTTGTTGGTGAAATCGGTCAGAGCCAACAAGGAGCGCAATAATGAGCCAATCAACGATTGCCAGACGTTACGCTCGAGCAGCGATAAAAACAATTGCCCCTGACGACCAAGGGACGATCGACCGTGTGAAAGACGAATTAAGTGCATTTTCATCGGCTGTTGCAGCGTCATCAGAACTATCAGCACTGACAAAGAATCCTTCTTTTTCACGTGAAGATCGAGAAGGGGTTATCAAGGCATTGGTCTCAGAATACAAAATGTCAGATGTCACAGAACGTGTCTTATTGTTGTTGAATACAAAAGGTCGACTTGAACACGTTGGCGAAGTGGCCACGGCATTCGTCAAAGAAGCGGATCAGCTCATGAAGCGTGTTCGCTTGAAAATAACATCTGCCAAAAAGCTCGATGACGCTGTTCTCGCGAATGTCGTCAAAGAAGTGAAAGCCAAGACAGGCCGTGAGGTTGTCGTTGAAACAGATATTGATGAAAACCTTGTTGCCGGACTCAAAACAGAAGTCGGTGGCGAGGTATTGGATGGCACCCTAGAAGGGCGCTTGAACAGATTAGAAAGAAGTTTATTGAAATAAGGAAATGCCAGGCTCTGGCAAGGAGTATTAAATGCAACTACGAGCAGAGGAAATTTCAAGAATCATCAAAAATCAAATCAAAGATTTTGATAAGAAAACAGAAGTCGCTGAAACAGGTTCGATTTTGACTGTTGGTGATGGTGTTGCCAGTGTTTATGGGCTTGAGCATGTACAGGCTGGTGAGCTTGTTGAGTTTTCAAATGGTGTTCAAGGGCTTGTCTTGAATCTCAACGAAGACAGCGTGGGTATCGCGATTATGGGACCTGATACAGGTATTCGTGAAGGTGATACAGTCAAGCGGACAAAACGCATTGCTGATGTCGCTGTTGGTGATGGTGTATTGGGGCGTGTCCTTGATGGCCTCGGTAACCCAATTGATGGTAAAGGTGATATCGCCAATACTGAGCGACGTAATATTGAAACAAAAGCACCTGGTATTATTGCCCGTGAGCCGGTTTCTGAGCCTTTGCAAACAGGTATTACAGCGATTGATGGTATGATTCCGATCGGTCGAGGTCAGCGAGAGTTGATTATTGGTGACCGTCAGGTTGGTAAAACTGCCGTGGCCATCGATACGATCATCAACCAAAAAGGCCTCGGTGTGAAATGCATCTACGTCGCGATTGGGCAAAAGCAATCAACCGTTGCTCAGGTCGTGTCGCGATTACAAAAGTCTGGCGCGATGGACTACACCGTCGTTGTCGCAGCGAATGCTTCTGACCCAGCACCACTTCAATATCTTGCGCCATATACTGGCTGCACTTTAGGTGAGTTCTGGCGAGATAATGGCGAGCATGCGTTGATTATTTACGATGATTTGTCAAAGCAAGCTGTTGCTTATCGTCAGCTTTCTTTGTTGCTTCGTCGTCCGCCAGGGCGTGAAGCGTATCCAGGTGACGTCTTCTACTTACACTCTCGGTTGCTTGAGCGTGCAGCGAAGATTACAACAAACGAAGAAGAGCTCAAAGCCTACCCTGAAATCAAGAAAGGCGGTGGTTCACTAACTGCACTCCCGATTATTGAAACACAGGCAGGTGACGTGTCTGCTTATATTCCGACAAATGTGATTTCGATTACAGATGGTCAGATTTATCTTGAGACAGATTTGTTCAACCAAGGCCAGCGTCCTGCTGTGAATGTTGGTTTGTCTGTTTCTCGTGTGGGTGGTGCAGCGCAAATTGCACCGATGAAACAATTTGCTGGTCGCATGCGTCTAGATCTTGCTCAGTATCGTGAGCTCGCAGCATTCGCACAGTTCGGTTCTGACCTTGATAAATCAACACTTGAGCAAATCGAAAATGGTAAACGCCTTTTCGAAATGTTGAAGCAAGGGCAATACCAACCACGTCCAGTCGAAGAACAAGTGATTTACATTTATGCTGCAACCGAAGACAACGGCGAAGGCCGAACATGGATTCGTGAATATGCGACAGGCGAAGTTCAACGTTATGTCCTCGAGCTTGGTGATTATCTACGTTCGCAACAAGGCCAGTTATTGAGTGATATTCGCGAAAACCCATCTGCAAAAGTGAAAGATGAAATGCGTGCTCGCCTGAACGGTGCCCTTAAATCTTTTGCTGAGCAATTCGATGGTCAAAAGGTTGATGTCTAATGCGTTCTTTTACGAAGTTAAGTGCTTTTGGATTATTGTTATGCTGTATGGCTTTTGTGGCCTGTAAAAGTGATGACACAACAGATACTGATGCCGCAATGGTTGCAGACGAGGATAATACTCAAGATGATGGTTCGATGCCGGTTGAAGAAGCTGATCCATGTGAAGACCTGGTAGCAGCTTATCCAAATCCTGCAGATCGTCTTGAACACTGCACGCTTCAAAATAATACATTTGGTGATGAGTTTGGGTACCCGTGCGAAATGGTATGGGACTGCGATGGTTGTCCTGTGACATTCGGTTGTGAGGTTATCCCTGGAAATCAGCCATTATCACAAACATGTCGATGCAACGTTGGTGAAACACTTGTACCGAATTCTGAAAGCCTTGGTTCTTATCGATGTAATGCTACGGAAGAGCAAGGCCGAAACGTGTGCTTTCCAGATACATCAACTTTGGCACCATGGCCGCCAGAATATGATGCGAATGCTGCTCCTGATACAAACCTACGAGAGTGTACTGAGGCTGACCTGGCTCAGATGACACAGTGCGCAGGTAATTACCGTGGAAATCAAAATGAAGAAACAGGCGAAGGCTTTTGTTCTTATGAGTGGAACTGCAGCAATTTGAATGGTAGTCCATGTCGCTATGCCGCGATATGTGATATATCAGGTCAGTCGCTGACCAATTGTGCATGCTTCAATGGTTATTCACAGGAAAGCACATTTACTGTTGCCCAACAGGGTGATGCAAGCCCTTGTGGACAAACACCTGAAGAGTCAGCAGCAGGCGCAATGAGCGCTTGTGGCTTATAAGTGTAAGGAGATGAAATGGCATCTTTGAAAGATATTAAAAAACGGATCAAAAGCGTCAAGAATACGCAAAAGATTACGAAAGCCATGAAAATGGTGTCTGCTGCGAAGTTGAGAAAGGCGCAAGAAGCGGTCGAAACAACACGACCATATGTGAGTCGAATTCATGAAACCGTTTCTGCTTTGGCGACACGTCTCGAGAAACAGGGCGAAGCGCCACATCCATTGCTCGAGCCTGGCCTAAAAGGCGGCCCAATACACGTGATTGTGTTGACATCTGATCGTGGTTTATGCGGTGGTTTTAATGCGCAAACAGTGAAGAGAACGATTAAGTTCTTGAACGATGAGCAAGGCCAGCATGAGAAGATTACGATTTCAACAATCGGCCGAAAGGGGCGTGACGCACTCAAAAACAGACCTGAGTTTACAGAGCATCATGAAGGTTACCTTGAGAAGGTTGCCTTCTTCAAAGGTGAAGAGCTGGGTAAAGAGTTCGCACGTCGCTATACCGAAGAAGGGCTTGATGGCGTTTTTGTGATTTATAATCACTTCAAATCAGGCATTACATTAAAGCAGCTTCTGCCGATTGAGTGTCCTGAAGATACTGACGATCTCGTTGAACACGAATATGTACCAACTAAGCGTGAAATCTTAGACACACTTATTCCAAAGCACTTTGCGATTCAAATGTTTCAAACATTACAAGAAACAATTGCTGCAGAGCATCTTGCGCGAATGATGGCGATGGATAGCGCGACGACAAACGCAAATGATATGGTTCAAAAGCTACAGTTAAAATATAACCGTGCACGCCAAGCTGCGATTACAACGGAGCTGATGGAAATCATTTCGGGTGCAGAAGCTCTGAAGTAAATCCTCTTTCACTTTATATGGTTAATAGGGTGAATAAAGCCAAAATAAAAATCGCACTTATTAGCTTATTTAGTATTTTATATGGCTCGGTTTTAAATGCACGTATTGTAACGGATGATGAAACGGGCTGCTTAGATGAGCAAGACTTCAAAAATCAACTTGAAGAGCATGCTGTTCGATATGACAAGGTAGAAGTTGATATTAAAAGTATTCCTCGGAATGTTTATCGTCGTCATGTGAACTTAGAAGTTTGGTTGGATAAAAAAGTCTACGCTCATGAAACATCGTTAAATATTTCGGAATGTCAAAGTCTTGCTCGCTTTTTAACTTTAATGACGATGGACTTAACCGAAAATGTAGTACCTTCAGAAAAACGCAAAAGTATAAAGAATACTTTTGCGTCAAAGACTTTCATAGAATTGAAGTTAGTGGGCAGCCTGTTGGATGGTACTGAATATCAAATATCGAATCCAAGCATCGGGGCTTCAGCAGGTATCGGCATATGGCACGGCTCGAAATGGAAAAATGTGCTGGGTTATCAGTTTTTGAGAAGCACCGAAAATGAAGTTGATCCGGGGGCGATTCGTTTAATATCACATTTGGCCTGGCTGGATTTGAGATATGTGATTGACTCAAAGGGAATATTTAATACTGGCATTCGACTCGGGGGCGGTATTTTACAGTCGACTGGAATTGGTTTTGAAGCAAATGTCAGTGATAAGGCTCCGTATATGAATTTGACGTGGATTGGCCAAGTATTTCTATGGAAAGATTTCTTTGGAGAATTGGGAGTGGGATATGCGTTATTCGATCACCACTTCAAAGCTATAGATGGTGATGAGATTATATCAAAGCAGCTGGCTAAGATAAATTCTCAAGTAAGCATCGGCTGGAAATTTTAAGAGAATTGATAAGCGTTCTTGAAAATAATTGTCATAGATCGGCACAACCAAGGAGCTATACTTAATGAAGGAGTCTTTTGCTCACAATGTTGTCTGTTCAACCCAACTCGCTAGCTCATCAGCTTCATCCTGAAAAATGGAGAAACAAAGACTGGCATGCTTTTTTTGATGAACATCAAGCATTTGTAGAACGAATTTTACGTCGTTGGGTTGGAACGACAGAACATGTTGAGGACTTAAAACAAGAAGTTTTTTCTGTTGTTTTTCGGAAAAAATCAGAGCTGCCTTACCCAGATGGAACACGACCATGGCTTTATCAGTGTGCACGTTATTTGGTACTGCACTATTATAGAGATAATGGGAAATATCGAGAACGCTATGAATTGCGAAGTGATTTGAGTCAGACAGATTTAAAAAACTCAACCTCCGAAAATACACGTTTAATGTTGCGTCAAAGTTTGATGCAAGCGCTAGCAAAAGTACCCGACGAACAGCGTGAAGCTATCATATTGATAGACTTTGAAGGTATGACAGGAGACGAAGCTGCAAAATGTGCAGGCGTCACTGTAGATGCCATTCGAGCTCGTCTTTCACGCGGGCGAAAAATATTTAGAAAAATTTATGAAGCCCTCGATGAAGGAGGACCTTATGTCAACTAAGTACACGTTCGATGAAGCGATGATGGCTGCCCAAAGTAGCAAGACGACATCAGATATGCCTCGGTTTCTTGATGCCAATTATGTACCCTTATTGTCTGAGCTCCCCGATACCATGACGACGTCCATCATGATGCGGACTCCTGCCAGGACTGCAGTTAGCAATGGATTATCGAAAGGAACTTTGAAAATAATCTATGGCCTTAGTGTACTCATTGCGAGCGGATTATATTTTAGTACGACAAAGTATGTTGGATTTGAAAACCTAGAGCAAATGACAAAAGATGATATGGTTGTTGTGCCAGAATCTTCTTACATGAGCGATATCCCTTCAAAGGAAAGCGTTGCTTCTGAACCAAGAGCAGAAGAAAGTGAGCTGAAGATGTCTAGAGAACACTTAAGTCAACATTTAGAGGAAACGAAGAGCGACCGTTCCTCAAAACATCAGAATACTGTTCTCCGAAAACAGGAATCCTTCAGTGAAAAAGTTGAAGAGTCAACTTCAGCACAAAATCTCAACTCTCGACTTCTTAAAGATAAAGAGCGTCAAGTCGAAATACAAAATGAACAGAATGAAAGAATCGTAAAAGAGAAAGCAAGTATTGCTTCTAGAGTAGCTGGGACGAATGTTGTATTTACTCCTGAAGATCGATTGACATATGAGTTGGAACTCTATGAAAGAGGGCGAACCCTATTATCTCAAGAGGAGTATATCAAAGCGGATGCAGAATTTCAGAACTACTTGGAACGTTTTCCATATGGACGCATGGTTGGTGCAGCAAGCTTTGCACGGATCCGCGTGGCTGATATGCAAAAGAATATAGAAAAATTAAATCGTCTCTCAAAGATTCATTTGAAGCGCTATAATTACAGAAATTCTGATGTGCGGTTGTTCATAGAAAAAAATCTTTAAGTTGTCATGTAATAGAATGCCGCTGGAGCTTACTAATTAGAACCCTGAAAATGAGAGAGAATAATGAATAGAACACTAAAAACAATAACCTTGTTGGTATTGAGTGTCGTGACTGCTTGTGACTTTTTTATGGATATTGGTGAAAATCCGAGAGGAGTTGATAGCGGTATTTCGGATGACGATACCTTGGATGGTGGTATAGCAGTAGACGATATCGTAGAGTCAATCGAAACATGTGACGACGATCTTCTAAACCAAGATGAAGAAGGCGTTGATTGCGGTGGAACGAGTTGTGAAGCCTGTGTGCCACTGGTCACTGAAGAAACGCGATGTATCGATACCGGGGGGACCTGGACTCCATTTAACTCTGGTAGTCGTTATTTGTGTGGAGAGATTGTTCAAGGAGAGCTACTGGTCCCCGAGCTTCCATGTAATTGTGGTCCAACTGCAAATTTCCGTGAAGGTGAGGGGTGTGTGGAAGATGCATCGTGCTTGGTACCACAAGATACATGTTTTGATGGAATTTTGAACGGCCTCGAAGTTGGAGTTGATTGTGGTGGAAGTGTTTGTGATGCATGCGAAGAAGGAATTGCCTGCTTCACGAACGCTGATTGTGATGACGGAAATGATTGTACTTCTGAACTTTGTTCAGATGGCGGAACTGAGTCGGCACGTTGTCAGATCTTTGCAGATTCATCTGGAGGAACCTGCTCTTTGTCTGAGATGTCCGGAGAAGGGTTTTGTAATGAGTTTGGATCGTGTTCAGAATGCCTCGAAGATGCTGATTGTGGTTCTGGCGAAGAATGCTATGGATATACGTGCCTGCCATTGGATAACCTTTGTAATGATGGCATTCTAAACTTTGACGAAGAAGGCGTCGACTGTGGTGGGACGACGTGTGAGGCCTGTGTACCAGTGGTCACAGAAGAAACGCGATGTGCTGACACCGGGGGAACCTGGGCTCCATTTAACTCAGGTAGTCGTTATTTGTGTGGGGAGATTGTTCGAGGAGAGCTACTTGATCCCGAGCTTCCATGTAATTGTGGTCCAACTGCGAACTTTCATGAAGGTGAGGGGTGTGTTGAAGATGCATCGTGCTCCGAAGGGTCGAGACTGAAGGCATTAAAAATAAGTGGTAACCGAGAGCACGTTTGTGCAGTGACATTAGAGAACGAAATCGTGTGTTGGGGGAGAAATTCTTCCGGACAGCTCAATTCACCAGAAGGCCTGTTTACCGATGTGGCGGCTGGTGGGGAACATAGTTGTGGAATTCGCATGGATGGAAGCCTCGCGTGTTGGGGAAGCAACCGTTTCGGACAGTTAGATGCTCCATCAGGCTCATATATATCTATTAATGCCGATGGTCACCACACGTGTGCCATTAATTCATCTCAAAATCTAGTCTGCTGGGGAGATAACTCGCAGGGGCAATCAGATGTGCCTGACGGACGATTTATGGAGGTAGATGTTTCTTGGTCTAAGAGCGCGGCACTTAGAGAAGATGGTCAAGTGATCGTTTGGGGGCGACCATGGGCTGCAGATTTAGAAAGATGGGATCCGAATATTCCCGATGAAAACTTTATAGACATCAGTATGGAGCATGACCGTATATGCGGAATTACGACAGAAAATAATGCGATGTGTTGGGGATTCTTAACGCTTCTTAATGAAGTGCTGCAAACTCGTGATTCAGGACAATTCTCTGGAATTGAAGTAATTGGAGATGACACAAAATGTTACCGCGATATTGCTAACACGATTTCTTGTGATAGCGCTCTGAGCGGAACGGCATTTGAACTCTTACAAACCTCATTCGTACAGGTTGCAAGTGTGGGCTGGTTTTCG
>JAHDGS010000054.1:0-686 GCA_020627505.1 Myxococcota bacterium
CAGTGACCCGGCAGTGACCCGGCAGTGACCCGGCAGTGACCCGGCAGTGACCCCCAAAAAGGATAATGCAAAGTTGAATGTCATCAAAATAAGAAAAGACAGGAGTGTTGCCTGTCTTTCTTACTTTGTCATGGGCTTAGGTGGCACTAAAGCACATTCAACAGGCTGTTCTTCGGAGCAGGCTCAGAAGTCATCTCATCAGTTGGCGGAGCAAACTGAGTGAGTTTGATACCCATGACAGCCGCTTTGTATTCTTCAATTGTCGGTGTGCGTCCGAGGATAGAAGAGAGGACAACAACAGGTGTCGATGCTAAGAGTGATTCACCTTTCTTTTCATTAGAATCTTTCACAACACGACCTTGGAATAAACGAGTTGAAGTTGCCATGACGGTGTCACCTTTCTCTGCTTTTTCTTGATTACCCATACATAAGTTACAACCAGGACGCTCAAGATACATGATATTATCGTACTTCGTACGAGCAGACGTTTTTGGGTCATTATCATTGAACTCGAAACCAGCATACTTTTGAAGAACTTCCCAATCGCCTTCGGCTTTCAGCTCTTCAATAATATTATATGTCGGTGGTGTCACAACGAGTGGTGCTTTAAACTCGATGCCGCCGTTTTGCGCCTCTAGGTTTTTAAGCATACGTGAAACAATTTGAAGGTCACCTTTGTGAACCAT
>JAHDGS010000054.1:696-13147 GCA_020627505.1 Myxococcota bacterium
AGCCGAGGTCGACTTTCTTTTCGCCAGCGTAATGAGATAACTCACGGATTGTATCATGTGTATAGCGCTTCGACACATCATCATTATGCACATCAGGGTCGGCAATCATCGGCTCATCGATAGCATCAAGATCGACCGTAAACTCAGCATAATATTTTGCATTCTCATCAGGGGTTAATGCAGGTTTTTCTCCTGAACGAATACCTTCAATACGTTTGTTGGCGAGATCGACAAGTCCTTGAAGAACCTGTTTTTCATTGTCCATCCCTTTGTCGATCATCACTTGAATACGTGACTTGGCAATTTCAAGCGATTTGATTAAAGTCTCATCTTCAGAAATACAGATTGACGCTTTGGCTTTCATTTCGGCAGTCCAATCTGTAAATGTAAAGGCTTGGTCAGATTCAAGCGTGCCAATATGCACTTCGATGATGCGACCTTGGAAAACATTTTCGCCATCAAATGCTTTAAGCATTTGGGCTTGCGTCGCATGAACAACATCACGGAAATCCATGTGGTCAGCCATGGAACCTTTGAATGTCACTTTCACAGATTCAGGAATCGGCATTGAAGCTTCACCTGTTGCAAGCGCAAGCGCAACAGTACCTGAGTCTGCACCAAATGCGACACCTTTAGACATGCGCGTATGTGAGTCACCACCAATAATAATCGCCCAGTCATCAACTGTAATGTCATTCAATACTTTATGAATCACATCTGTCATTGCATGGTATTTGCCTTTCGGGTCGCGGCCAGTAATGAGACCGAAGTCGTTCATGAACTTCATCAAGCGCGGTGTATTTTCTTGCGCTTTTTTGTCCCATACAGATGCTGTATGACAACCTGATTGATAACCGGCGTCAACAATTGGAGAAATAACAGTCGCCGCCATCATTTCAAGTTCTTGAGAGGTCATGAGTCCGGTTGTATCTTGTGAGCCAACAATATTAACCTCAACACGTACATAAGAACCTGCATGCAATGTTGCACCTGATGTCCCGACAGCATTTTTGTTGAATATTTTCTCAACAGCTGTGAGTCCTTGGCCTTCGATAGAGACTTCTTTAGAAGGTGCGAATACTGGTGGGAGGTCAAGTCCCAGTGTTTTTGCAGCAAAGGCTTGCAGTTTCTTACCAAAGACAATGGCATAAGAGCCACCGGCACGCATAAACTCCATTTTTTGAGGCGTGAAGGCTGAAGATATATCCATGACAGCCTGACCATCTTTATATAGTTTTTTTTCTTTTGTATTGATGGTGAAGACTGTGCCTGTATCGATTGAATATTTTTGTTCGAGTACTGGCTCATCATCTTCGTCTACGATCAGCTCACCATTATCATCGAAAGTCTTGACCCAATTTTTGAGATCGAGTCCTATTCCGCCCGTCACACCAACTGTGGTCAAAAAGATCGGTGAGATGCCATTGGTACCAGCAACAACCGGCGCAATATTGATGAATGGTACATATGGACTGGCTTTTTGTCCGATCCATAATGCGACGTTATTCACACCTGACATACGAGATGAGCCAACACCCATTGTGCCTTTTTCTGCAACGAGCATAACACGTTTGTCTGGGTGCGAAGCTTGCAGATCAAGTAGCTCTTGCTGCTTTTCTTTATGATGCTCGAACATCGACTGACCATGTAGTTCTCTATCAGACCGAGAGTGGGCATCTGAACCAGGTGAGAGTAGGTCTGTTGAGATATCACCAACGCCGGCGACATAGGTCACAACTTTGACTTCTTCATCTAGCTCAGGGAGTTTTGTAAAGAACTCTGCTTGGGCATAACTTTCGAGAATATCCTTAGATATTGGGCAGCCTTGTTTGTAACCATTTTCAAGACGCTCCATATCTGTTTCGTATAAGAAAACTTGTGTCTTCAAGACTTTGGCGGCTTCTTGCGCGATATTAAAATCTTTTTGATCAAGGACGAGATCAAGTAGAACACGAATCGATGGACCGCCTTTCATATGAGAGAGTTGCTCGAACGCAAAGGTCGGTGTGATTTCTGCGACTGTTTCTTTTCCTAGAATAATATCTTTTAAAAATGTGGCCTTGACACCGGCGGCAGAAGTTGTCCCTGGCAAAACATTGTAGATAAAGAAATCCAAGGATGCATCACGATATTTATGAGTTGGATCTTTGATTTGTGAAATAACTTCACTCAGTAGATCTGCACTATCAATGGGTTTTGGGTGAAGGTTTAGGTCCTTTCTTTCTTCAATCTCTTTTAAGTATTCGGTGTATAGACTCATCTTTATCCTCCAATAATACATCTTTTCATTACTTCGTATTGAGGTAGAAATCTAGGGTTGCTGGGCGTTGTATCAGTTTTTTGCGACGATCCACTGACCGTGATAGCTTTATCTATGCGAAGAATCTTGTGGCCTATGTTTATCACGGCTTTTGTCGGCGGAATGTTATGCATGTCATCGAAACGACTACCAGATTCAGTCGAAAGTCAACTGGATCACTATCAACGGGGTAAGGCTGAAACCTTAACTGAGCTTGATAAAGAGAACCTAAAACGGTGGCTCGCTCAAGACTTAGTCCAACTCAAAAAATCACCAAGACCTTATCGTCACGTGTCACGTTAGAACAGCCAGAAATCAAATTCGTTCTACTGGACACAAGTCAACAATTAAAATACACTGACCATATGTTCAGTCGCCGTATCATTCACATTGATATGGATGCTTTCTTTGCATCTGTTGAGCAACGCGATCACCCAGAGTGGCGAGACAAGCCGCTTGTCGTCGGTGGCCAATCTCGAAGAGGCGTTGTGGCTGCGGCAAGTTATGAAGCGCGGCGATTTGGTGTCCATTCTGCAATGCCTGGTTTTATGGCAAAGCAGAAATGCCCACATCTCATATTTGCGCCCCATCGTTTCGGCGTTTACAAAGAGATCTCAAACGAAGTTCGACATATCTTTTCTGATTACACTGATTTAATCGAGCCCTTATCAATTGATGAGGCATACTTGGATGTGACCAAGACGACGGTCGATGGCAGAACCGCTACATCTATCGCCGAAGAGATACGCGCACGTATTTTTAAGGAGACTCTGCTGACGTGTTCTGCCGGTGTGAGTTATTGTAAATTTCTCGCTAAGCTCGGTTCCGATTTTAATAAGCCGAATGGGCTAACAGTCATCCGTCCCAATCAAGCTCAGGCTTTTTTGGATGCCTTGCCGATAGAGAAATTCTTTGGTGTTGGTCGTGTGACGGCACGGAAGCTTCACTTGAATGGATTTCAAACGGGGGCAGATTTGAGACAATGCTCAGAAGAGCGCCTGCGAAATCTATTCGGGCGTTTTGGCGGACACCTTTACATGATTGCACGTGGACTCGATGAGCGTCCTGTTCAAGTATCACGTGTTCGTAAATCTGTAGGAATGGAGCGAACATTTTTTGAGGACTTATCTGCAACAAACGAACTTGAGTCCAAATTAGATGAACTATTGCCCAAGTTCTATGAGCGCCTCGAAAAGGCGAACTTTAAAGGCCGTACGTTGACTTTGAAAGTGAAAACAACCGCATTTCAAATCATTACCCGCAGCATCTCTGTTAAAGAAGGGTTTCCAACACATGATGCGATACGGTTAGCAGCCTTTGAACTACTTCACAAAAACCGCGGCGCATTTGTCAGTATTCGTTTGATGGGGCTATCGATGTCAAATGAACTATCGAACAAAGCTCCCAAAAGTCGCCCTCAAGCTCTTTCAATGAAAGAATCGAAAAAGCAATTCATCACACATCAACAGCTTGAGTTGGCTTTTGCTTGATTTTTGTTGTTAACAAGCGGATAAAATGCCCATAAAGTCTTCGACTTTAAGTGAGGCACCACCAACAAGTGCGCCATCGATATGCGCTTGTGCAAGAAGCGCTTTGGCATTCGCAGGTTTAACTGAACCACCATATTGAATGCGAACATCATCCGCTGCATCTTCAAATTTGACGCGAATAGATTCACGAATTGCGCGATGCATCTGATTCGCATCTTCCGGTGTCGCCGTTTGGCCTGTACCAATCGCCCAAATTGGTTCATAGGCAATGACAAGTTCTTTCACTTCGTCTGCTGTGAGACGTTGTACAAAAGCATCAACTTGACGCAAAACAATATCTTCAGCTTGACCAGATTCACGTTGCGTTAAGTTTTCACCGACACACGCAATGGGGGTTAGACCTGTGTCAAAAGCCAAACGCACTTTGTCTGAGACCCGTCCATCGGTTTCACCAAAAAGTTGTCGTCTTTCAGAGTGGCCGATAAGCACGTGAGTACATCCCAGTTCTTTAATATGTTGTGCCGAAACAGTTCCGGTGAAAGCGCCGTGCTCAAGCCAGTGCATATCTTGTGCTGCCACTTGTATTGGCGCATCGTTTTTTGCAGAAATTGCGTGAGTTAGACACGTCATGACAGGTGCAAGTCCAACCTCAACTTTGTTTTCTAATTTCGGCAGAACTTTCGCTAAGTTTGACATAAATTCAGCAGTCTCAATACTTGATTTATTTAATTTCCAATTACCAAAGATAATAGGCGTCCGGGCCATGATAAATCCTTATTGTTGTAGCATCTGAAGACCAGGAAGAGGCGTGCCTTCTAAGAAAGAGAGGCTGGCGCCACCACCGGTTGAAATATGTGAGAAAGCGCGATCGAAGCCCATCTGCAAAACGGCTGCAGCGGAGTCACCACCACCCACGACCGTAAATGCATCCGCTTTTTTCATCGCAGTGGCAATTGATTTTGTTCCGGCCGCATATGCGTCCCATTCAAAGACGCCCATCGGTCCATTCCATAAAACCATCTCCGAACGTTCAATCACATCAGCGAACATCTTTTGTGTCTGAGGTCCAATATCGAGCCCCATTTCATCTTCTTTGAATTGGTTTTTCTCAACAACTCGGTTGAGTCCCTGTTCTGAGAATTCAGTTGAGACGATATGATCGACGGGCAAATATACGCGTGTGTTCTTGAGTTCGCATTGATTTAACATAGAGCGCGCAAGGGCAAGACGATCTGCCTCGACACGTGATGCGCCAACATCTTCCATCTTAGCTGCGAGGAAAGTATACGCCATGGCGCCACCAATGATAATCTCATCTGCTTTGTCAATGAGCTTATTCAGGATAGCAATTTTGTCGCTGACCTTCGCACCACCTAAAATAGCCGTGAGGCGTTCCGGCCTATCAAATGCAACTAAACGAGAGAGGGCAAGCACTTCTTTCTTAACGAGGAGTCCGCCAACAGTCTCCGGGCATTTGGCCGCGAGGCCAACCACCGATGCATGTTCACGATGGGCAACACCAAATGCATCAAAGACAAATAGATCGGCTTGTTCAGCCAAAGCTTCTGCAAAAGAATCTGTATTCTTTGTTTCGCCTGAATGAAAACGAAGGTTTTCACACAACATAATTTGGCCTGGTGAGAGCTGCGCTTTTATTTTAGCAAGTCCATCGCCGATACAATCATCACTGAAGATAATATCCTTCCTAAGGTATGACTGTAGTCGAACAGCTATAGGCTCAAGCGAAAATTGTTTTTTCACCTTGCCTTTTGGGCGACCTAAATGAGAGATCACCACAACACGCGCACCATGTTCACTCAAATACTCAATCGTCGGTAGGCTTGATATGATTCGAAAATCATCTGTGATTTCACCTGTCTCTATGGGCACATTTAAATCTGCTCTGACGAGAACAAGTTTGCCTTTTAAGTCTTCGGCATAATCATCAAGCCATTTCAATTTTGATATATCCATAATTGGCTCAGCTTTATACTGCCTTTCCGAGGTGTTCTAAAAGATCAACAGCACGGTTCGTGAAGCCCCATTCATTATCATACCAACTCAAGACTTTTACGAATCGTTTGCCCATGACTTTTGTCGTCAGTCCATCAACAATCGATGAGTGGTTGGTACCAATATAATCGACACTGACGAGCGGTTCATCAGAGTACCCTAGAACACCTTTCAGAGATGTTTCAGAGGCTGACTTTAGGGCTGCATTGACGCTGTCTTCAGTCACATCTGTTGAGAGTGTTAAAACGAGGTCGATCAGACTGACATTTGGAGTCGGCACGCGAATCGCCATACCATCAAACTTGCCGTCAAGTTCAGGAAGTACCAAAGACAACGCTTTGGCGGCACCCGTTGTCGTCGGAATCATCGATACAGCAGCCGCCCGCGCGCGACGCATATCTTTGTGTGGTAAATCAAGAATACGTTGATCATTTGTATAGCTATGCACTGTGGTGACAAGCGCTTGCTCTATACCAAATGCATCATTCAATACTTTAGCGACTGGCGCCAAACAGTTCGTCGTACATGAGGCAGTCGAGACGACAGTGTGCTCTGGTTTGAAATCGTCATTGTTTATACCAAAACAAATGGTCGAATCAGGTGCTTCGCCACTGTGTGGTGCTGAAATTAGGACTTTCTTTGCACCCGCTTTCAAGTGGAGCGCTGCTTTTTCTCGTGAACGAAATACGCCAGTCGATTCAAGCACAACGTCAATGTTCAGTTCTCCCCAAGGCAGTGATGCAGGGTCTCGTTCCGCTGATGTTTTAATCAAGTCATCGCCAACACGAAGTCCGCCTTCAACTGCGACTGCCTTTTCATCAAGTCGTCCATGCACAGAGTCATAGCTTAATAAGTGGGCGAGGGTGTTATCATCTGTGAGGTCATTGATAGCAACCACTTCAATATCTGTTAGGCCGCGTTTCTTTCTGTCTCGAATGATTCGAAATGCTGCGCGACCGATTCGTCCAAAACCATTAATTGCTACACGTGTTGCCATTGCTACTCCTCAGCGATCTTTATTGAGAGTTTCGATTTACCAGAGAAAGACGTGTTTTAAAAGGGCTATTCGAGCTGGAAAATGACGCCGACTATTTGAAAGATCTTTTAAATACAGGTGCTTATGAGATATGGGTCTTGAGATATGGGTCTTTGACTCGACTCCAGGTTGACTCGGAGTCAACTCAGAGGAAGCTTAGCAACATCTCTCTCTCTTTTTGTCTGAGGGCTGTTTGCGTTTGATTATGTAGACAAAGAGTAACACTGGTGTTACGATGAGATATGCCAACTTTGAAGCAACGCATTAATCTAACAGTCGATGAATCTTTATATCGCACGCTTGAACGCTTAAGAGACTTTAAGAATGCATCTTCAATTAGCGCTGTTGTATTGGAATTGACCCAAAATGCTTTGGATTATGAAGAAGACTTATTTCTTGTCAATGAAGCTGAGAAACGTGAAGATGAAGGCGATATTTCTCACGATGAGTTCTGGGGATGAGCCAGAGCGCTAAAAATCTCACATGGACTGTTAAATATAAAAAGTCGGTCAAAAAAGACTTTAAGAAACTGTCACCAGAATCAAAGCGGCTGATTCGTAAAGCGATCGAAGAGCGCTTAGCCATCGATCCCCTTCGTTTTGGTATTCCATTGAGAGGCACGCTCAAGAAATACTTTAAATATCGTGTTGGTGATTATCGAATCGTTTATAAAATTGTGAATGATGAAGTCGTGATTTTAGTCATGAAAATCGGCCATCGAAAAGACGTGTACGATAAAATCTCAGAATAATTTGATTGTTCTATAAAGATTTTATATTTGGCCGGGAATCTTATATTGAGTCCTCAATTCCGGAGCCTTAAATGAATCGATTATTTCTACTTTTAACTATTCTCACAATTTCACAACTTGCGTGCGACCCAGAAGCCGAAAGCTCATCGGATGCAGGCTCTTCGACCCCTCGACAAGCTCAGGGCGACGCAGGCTCGGGGTCCGATGCAGGCAATACTGCGGCAGACTCAGTGTTCGGGGCTGGGGCCGGGAACGATGAGAGGGATGATGATAGATTTGAAGATATTCAAGACACCTGCGGAGACTCAATACGACATAGAATTGAAACCTGTGACGATGGTAATACTATGTCTGGTGATGGCTGTAGTGATAGATGCTTGATTGAAGAAGGATTTAGATGTCTAAGTGTTGGCGAAGCGTGCGAAGAGATTGTTGTCGAAGTACCTACCGATGACACACCCATTGAAACAGATGATGGCCCATCGACAGGCTCAGGGGCCGGGGCCGGGGGCGGGGACGAAGACGAAGACCTATGTGAAGATGTTGCGTGTGAGAATGGATTTACATGTTTGATACGGTATGAAAATTATGAATATGCTCATCTACCCATCGAATCTTCTGATGGAGTGATTACATATTGTGAGCAAAATGATCTTAGAGATGAAAGAAATGGAAAGATACAGTACTTCGAGAATGGTGAAAATGGAGAACGGGTTGAAGCTTTTTCGTGGGGAGAAAGTAAGGCAGGAGAATGGCAGCATGTGATTCGAATGCAATTTATTCTTGGTGATGGCGAGTCATTCAATTTTTTTGACGTATCACCCTTGGGCGAATCTATTTTTAAAAAAGCAACACTAATACTTGAAGAAGAAGGCGAGGATGGAGTGGTATATGACTTCGTTGAAGTTGATGATGCGCATGACAATATTTACTATACAAATTTAAGTGAAAGACCGAAGATTGCAACTTTTCTTGCAAGCGCTTATTACGATGTATTTAAAGCGACACTTCTCATCGTCAGATGAAATAACGCAGTGATAAACATGTGATAATGATATCTTCTATCACAACCCAAACTTTTTGAGCACTTTCCCGGCTTCTTCTTTGGCTCGTTCTTTTGCCTTCTTTTTGGCTTTATCGGCTTCTGCTTTTGCTTTTTTCTTTTCGGCTTCAACACGTTTGTTGACCGCTGATTTAGCATCGTCGACTTTCTTTGTCGCTTTTTTCTTAAAGCCGGTGACTTGTTTTTTGACAGCGTCTTTCGCTTTATTCTTGGCGTCATCGACCGAAGTCGGAATCGCACCTGAATCGATGCCAGCTTTCTCTAGAACACCGCTATCACCCAAGACTTTTGCGGCACCACCAAGCGCGAGGGCTGCCAATAGCTTTTTTGCATCAAAACCTGTCAGCGTTGGTTTGTTATGTGAACCACCGATATGAAAAGAAAGGGGGATGCCTTCTGAGCCGCTCAAACCAAGCAATGCAGGTTTCAGGTCAATTGTCATATCTGCGTTAAGCTCACCAGCGAGATTGCCACCGCCTTTGAGTGTCGCGAGACCAAGCGGTGTCGAGGTTTGAATTGGCTTGTCCATTTGATAGCCACCGTTCACAATCTTGAGGGTCGACTGAAAACCTTGGAGCCCAAGTGAGGTATTGGTTTTCGAGACCGATGCTGTTTTCGCTGGTAGCTTAAACCCAGTTTTGACTTTACGGATGATTGATTCAACCTTAGCAAGAATGCCGAGTCGATTGAGCGTTAACTCAGCAGACGAGAGGGCCATATTGCCTGAAAGTGTTCTTTGGAAATCTTCGAGGGCAAGGCCATTGCCGTTCACCTTGACATCATTCAATGTCACACCACTGACGATTGATGGGGCACCTGTCATATCGGTCATCAGTTTGTCGAGTGATATATTTTGGCCATCAAAGACCAGGTCATAATCGGTACGTTCTTTCATTAAGTCAAGGTTCGAACCAGTGGCGGTGAGTGTGCCATCATATGCTTTCGCATCAAACTGTTGAATCTTCACGAGGCCGTTATTCATATCCATCTTAAGTTTGGCATCCGTCATATTGAGCTTATCCCAACGAAGCCTATTGGCCTGAATTGTTCCAAAGGCATGTAGACCTTGGAGAGACGCCCGTACGTCTGGGCTCAAGCCATGTGGGTTTGGGTCGGGTTCATTTGTCTCGACTTCTTCTCCCATCAGCTCGAGTGGGTCGAGCGAGGTGCTATTCAACGCAAATTCAATATCTGGTGACGCGAAGTTGGCGACCTTCATCGAGCCGCGCATATCTGATTCACCGATTTTTAAGCTTTTGACATTGATGTCGATATGGTCATTCGCTGAATCAGAAAGCGTTCCTTTGAGCGCCATATTGATATTGTCGTTTGGGGCATATGCAGAAAATGCATCACTTAAAAAGGCGAGTTGGTTTAACTTGAGTGTGGCTTGGCTCATATCGATATCGAGCCGCCCTGAACTTTGATATGTTGTGTTACCGTTAATTTGACCCAGATCGCCATTAAAGTCGATAGACTGAAGGGCAATTGTTGGTGCTGTTTGAGAACCGGTGATAGCAATATTCATCGAGCCAGTCCCGTGTGGAATCATCTCATAATATTGCGGTAACGTCTCAGCAAAACCATTGTCGATATTTATCTGAACCGGAGAAACAGACGTTAGGTTGTAAGTACTCTTTTCAGATAAGGGGATCGACCCTTTTAAAGTCCCACGATTGTTTAATAGCTGAATGTACATCGTTTCAATCTGAAGACTATCGACGCCTTTCATTGATCCTTTTGCGTCTATCTTAGCTTGTTGACCACGGCTTTTTTTGACCACTGTTTGGTGCTTTTCATCTTTGAGAGTAAGTGCAACATCGGATAAGTCTGCTTTCGCTGTGAAGTCAGCCTTATCGCCCGATGTGAGCGCTTGATGATAAGAAAGAATAGGGTGTCCTGATATTGAAAAGTCTTGAGATTTGATGTTCAAGTTCGTGGCCAAGATATCTGCATCGATGACCTCTGTTCGATTTTTTGGTGTGATATTCAGTTTGAATTCAACATCACCCGAAACTTGTCCCATTTGTCGTGCTTCATTGATGACAGGGAGCACATCGAAGAGGGTATCAAGGGCAACTTTATTAGAATTGACTTTGAGCGCCAAAGGCCCTGACTCAAGTGGAATATCTGCAGTTCCAGAAACAACTATTTTTGATAGTCGGCCACCGAGTTGAGCAAGTTTAATCGACTTATCTGATGCATTGCCTTTTGTTTGAAAATGCATCGGCACGCCAGCGGCTTTATTGATGAAGTTGTCGTAAATCAATGTGGCATCATCGAGGTTGAAAGAGACATCAATGTTTTCACCATGGTTATGCATCGCTGCTGTAACAGGTCCTTTAAAAGTGAAATTGTCTGGAAGGCCAAGGACTTCTTTTGGGATAGCTGCGAACAAAGCCGAAACGTCTTTCGTATTCAAGTCGAAGTCACTTTCATGAATAGGGAATGATTTTCTAAGATCGATATTCGCTTTTCCTGAGAGTTTGGCGAGGGGGCTTTTGAAATTCTCGACGTTCAGCTGATAAATGTTGTCAAGATCAGTCGTGATGTCCAGCACAGCATCAAGTGGATATTGCTTATTGATATGCGTGATCTTATTTTCTGCCTGAATTGAAACATGTAGCGGGTGTTTAATGATGTCTGCATGCAGATCGTCAAATGTCATCTGCCCACGCGTATTAGCAAAAGGCGTATTATCTCTTTGTATAGAAACATCCCACGAGCCTTTCGTTTTTTGACCAAGCGCCACATCATTGAATGTGATGTTCTTCATATCAGCACGATATTCGTGACCGTCTTGTCGTTCGACAAAAATATTTGACTTGAGCAATTGTATTTGATTGACATGAAGTCCTTCGAGAAAGCCGAACATGGTGTCGTCAGGTTGTGCCGGGTGATTTTTCTCAAGTCGATCTAGAATATCCTGAATATCCCAATCGCCATTTGATTGCTCTTTCAAAGCAAATTGAGCGCCACTTACCGAAATCGCGTCGACAGAAACAGATTGACCAAAGCTTTTAATCAGTGACCAGATACTAATATTAATTGTTGTATTGGGAACGAGCAGTTGGGGGCCTTCATAATACGGAGTCGACATTGTGATATCGGTGACTTTCATTGTGATGGGGGGCCACCAGGAGGATTGTGTTTCTTTCCAGGTGATGTCTCGACCGGTTTCTTTCTTAAGGGTTGCTGTTATTTCAGTCTTCATATTTGTTGCGATTTGATCGAGATCGACAAATGCGACACAAGCCAGACACAACACAATCGAAAGAGAAGCGATCGCCAGCAATAGTTTCTTTAAAATACCCATAAAAACTCCGTCATTATTTGGTAGCAAATTAAGGTATAAATGTGGAGGCAAATGAATAAGTGACTAAAATCAAAACATATTTGCTCTGTTCGCGTCATCGCTTCTGAATCTCTACTGTTTTTGTTAGACTATACATATGTCTAAAGTTCGCGGCTCATCGATATCGACCCGAAATCCCTTTGGTCCCTCATGGGGGGATTCACGGCCAGGAGAAGTTGGACAGCAACAATCAGTTGAAGCGCAGGTTGAACAGAACTTATTTGGTAAGCCTCCCCCCAAAGTGGTTGAAGATGATGACTTCGCTTCGTTGATGGGGATACTGACCGGTTATAAAAATAAGATTGTCGCGATGACGGGTGAGTCACCTGAAACATATCGACTACAACTTGCTGATGGCACTATTGCCATGATCGATCAGAAAGGCGTCATCTATCTGGGGCGTGCTTTTCTGAGTCGCTTTGAAGAACAAATTGAAGTCTTGGT
>JAHDGS010000054.1:13247-17357 GCA_020627505.1 Myxococcota bacterium
GCGAAGATGCGGGTTGAAGTCATCAAAGAAGGTTATGACGATGGGAATAGTGTTGCCAAAAAACGTAAATCACTGTTCCCCGAATTTGATCGAATGACCTCTGCTTCTGGTGAGCTCGGAACAGGTTAGCGAATCGGACAGGCGAGATGGCTCTGGCTTCGATCTGATTCAGTCGTTGGATTTTGAAAAGTCCAGTTAAAGCTGTCGTCGACAGTAATAGAACCAATATGAATATACGGAATATCTGTTGGTTGTCCTAGAGGTGGCATCAGTTGACGTGATAAACGCAATCGGTCGTCCTGATATACGCGGACAATAAATGGTGTATTTTCCGTCACGCCTAGTGCGCGAACACCTAGATCATATATCCCTGGAAGTGGTCGCTCGAGCTCAAGTACCTCTGGGCCATAAGCTTTTTCTGCAATATGAATGATACGTGGATCTGCAGTCGTCTCGATACCATCTCCATCAAAGTCAGCGGTATAGCTCGACGCTCCATCGATACAGTTTGCGTGACGACAGCTCAGTTCTGCATCGCACAGGTCGGCACCATTTGTTGTCAGCATCAAATCAAGATTCATATCGCTTTCCCACATGAGTTCAACATAGAGCTCTCGACCTTCGACTGGGCGTAGGTTGAGGACTTTCTCTGTCGTGGCGGATTGTCCATCATTATCAAAAACTGTTAACTGAATCTCATATTGACCGACCAGATCTGCACCATGATTTGTTTGTGGCTTATCGCCTGTTACATCTTGAAAAACCTGATACGAGAATCCTGTTTGTGAACCACGAGCGGTTGTGAGTTGTACTCCTGATTGGGAAGGCATACTCGTTAATTGCCAATCACATCGCGTGATCTGACTTGCGAACTCACTTGGGCCAGATGACATACAGTCCAACACAATAGACTTAAAAGGGCTGAGCGGTTCGAATCCTTGGTAAGGCGCATCATCAACAGACTTGATTAAGACAATGGGTGTTGGCTCGGATGTACCTGCTGGCGCTTGTACGTCGACTGAAAGTCCAAGATGTGCAGATGGAGAATATCGAAACAGAAAGATTGCTTGTCCGTTCAATTGACCGACTTGGTTTGTTCTCGCGGTGAAATGAAACGAATGGACTTCAGACGAGGCAATGAATTCTGGAAATATAACCGTTTCTTCTATTTCAAAAAACGGATTGTTGATATCGATTCGCTGTAGCTCAATTGTGCATGCTGAGGTGTTTTCGAGTGTAACCTCACATGAGGATACAGCTTCACCCTGACGCACAACTCCAAATTCACATGACATTGTGGATAAAAGAGGTGCTTCGAGTGCTTCGCCTTGGCAGACAGAGACCGGCGTACCACCGTCTTCTAAGGTGATCGGCACGGCATTATTGTTATTTGAACAATGACACAAGCTGACAAGCAGGATGAGTGTTGTGGATAAACGTGCCGACATTCTAATCTCCTTGATTAAAGAAGGCTTAACGGATTTCGCCTCATATCGCCACATCTAGTAACAAAAGCCGAGAATGATTTAGGTCTAATTTCGAATAAATTTATCTCTCGACACAACTTTTTCTTGGGTTGCCGACAATATGCGTCCAGGAGGATAAATGTTTTATCGATTGCAAATAGATGCTTTATTACTCAAATCACTCGCCATCTTATGGGATGCAGGTGATCCACCGCCATGCATCGTCTTCACCCTTCGGTCTTTCTTTCAGCGCGAGCTCATTTCTGTGTGCAGTCGACTTCGTATTCGACTCTCTGATTGTCAGGAAGATGCGGTTTTGGCTCGATTGATGGATGAGTTTTTTGAGTTCGATATATATCGCTTCGAACCACATCAAGGATGTCTGCGAACTTTTGCCAGACAACGTGTCTATTGGCGGGTTCTCGATTCTGTTCGGCATTACTGTTGTCATCGGAAAAATATCGAACGATTGAAGGAGCAGTGCGCCCCCCAAACGCCAGAAGATATGGTCGTCGAGAAAGACTATCTCCATAAATCTCAGGCTTTGATTTTAAATCAGCTTAGAAAGAATACCGCTGAATCCAATTGGCAAATATTCAAAGGGCGGTACATCGATGGGCAGGCGCTATCCTCATTGTCAGAGGAGTATGGATTACATCGTTCAAATATCAGTCGTCGAGGACGGAAAATATGTGATATCCTTCAGCAAAAGTTAGTGCGACTCGAACAACCGCTTTGATATTTTGAAATAAAGCGTTAAGCCATATCTATGGCGCGTTTATTCGAATTGACCAGACATTATACTTTGCAGTCTGCCCGTTACCTTACAGGCATCGACGCGTCACATATATGTGCCCGTATGCATGGACATACTTTTCAAATTGAGGTGACGGTTGCAGGTACGCTTGACCCAAAAACGGAATGGGTGGTCGACTGGTCGGAGATGGATCGTTTATGGGAGCGTGACATCGCCTCTAAGCTCGAACATGTTGTCTTGAACGAAGTTGAGGGGCTTGAAAACCCGACATCAGAAAATCTTTGTGCATGGATCTTCGAGCGGTATAAAGTCCCTGGTACAAAAACCATCGCGACGAGTGTGAATGAAACAGGGTTTTCAAAAATTACCTTGAGAGCATAAAGTTATTTTTCAATTTGACCAAGATGCCCGTGAAGGACGGCGCCATTGATGACAGGGTTGTGGGCAGCAAAGTATATCAGTTCAGCCATTTCCGCTGGTTCAATTAATCGGTTCATTGTTGACATGGCCTTAATCGCATCGAGTTGATCTTTAGATTGAATCTGTGAGCGCAACATTTCTGTATCGGTAAAACCAGGGCAAACGAGTGCTGTATGGATACCTGTACCAACGAGGTCTTGGCATGTACTCTTCATTAGACCAGCCAATGCATGTTTTGAAGCGACATAAGGTGCCGCACCGGCGATTGCTTTTTCGCTCAGGGTCGAACCGACATATATAATTGAACTACCTGGAATCTGTTGCGGGTGAATGGCTTGGTTGAGTAGGGCGGGGATCGTCACATTCAACCAAAAAGAACGTGTCCATAACTCTTCGGTTGTATTGAGTGCAGTGCCACCGTCAAAAATGGCCGAGTTATGGACTAAATGAACTTGATTGTTGCTCGAATCTGAAAGGAGCTTTGCAAGCGTTTTTTGGGCATGTTGCAGTGCCGCTTTATCCATTAGATCGACAGAGAGTGAGCAGTGCATGTGACCATCAAGGGGCATCTCTTTTCTTGACAGATTGATAACACGATATCCATTTTCAGCAAAAAGCGCTGCTGTCGCATATCCGATTCCTTGACTTGCACCTGTGATCACCAATGTTTTCATGATGTTGAGATAACAAAGATGACTTTAAAGTCAAAATAAAGCCAAGCTGGATTGAATCAGATTCCTTTGAAGTGGTTGCATGAATGATACGAATGCTTTAGCAGCGAGGAAGTTATGTCTGATCTAGAAAATAACGATAATGTCATCGAATTGAGCTTTGGTTCAAGCCAACCAAAAGCGGCAGAAATTCCTGCACCTTCAGAACAGACAATTTATGATGTGTTCTGTCATTTTATCGAAATGGGCATGGTGAACCTCACCCTCGATAGTCGTGTCAAAGGTGTGGCGGTACCGCCGCATTTGCAGGAACAGCCGTATTTAAATCTCAACTGGTCGAAGAAGTTCTTCTTGCCAGATTTTGTGTATGATGAGCACGGTGTTCGTGGCAGTCTATCATTTAATGGGGTGAACTCGTTTTGTGATATACCGTGGCAAGCGGTATGGATGATGCGATCGATGGTGAGCCAAGAGGTACTACCCATACCAGAGCAAGCACCGGCAGAAATCAGGGACAGATTTATGGAAGATATCGCTAAAGCACGGATTATCGATCGAACATCTGCGAAACCAGTTGACCTCTCCGTTGATGACTCAGAAGTTGGAGAAGCGCTGATTTCAGGAGAGGGTGCCGCCGTGATTGCTTTTCCAGGGTCAAATCCTGGTAATTAAGACACTTTTTTATGATTTTGTGCATTTAGCACTTGAAGATTTCGAGTAGTCGATCTAATTTAACAGTAGGTCCCGTTCGTCTAGTGGCCTAGGACACCGCCCTTTCACGGCGGTAACAGGGGTT
>JAHDGS010000055.1:0-1039 GCA_020627505.1 Myxococcota bacterium
GTTGTGTTTTGCATGCTTGTGACGTGGGGAGCTGATACAGGCGCTTATTTTGCTGGTCGATTCTTTGGTCAATCACCGCTTCACAAAATCATTAGTCCTAAAAAAACGAAAGAAGGCCTCTATGGTGGTGTCACATTGGCTATTATCGTTGGGTGTATGTTTGGGGCATACATGAACGTTCAGTTCTCTACATTGACCTTGGTGATCATTTCCGCTGGTGGTGCATTACTTTCAGTAGGTGGTGATTTAGTGGAATCTTTGTTAAAAAGAGCGCATCAAATTAAAGATTCTGGGCGAATAATGCCCGGCCACGGTGGTTTATTAGATCGAGTTGATGGACTTTATTTTTCATTAATTTGGATCTGGGTTTGCCAAAAAATACTTACTTTTTAAATAGATATAGCTGCTTCTATATATTGTATGCTAGATCCGCCAAAATTGACGCCTTAAACTATTTAGTATGTATGTAAAAAAAGGCCTTTCGCCATCTAATCAGTCATGTTACCGATAGCGGTAATAGACAGATACGAAAGGATTAATACTGGGAGAGATCGAATGATTATCAGACTAGTGGAAGATTTTGGAGGTTTAACCATGAAGACAACAAGAAATGTATTTGCATTCGCGTTAGTGAGTTTGTGCTCGCTGGGTGCTTTTGCAAATGAATCTGTGACAAGTGTCACTTTTGGACAGTTATGTGATGATTCAGGCACATCACCTGTTATTTTTAAGGCTTATCCGGAACCGTGCACTGGTGACTCTGGTTTCTTCTTAGATGTTGACGGTGTTGTGACCGGGCCGCATGCCTACAGCGAATTGAGTGATGGTATCGTACTTGACTCATTTACGTGTGCTGAGCCTGGAACAACGATTTCTTATAAAATCGATGTTATCGATGCAGAAAATGTTTATTGCGCATCGGCGATTGAGATTGATGATCTATTGCTAAAAGATTGTGGATGTGGCGGTTCTGATGATGATGAGCCGACAGATGATGACAATGATATTGGAACATCAGATGATGATGATGATGACGATC
>JAHDGS010000055.1:1139-16894 GCA_020627505.1 Myxococcota bacterium
CTGCATCAAATGATGATGACAACGATCCGACCACAAGCGACGATGACGACGATGATAACAACCCGGCAACAGATGACGATGATAACGAAACAACTGATGACGACAATGACATCGCGACATCTGATGACGACGATGATGACGATCCTGCATCAAATGATGATGACAACGATCCGACCACAAGCGACGATGACGACGATGACAACAACCCTGAAACAGATGACGATGATAATACACCTGTTATTTCTGATGATGATAATGATGTAGATACATCTGATGACGATGATGATACTGATCCTGTTTCAAACGATGACGACAACGATCCGACCACAAGCAACGATGATGATGATGACAATGACCCTGAAACAAATGATGATGATAATGAACCAAACGTAAGTGATGACGATGTTCCTGAACCGACAGAAGACGATGCACCGACACCAACGGATGGTGATTGTATAGATGCACCAGTTATTGATAGTATCGACGGCGAAGCATGTAATGGTAATACAAGCCAGTGTGTACCTCAGGGTTGGTTCCGTGTAAAAGGCACGGGGGATTTGATTACTGGTAATGGTCCTCGTGATGACGGTTTTATGTTTGCTGACGTCGACGGAGACTCATTCTCTGGAGCGACTTATGGCATGTTTGCCGATGTTGCAGGGGCTGGTGGAAATGAAGCTTGGGGAACAACATTGACAGGCCTCACAGCTGGAAAAGTTTATAGCCTCGCTTTTGAATGGCAACAAATCAGTGGTCGTCTCGGCTCACTTGATTATGCAGGTGGTGCTCTTGACGTTAATATCGATGGAGTATCACAAGTGTTTACAGGACATGGTCCGATTGCAGGTGATGGCTGGAAAGCTGAAACGGTTACATTTACTGCAACAAAAGCAACAGCAACATTGATTTTGACGATTGCTGATGAGTCAGGTGTTGGTCCTTCAGGTGGTTTGATTGCTGTTGATACTGGTGATGTATGTCGGGTTATCAACAACGAAGATGAGTGCACAGATAGTGATGAAGATGGAATTTGTGATTCTCTCGAAGATAAAGATGGTGACGGTGAGTTAGATGATAACGAGACTGATCCAAATGACCCTGATACAGACAATGACGGTTACTGTGATGGCTCTGAAACTGTCATTGGCGTTTGTGTCGGTGGTGAAGATGACAATAATAACGGTCAAATCGATGATGGTGAATCAGATCCACGTGACCCATGTGACCCAGATGCGTCAAGACCAGATTGCCAAACTGTTTGTGTTGATAGTGATCTCGATGGATTGTGCGATTATGCTGAAGACAAGAACGACAACGGTCAAGTCGATGATGGTGAAACGGATGCAAATAATCCAGATACAGATGGAGACGGTTATTGCGATGGAAGTAACACAGTTGTCCCTGTGTGTATCGGTGGAGAAGACTTGAACAACGATGGTGATTTGGATGAAGGTGAATCAGATCCGCTTGACCCGTGTGACCCGGACTCATCAAGAGAAGGATGTCAAGATAATGGTGACTGCGTCGATACCGACAACGATGGCATCTGTGATGATGTTGAAGACACAAATGGTAACGGTGAAGTTGACGATGGCGAAACTGATCCAAACAACCCGGATACAGATGGAGATGGCTACTGTGATGGCTCGAACTCTGTAGAAGATGTTTGTGTTGGTGGAGAAGACTTCAACAATAATGGTCAAATCGATGATGGTGAATCTGATCCACTTGACCCATGTGATCCTGATGCGAACAGTGAAGCATGTCTAAATAATGGCGGTTGCCCTGACACTGACCTTGATGGCATCACTGATTGTGTTGAAGATAAAAATGGTAACGGTGAAGTTGACGATGGTGAAACTGATCCGAACAACCCGGATACAGATGGAGACGGCTATTGTGATGGCTCAAACTCAGTATATGGACAATGCCGAAGTGGAGAAGATGCTAATAATAACGGCCAAATTGATGAAGGTGAATCTGACCCATTGAACCCATGTGACCCAGATGCAACTTCATTAGCATGTATAGGTGGTGGAAATGGTGGATGTGACGGTCATCATGATCCTGAAGATCCTGACTATAATGGATTCTGTGCAGAGCCGATTGGTGAATACGACCCAACTGCAGTCGCTGCTTTCAATGATAATGGCGCTCCTATCAACGTACGTGGTGGCTTCTTCTTCAATATTGCGGGATGTTCGTCATCGGGTACAAGCATTAGCTTATTCGCCTTACTTGGCCTGTTGGCATTACCAAGAAGCCGTCGTCGTCGATAGATGAGACGTGACACATAAAAAGTCCCCGCTTGCGGGGATTTTTTTTTACGGGTCGACAGCAGGAGTGAGATATGGCAAGTTGTAGCATCGGAGGATTAAGTATGCGTTTTGGTATAAGTTTGGCAGTGGCTGGATTGAGTTTCATGATGGCGTGTGAAAGCGATAATTACAAAGAGCAATCGAGTGATAGCGATATCATTGTTGACTCGGCGGTGTTGGTTACAACTTATTGTGAAAAGCTCAGAGGCTGTCTTGCAGAGATTAACTGTGATCCGGTTTTAACCCCTTCGCAAGAAGCATGTGAAGAGGATTTTGGTGATGAGCTGAGTACATCTGAGATCGAAAACTATAATAGAGCAATTGACGCCGAGTGTGCTTCTTTGACGGGGCAGCTCTGTGAACAAAGTGGTCATTATTTTGAGGCTATTTGTGAGTGTCCAAACGAACAAGAGCCACCGCCATGTGCTGATGATTTATTCTGTATTAACCCACGCGGACAATTTCCAGGAAATGGTGGTGTATGTCTCGAAGCAGATGGTGACGCTGACGAAGATGCACGAACATGTGAAAACGATACTGACTGCCGATGTGCCGATGGAGATACAAATTGCACACCATTTGATATTTGTATGAAGCCGATCTTTAGACAGATTAATATGGATGGTGGTATTGATGGTGGGACATCGATCGATGACACAACATTTGATGATGGAACAGGCTGGTGTGCATCATACTGTATTGATGCGGCGACTGTGACTGAACAATAATCACCTCACCTATTCGGTGTCGCCAATTTGATATTCGTTGGTGATAGAGCTAAACCTCCATACGACACCGTGTGGAGGTTTTATGCATATGTGGAAGTCGATTGCATTGATACTGCTTTGTCTTGGAATGGGCTGTCATCCTTTACAGTGCTATAACCCAAAAGATCTCGATCCTGAGCATTTGATTGATATTGATGCGAGCTACGAAGCATATCCAAGTCATAATGTTGAGATCGTTATCGATCGTTGGGGCATTCCACATATTCTAGCAGATAATAAAAATGATGTTGTTTATGGTATGGGCTATATGCATGGTCGTGATCGATTATGGCAGATGACACTCATGCGTGCTTTTGCGCAAGGACGCTTAACGGAGCTGGTAGGAGAAGACGCATTTGAACTTGATCAAGAGAATAGACTCATCACATTTAACTTAGATAAAGAAGTTGAACAGATGGCACCACAAGATGTCGAATTGGCAGCCTCCTATATTGCTGGCGTGAATGCAGCTGCGACACAATATGATTTGCCTGCGGAATACGCTATCTTAGGAATATCGTTTCAGCCATTTACGTTGAGGGATGTCATGTCGATTGCCCGTTTGCAGGCATGGAATCTTGACACAGGTTTTGATGAAGAAATGGCTCGACAAACAGTGACTGATTTCTTCTTTCGCGATGACCCACGCATTGATGAACTGCTCCAGCCAGTGTCGACGAGAGGGGTACCGGTGCTCACAACAGCAGGAGAGACGCCGACTCTTTTTGGCAGTCGTCGTTTGCCGCAGTATGACACGTTTGAAGCGGGACGTGCATATCGGTCAAACCATCAAATGACTGAACGAAAGAGGCCGCAAAGAAGAAGTTGGTTAGCAGATTTGTCAAAGCGTTTTGGTCGCGGTGGTGCGTCAAATGTATGGATGATTTCAGGTGAACACACGGCAAGTGGGAACGCGCTGATCTCTCATGACCCTCATCTTGGACATAGTGCTCCTGGTTTATTCTATATGGTTCGGTTAGAGGCGCGTGATGGCACTTTTGTCGCTGGTGGGAGTGTGCCTGGTATTCCTGCAATAATCATTGGTCATGGACGCGATATTGCATGGGGCTTGCCCGTTTCAAATGCCGATACAATGGACTTGGTTCGAATCGCAGAAGTCGATGATGATCATTATGAAGTCGATGGGGAAGTTTTACCTTATCAGCGTTGGACACAACGCTTCAAGATGAGCAAAGAGGATGATGCAGAGATTCGAACACAAGAATGGAAAGTCACCCGATTTGGCCCAGTCATTCCTGATGTATATGAAGATCGAATTGACAACGTCAATCAACCTTACGTGTTGATGTGGCCAGCATTTTTTCCTGCAGATCAAAGAGGCCAGTTGATTTCAGGCTTCTGGGATTTAGCTGCTGCTTCAAATATTGATCGTGCACGACATGCATTGGAGCAGTTATATGTGCCATCTCAAAGCTTCGGTTTGGCGACAACAGATGGAGACATTGCATATCATTTGAGTGGTGAGGTTCCTGTTCGCGCCAATGCCGCTTCAACGGCGATGCCGAGGGACGGACGTACATCTGAAGCTGGCTGGCTAGGGGCATATCCAATGCATGAAAAGCCGATACTCGAAAATCCACCTCAGGGGTATATTATCGCAGCGAATCAACGTATTGTGGAAGATACAGATCCGCAATCTCATATGATTGGAATCGAAGGCGCACTTGGTTATCGTGCAGAGCGTATTCACAGCGTGATAGCAGACGGAATACGACGCGGACAAAAATTCACGCTTGAAGATATGTTGACTCTTCAGGATGACATTACAAGTGCAGAGGCGCTTCGACTTTCTAATGTATTGAGTATCCTTTGCATGGATGCGCTTTCTGAAGAAAGTACTGACCACGAACGCCGATTATGTGAGCGTGTTGAGAATTTTGATGGAATCTTTGATGTCGATAGTCTGGGGGCGCTTGCTTTTGTCAGGCTTGAGCGTGGCTTTCGACGTGAGCTGATTTCACGCGTATTCAATCCAGATCTTGTTGACCAATTATCGGAAACAAAATTCGTTATCTCATCGATTCATCGATTACTGGAGGATGAGGTTGCAGGCGCGGAACCCACCGTTTTTGATAACCCAGGAACACCAGAACGAGAAGGTGCTGCGTTTTATATGGCGATCGCACTTCGGAATGCCGCGAGCGATCTTGAAACACAGTTAGGACAAAATGATGATGATTGGACATGGGGAGATGCGCATCGACTGTCATTTCAAGGTGCATTATCTAGAGCTCCTGTAATAGGAGGGCTCTTTGATCTCGACTTTTTCCCAGTTCGAGGCTGTCGAAATTGTGTTCGTGCAGATGCAGGAAATCATGATAGCGGAGATGAAGTGACGAAAGGCGCTGTATTTAGGATTGTTGCGGAAATGTCTGATCCACCTGTTGTTCGGATGATCGGTACGACGGGGCAGAGTGGTCATTTTGGAGATGCTGCGTTCGATAATTTCGTGGAACGATGGGACGCGGTGAATCCGATTGAAGTCCATCGGCCGATGTCTGAAATTCGAGACGAACAGCAAGGCGGCTTTTGGTTAAGAAAGGGCTTTGGTCTCTAGAGACGGTTGCCAATGACGAAGTGGGCACTCATCACAGGTTCAACACGTGGTATTGGCGCTGGTATCGCGAAACGATTGTTAGATGATGGTTATGATGTCATTGTGCACGGGCGTTCGCGACAAGATGTTCAGCATCTATTTTCAGAATATGCCGAGCATCGAATTAAATATTGGTTTGCAGATCTGCGAGATGCCGACGCGGCAGCCGAGTTGGAAACATTTTTAAAACAAGAATCAATTGAGGTTGATGTTTTGGTCAATAATGCAGGCGTTTCACGAGATGGCTTTATCATCCGGCAAAGTGTTGAGGCATGGACGGAAGCCTATATGGTTGCTGTCCTTGGCGCACGACATATGACATCTGTCGTGCTGCGGGGAATGCTCAAGCGTCGCTTTGGTCGTATCATCAATATCGCTTCTATTCTGTCGACACATGGGCGAACTGGGCAAACTGGTTATGCTGCAGCCAAAGGTGCACTTGTTTCGATGACAAAATCTCTTGCGGTGGAGGTTGCACGTCGTGGTGTTACCGTTAATGCGATATCACCTGGCTTTATCGAGACACAGATGACTGAGGCACTCGGTTTATCAAAAACGGCATTAAGTGAGCGGATTCCTGTTGGGCGAATGGGCACAGCAGACGATGTCGCGAACATGGTGAGTTTCTTGTGTCGAGAAGAAAGCAGCTATGTGACGGGCCAAAATATTAGTGTATGTGGTGGTTTGTCGGTGTCCCTTCACCAATAGGTGATGGTGTCAAAACATCAAGGTTAATGACTTGTTGCAAGTTGATTCCGGCGACTGGCCACTTTTTATGGTTTTGCACACGTTTTAGGTAGTGCTTCAGTGGTTCGTCTATCACTTTATGGACAAAGCGGTCTTGTGCATGTCGAATAATTTTCTTTCCATTTTGTTCAAGAATCAAACCTTGATGGCTGATTCGGACAGGAATATTGCGGTAATTGACACGCACCAAATTAAGGATCGAGCCTGCCGGAATTTGCTCGACAAAAGTGTGTGCTATTTGGATCGGAATCATAGGAATTTTGGCTGTCTGTATTGGAATTCGATGATCAGGTAACTCGCTGAGGATTTTTCGTTTTCTGCGATGCCACGTCTGTAGATCGAGTTTTTTATAAGCTGTTTTCACATATAACGGCGCAACGTTTTTGGTGACGTCTTTTATAAGCCCAAGCGCTTGGAGTTCTGGAATCCATTCATGGCCAGGAAAGTGGCGTCGTGAATAAAAGTGTGGTTGTCCATTCCGATAGCGAATGTGGTTGAGGATAGGTATAATCTCGTGTTCGTTTTTCGAAGCTGCAACAGCCATGGTGGTTTCAACCAAGGTCGTACAATCAAATTGATCTGTTCTAAAGAGCGGATCCATATCAATTGCACTTGGCGCATGCGGCCCTTCACCTAAGGGAGAGGTCTGATAAGGCATACCGACAAATGGGGCACTTGCATTAAGAAGTCGTTTCGCAATTGATGGCGACGTGTGCGTTGTCTGCTTCGATGTTTCGCTGGTCGCTGTGTGCTCTGCATGTAGCATGACAGAAGCCACAAATAACAATATAAACGAAACGCATCTGAACATAGGCCATTATGCCATATCTGAATAGATCTCGCCAAAATTTGAGGTTGAAGACTATGTTTGTATGAATCGTGAATACTTAAATAATAAATCAATAGGAGTTTCACATGACAATTCGTTCGATGAGGGCATCTCGCCCAGAGTCTAGGCGACGTACGCACGTGAGTGGTACTCGAAACGCGACACCCGCAAGCGGGTTTGATGGTGTCGGCTCTCGGGGAAGGACACGTGGTATTTCAGCTAAGAGCCTTAAAAGCGAATGGCAACTCGACTATTTGACAGCTGAAATACCCTATGAAGCGATGCGTCGCTCACAGAAGCTGTTAAAATCAACATTGGATAAGATGAACAAAACGCTTGGGTATATGCCTTCTGATGAACAGCTTCAGAATATTGCGCGTTCTCTTGCTGAACCATATGAACAACAGGTTGCAGATGAGCTCAAGTCGGATCCCAAATTGGGTGAGACTTTTTTCAAAAAATATATGGCTGACCATAAGCAGCTGATTGGACAGGCTGATGACCCTTTTCAACGCGTGTTGGATCAAGATCCGGCTCAGCTCAGAAAGGAAAAAGTTCTTTATCAAGATGCAGATTTTCTGGTTGTCGTCGATATTTTTTCAAAGAAGCCCAAAGCACTTGTCGTCCCTGTCAAATACGCGCTGACCCCAGAAGATATGACCGACGCTGAGTTTAAAAAGTATGCAGATCTGGTTGCCAAAGTTGGAGATGAGCTGCAGGCAGCAGTCGGTACGGGGGCGCCGGTTGCATGGATAAACCCACCACAGCGGATGCGACTTGGACGGTTGCATGCTCATGTGGGATTACGTGCATCAACACAACGTCGACGGATCTTTAGACCACAAGAACTGAATGACATCTATGACAATCTGACCGATGCGTTGAATGACGCATCTAATTAATCGAAAGGAGCAAATATGTTTCATCACAACAAAAAGAAAAAATTTCTCAAAATACCTCGTTCTGCAAAGAAAACAGCGGCATCGTTTAAACCGAAAATCGATCTAAGTGATACCTCTGCGTTCGAAGCATTTTCGGAACAAAACAAATTTACAAAACTATTCGGGCAAAATAATTTCGTTTGCTAAGGACATCACCATGACTCAAATACAACTTGATAGCCGTTATGCACTTTTTGCTGCACCGGCACCACGACAACTCGACAAAATGTATGCTGACTATCTCAATGATGAAGATGCGTGGGATATGCATCTGCCTCCGCGTTCATCATCTTATATGGCTGCTGAGTTGGGGCAAGAAGCGATTGATGGAACAGCCGCTTATACGGTGGTTTGTGCCGAAAATGCAACGCTTGAAACTGTTGCTTTTAAATATGAAACAGGCAAACCCATGCGTGCATTCATCGAAGGTGGATCCGATACAGTCGATCGACTTGATATCAATGTTGCTGTTGCGGTTAGCGGGCATGACGGTCTCGATAAAGCCACAGAGTGGGCGAAGTCGAATCAATATATTGTTCGCGTGTCATATCCTGATGGGACTTCAGAAGATGTGCAATTTGATACACGTGGTGTGAAAGACAGCAGCAAGACATATTCGACACCAAAATATGGAACCGTGTCTCCGACAATTTCGATCGATGTTCAGAAATATAGAGGGCAAGATGTGACAATCGAATCTTGGCCTGTTGGTTCAGCGGGTGTATGGGGCTATGTTGAAGGTCGTCGAACCATTTTACATTTATAGATGAGGTTTACTCTAAGGCGTGCATATTTGGTTATCAGCGCGTCGCCATATCAATCGCGTGGCACCGAGTTCAAATGTAGGAACATCATATGTGAGCACGTTTTCTGGTAAATAGCCATCTTGAATGAGCGCCTCGATAATATCTAAGCCGAATGGGCGAACCTTCACGACGGTTGATATTGATTCCGGTGGTATACCAGGAAAGAATAATGTCGCTGTTTTTAGGTGTTCAGAGAAGCGTGGATCGTCAGGATCGGCTGTTTTTGGGGCGGGAATTGCGCGACGTGTGACCTCGTCTGCATCCCAAAATGCATGCGTGGGTTCATTGCGTCTTAAAGCGACATCCCATAATGGTAGAACATGTTCGACTGACATATCGTTTGCTGCTTGCTCTCGTGCGACGAGCCCACGAGAGAATATAATATCTTCCCCTTCACGACCAATCACTTCGAGCCATGCGCGTCGATCAAAAGTTGCTCCACTTGGAAAACCGTGACCAGCACCGACATTGTCGAGTGTGACTCGAACTTCGTATCCACCGGGTTGTTCGTTGACACAGAGTTGTGCTGAAAGCGTATTATTTAATGCGTTCTCGATGGCTGCGTATTGATCAGCTCGCTCTGGAAAATCGGTTAATGCGACATCAAGTCCAACCATTCGATGATCGTGCACCCGTCGAATCAACTGCGGTGTTGTGGTGCTTGCAGAATCATTTCGACCTCGCATATGGCACGCATTACAACTGAGTCCCGAAGGGTGAATGTCATTATTATAAAATGAACCGCTCCATTCGGCATATGTTTGCTCAAGCAAAATATCGTGGACGCCAGTGATATCATGGCAACTTCCGCACATTTGACTGCTTGATGGGTTGGAACGTTGGAAGAATGGTCGGCTTATACTCCGATGGAATGTATTGGCGATTGGTTCACCGAAGCGTCCACCCATTGTACGCGAGTCTCCAAGGACAAGTGGGTTATCAGACAAGCCATCAACCGATTCCGTCGTATGACAAAATACGCAAGTGACGCCTTGATATGCTTTCGGAAGTTCATCAAGATTTGTTCCATCGGTGGTTAAGCCTGCTTGAACCGCCATTGGTGCATGGCATTTGACACAGAAAGATGGATCGATATCGCCATATTGGTCGAGAAATTTCTGGTTCATTGCTCGGAAGAGCGGGTCTTCAGCAGCATAAGCATGCATACTACCAGACCACTCTTGATAATGTTGTTGATGACACCGCTGACATGAAGCGGGATCGATAGCTTCAATTGCTGTGACATCGATAAGTGGTTGAACAACACCTGCATCGACTTCATTGCGCTCTTCTGGGCACCCACACAAAAGTGAGAGAAGCCCGAGGATAATCAGGCTTTTATTCGGCCTATCCTTCGAGAGAGAAAATAAAACTCGCAATATCTTTATTCTCCCCAGTCGTGAGTTCGATATCGATTTTCCAGCAGCCAGGCATAAATAAATCAACATCTTCGAAAACAAGGCTGTTATTTTCCATAGATAACTCGAGCTCTGTCTGTTCTTGTGGTGTTGGACCATGCTCATGTGCTGGCATCCAAGCTGTTATTTTGACTGCACTAATATCAGAAATGCGAGCAACATCTGTGGCCGTTAGTGACACTGTCAGATTAGAGTTGCCAGCATCGATCGGTGTCGGAGAAGCTGTCAAGGATACGGTATAGTCACCAGCTTCTTTTGTGACACCATCCATATACATGTCGACGGTCAGACCTTCACAGGTATCCTCCGTATCATCATGGCCCATATGTTCGTCATGTTGATGGCCGCCATCATGTTTGTGTTCATGACTTTCTTCACTATCGCATGCTGTGAAACAGTACGAGGAGATGATGAGTAGAGCGACAAGTTGCATACTTTTTTTCAGCATAAACCTTCTCCCGGTGTTATACCTTCATTATGCCGCGTAGAATGATATTCGCAAGTCACCTAGGTCCGATAATCTTCATGCTATGTGTTGTTTTCTATAGGCCATCTCTATCGCATGCCCATGAAGGACCAGCGGTTGCCTTAATGCCATTCATCGAAAATAGCGAACTTGTTGGTGGACTCAGCACGTGGGGAATTTTAACTTCCGATAGTACTGCTGTGACGCGTGTGTGTGATGAAACCCTCGATGATACCCTTGGGATCGTACAGCAACCTTATTGGGGGTATTTACATCATAATAAGATCAGGGTTGGGACAGCACGTGGCATTTATGAAACAATTCATGGGTGTCACTATGAAAAAATTGATGATGTTGACGATCGACCAGTGGCGGCCTTTACCCGCTCGGTGACGGATCCAAACCACAAATATATTGGATCTTCAGCCAGAGAAGGACTCAATACGGTTTATGAGGATAACGGAGACGGGATATACCAACCGATTGTTCAAGATATAGATGGCGTTGTCACATCGATGTATGCCAGTGATTCGACGCTTATCTTTACGCGCATTCGATTGTCGCCATTCCAAGTGGCTGCGCATCGATATGATGGTGAGCGCACTGAGATGATATTTGAGTCATCAGACTTGAGTGGATTTAATTGGCTTTATCAGTACGATGATGGAAGTTATTTGGTCGCGGAGGTGGGTCGGAACTTTCAAGCGCAATTGAAACATATCACTTTGCTTGAAAACGGAGAACGAACAATTCTCGAAGAATTGACAATGTCTGGTACGCCGACAGCTTTCGCAGTACATGACGACAAGCACTTTTTATTGATTGATAATGTGCGACTCAAGATAGCATCACTGAATGATGGATTGACAAGTTTGTTGAATGCACCTGATGATACTGGCCGTTGTTTATATCATGACCGACAAGCTGGACGTATATGGCGCTGTTTAGGGCCTGAGGAAGAAGGCCATTTTATGAGTTCTGATGATGGGACAAGCTGGACAATGCATTATCGGTTTGATGAGGTGATTGAATCACGTTGTTCTATAGAGGACACAGCATATGCGAGTTGCGGATACTTATTTGAAGAAGGGCAACCGAATGATGATACGGATGACGAAGAAATTCTCAGTGATGCTGGTGGTATGAAGCAAGATGATGACATGCCAAACGAAGACAACGATGAGGGAGAACCAACCAATTGTCAAACTTCAGATGGGCCACCTTGTGCTCTTTTGATTCTATGCTTAGGTTTGTCTTTTCTTAAGCGAGGACATCATGAGCCGTTATCAAAAATCGAGTGAACTTTTTCAAAAGGCGAATCAAGTATTGGTCGGCGGCGTTAATTCGCCTGTTCGGGCATTTAAAAGTGTTGGCCGACACCCTTTGTTTATCGATAAAGCACATGGTGCACATCTATATGATGTCGATGGTCATGCTTATATCGACTATGTATTGACATGGGGGCCTGCTATTTTGGGCCATGCACCAGCGGCAGTTATTCAGGCTGTGCAAAAAGCGGCTGAAACAGGCACCAGCTTTGGAGCACCATGTGAAGCGGAGATCGAATTAGCGGAGCTTGTCCGAGGGCATTGTCCACATATTGAAAAAGTCCGTTTTGTCTCTTCTGGGACCGAGGCGACGATGAGTGCGTTACGGCTTGCGCGTGGGATAACCGGGCGAGATAAGATGATTAAATTTGAAGGCTGCTACCATGGTCATGGTGATAGCTTTCTTGTCAAAGCTGGGAGTGGTGTTTTGACTCTTGGTTTGCCTGACTCGCCTGGGGTACCAGCGTCGCTCGCTCAGCTGACCCTGAATGCGCCATATAATGACCTGAATGCTGTTGAGGCGCTTCTGAAGGCACATGATGACGAAGTTGCGTGTATTATCGTTGAGCCGGTTGCCGGCAATATGGGATGTGTTGCACCGCTCCCCGAATTTTTACACGGTTTGAGGACATTATGTGATCGGTATGGTGCATTACTTATCTTCGATGAGGTGATGACAGGTTTTCGTGTTGCCCGCGGTGGTGCTAGTGAACGGTTTGGAGTTGAGCCCGACATAACATGCTATGGCAAAGTTGTCGGTGGTGGTTTACCGGTTGGGGCATTTGGCGGACGACAGGCTGTTATGTCGAATTTGGCACCAGAAGGACCCGTCTATCAGGCGGGAACATTGTCAGGCAATCCATTGGCGATGGCTGCTGGCGTCGAGACGCTAAAAGCCCTTGGCGCAGACGGTTTTTATCAGCATTTCGAGGTAATAGGTGAGCAGCTGACGACAGGTTTACAGCGTGTTGCTGATAAATATGGCATTCCATTTTCGACAACCCGTCTTGGCTCCATGTTCGGATTTTGTTTTAGATCTGAACCACCAACCTGCTTTTCTGACGTGAAAGAGGCGAATATCGAGCAATTTAAGGCCTTTTTCTGGGGCATGTTAGAAGAAGGGGTCTATTTCGCCCCATCTGCATTTGAAGCGGGCTTCTTATCAGTTGCCCATTCATCGAGTTTGGTGGAAGACACATGTGCCGCAGCAGATCGGGTAATGGCTCAGCTCGTGTAGGTCTCTAGATTGGGCTTGCCGAAATAGCTATATGCGTTAAACCTTCTTCAAGAGCTTCGAGGAGTCCAAATGAAGAAAATGATTGCTATTCTATCTATATTGACGTTGTTGATGATTTCGACAGGGTGCTCGTCGTCAGAAACGACTGTCACGCCTGACTCAGGTACCGAAACGACTGATGACAACGATGAAGAAAATCCTGAGCCTGTCGATAGCGATGGTGATGGCATCACAAGCAATGTGGATCCTGATGATGCTGATGCTTGTAATCCGAATCCTGATGACCCAAATTGTGAAACGACTGGTGCCGATTCAGATATGGACGGAACACCTGATGATGACGATCCGAATGATAACGATCCATGTGTGCCGAACCCTGAAGCTGAGAACTGTGATACAACGCCAACGCCAGTTGATAATGATATGGATGGCGTGAACAGTGATACAGATCCAAATGATAATGATGCTTGTGACCCAGATCCGTCACATGAACGCTGTAACCCAGAAATTAGTGGCACAGAATACAGTGGCGCTGAAGAAGAAGGCGTCGTTTGTGGTGTTGAAGGTGCACAAACAACATGTGATTTGAATAGCGTCTGCTGTGTGTCGGTGGATATTGGAACAATTTCACTCGTTGGAGATTGCACTGCAACTTCAGATTGTAGTGGCGGATTTCTGCCGAACTTCGCATTTCAGTGCGACGATAATCTTGAATGTGGAGAGAATCAAGAGTGCTGTGTCACCGCTTCTGGAACCAGTGTGACAGATATTGAAGCGGATTCGACATGTGTCGCAGCCGGAACATGTGCGGCGCCATCTTCTGTTTCTTGCGTGAATTCGGAAGAGTGTGGTGAAGGCTGGATTTGTTGTGCACCTGATACATCTTCTTTCAATGTGTCTCTTCCACTTGATATCGGTGTTTGCATTCAAGGTGATTCTTGTGAGCAACAATAATGATGTTATGACGCATACGGTTCGCTTGCTGAGTCGGTGGACTTTAACAGGCTTATTACCCATTTTTGTGTTGTCTTATTGCAACAAAGATGAAGATGATAAACCTGTTAACCCAAATCCAACGACGGATGCGGGTATGGTCACAACGGAATCGGTTGATGCTGATCAGGATGGATTTGATTCAACAGTCGATCCGGATGATACAGATCCTTGTGTGCCTGATGAGATGGCACCTGTGTGTAATCCAGTTGTTATTGAAGATGCAGGCACAATCGATGAAGCTGGTGATGTTGTGCCCACAGAATACTACGGTTCATATGAGACGGGTGTTGTCTGTGGGGAACGTCAAGAAGTCTGTGATATCAATGACACGTGTTGCGTCTATGCGAACCTTGATCGACCAGAAGGCCGGCTTGAAGTGAACACGTTTGGGGAGTGTGCATCTTTTGGTTGCAATGAATTTGCCCACTTCTTTACGGCTGATGTACAGTGTGATGGGCAACAAGACTGTCAAGAACGCTACTGTCCGGACAACGTCACCTGTGAATCTGCACCCGTTTGTTGTGCATCTTTGCCAGGCCTACGTGGGACACAATCTAGATGTCGCCCTGATTTTTGTACAGAATCAGAATTTAAAGTGTGCATTGCCTCCGAGGAGTGTGCTGCTGATTCGTTATGTTGCTCAGTTAAAGTCACCTTGGCGGGTGTGAATGAGTTGCCACTGGATATTGGTGCGTGTTTTCCGACTGATGATTGTGCGAAAGTGCAAATTACACCCAATGGTGTTCAATACTTAGAATAAAGAGGTTTATGATGAAAAGAATATCTTTTGTGATGCTTTGTGCATGTTTATTACAGTTCGCGTGTTCTTCTGATGACGATAAAAAAGATGCCGGAACGGGGACAGATGATTCGACAACAGATATTGAAGATGCTGATGAAGATGGCATTGCCGATGATGTTGATAACTGCCCGGATACAGAAAATGCGGATCAAGCCGACGAAGATGGTGATGGTCTTGGTGATATTTGTGATAATTGTCCATCTGATGATAATGCAGACCAAGCTGATTTCAATAATGATGGTACGGGCGATGTCTGTGGTGATGCCGATGAAGACAGTGTTGCTGATGCAGATGACAACTGTCCAACAGATGAGAATAATGATCAGCTTGATACAGATGAAGACGGATTTGGAGACGAATGTGATACGTGTCCAATGATTGTAAATGCGAACGCGTCGACCGCAGATGGTGATGAAGATGGCGTGATTGATGAATGCGATAATTGTCCTGATGTGCCGAACCCAGATCAACGTGATGAAGATG
>JAHDGS010000056.1:0-3789 GCA_020627505.1 Myxococcota bacterium
GATCCGAGCACAACAACTGATCCGGATGATGAGGACTCCGATGGTGATGGTGTGATCGATGGGGCAGAAGATACGAACCATAATGGCCGCGTTGATCCCGGCGAATTGAACCCCAACACAGGCTCCGATGCGGGCAGTGGAACAATTCAAGCGGCGTGTGCAAACCCAATCGAACCCATTCCTGCTGAATCGAATTATCAATCAGATATATTGATGGCACTTGGTCCTGATTTCTTTGGGCAAACCATTCATGAGGTGACACTTGGCGGTTCTCAAATCGGTGTTATCGCAGCTGATACGGCGAGAAAGATTATTGGTTTCGCCGTCAATGTAAGCCCTGAGTCAGGGACTGCCAATGCGCACCTGAGTTCGATCGCCAACAGGCTATCTTCATTTAGCAGTGTGCAAACACCTTTGATTCGTTCGATGCCAACAACATGGGAAGGCTATGAGGCGGCCTTGGGCTCATTTGACCTGACGTATAGTGGCTCGGTTTCGATGAATCAAAGTGTGCTCAATGTTCTACGTCAAATTACAAATACAACCAATATCCAAGCGCCCATCGCCACGGTTTCGGGTAGCAATGGTTCACATAAATTAGGACTGGAAGTGGTGCACCGTTCGAATCAAACTGCGGTTGTCGTTGGCGCGATTTCAATGTTGTCAGATTTTAATAACCTCGGTTCAGGGAGCGATTGGCGAGTCGAAGACTTATATACAGGTACGGCACTCGGACAGGTCGGCGACGCATTTGGCAAAGCCTGCGATGTTTTTGACACAGTTGAAGATCAACCAGTTGATATTATTTGGGTTGTCGACTCCTCGGGGTCAATGTCTGATGAACAGGCTGCACTCGCTGCTGCAGCTGACGCAATGGTCAACCAACTTGAGAACTCGACTCTTGATTGGCGAATCGCTGCTGTCACAATGGACTTCTTTGGGCGTCAGTCTCCACCGACGGCTGCAGGATACTGCTACACAAATCCGCGTCGGTGCTATATGCCATTCACGCGTGAAACAGCAGATTTTGATCAATTCATTGACGAGATACCTGCTTCGGGTGGTAATGACTCAGGGCAGCAGGCCGAGAATGGTTTTGGTTCTGCAAAATCAGCGATTGATACCTGGCTTCCTGTGTCGAATCAAGATGAACCTGAGCGCATTCGTTCTGATGCACGGGTCATGGTCATTGTTTTGGGGGATGAAAACGATAAGAGTGATCCACCGATCGAGGTCAACCGGAACACCTATGTCTCTCATTGGTCGAACTACTTTAATAACTGGGACCCAAATCGCTCAGCAGAGGATCCAATTTTGTTGGCTGGAATCGTTGCGGGACAGAACTTACCGAATGGCGCGGCTGGCTTTGGTGGTGGTGGTAATGGTGCAGGATATTTCGAAGTCATTGAGGCATTGAATGGTGTACGTGGTGTGATCGACCCATTTGGGTCAATTCCAACACCGACACCAGCGCAACAGGCTGCACTCAACACACATATGCAAAGTACGATTGAAGGTATTCTCAACGTTGTGATCGGTGCAGCGAGCCCTTATGAATTGTCAGATAACCCGATTTCATCTTCATTAAAGGTATCTTTAGAAGGGCCGACACGTGGTTCGTGTGAAATCGACGATGTACCACGCTCACGAGATGATGGTTTCAGATACGATGCGACGAATAATACAATTGCATTCTTTGGGGATTGCCGCCCAGCTGAAACGGCGACTGAAATCGCTGTTTCTTATAGTACGTGGATCGATTTGACTGATAATCCGAATGGAGAGACACCGTGCATTTGCCCAGAGCCATTCGTTTGTAATGCTTTTGGAGAGTGCACATGCCCGGCTGATTGCGGGCTTGAAGGCGGTATGCCAGAGAATCAAACCTGTGACCCGGTGATATGTCAACCGGTGTGCTTACCCGACTGTGGTGGGCTTTGTGACTCTGGACAGCAATGCAATACGACAACCTGCCAATGTGAGTGCCCAGATGATTGCAATGGACAGCGGCCGAATAACGCGTGGCAATGTGATCAAGATTTATGCATTTGGACATGCCCTGCCGATGGATGTAATGCGGCAACACGCCCCTCCGCTCGGCATGTCTGTGGGCCAACCTGTGAGTGGGAATGTCCGACCGACTGTGGCGGTGACCTCAGCGATCGTGAGCAATGTAACCTTGATACATGTGAGCCTGAATGTTCTGCAGACTGCAATGCTGAATGTGGTTCGAATGAAGTATGCGATCAAAGTAGCTGCACTTGTCAGTGTGTTGAGGCCGTGACGTGTGCTGATGGCTTTGTTTTCGATTTGGGTACATGTGGATGTGTCTGTGATACCGAAGCACTTGCATGTCCAAATACACATGAGGTTGATGAAGATTTGTGTAGCTGTACATGTATCAGAAATGATCGAAACGAGCTCGATTGTTGCCGTGACGTCGGTATTTCTGGCGTGTGTACGCCGCAATGCACATGTGAACCACTCGGCGGATAATCAGAAAGTGTTACTGAAAAGCAAAAAGCCCCAAATGGGGCTTTTGGTGGGTCGTCGGAGACTCGAACTCCGGACCAATGGATTAAAAGTCCACTGCTCTACCAACTGAGCTAACGACCCGATGGGTATAAGAAACTCCGATATTTCAAAGATGTCAATAGGTTGAGCCGTATTTTCGCTAAATTCTATATTTTGTGATGTCATTTTTTTGAGCTTTCAAGAGGCATTCGCTAGCTTGAAGCTGAGGTAAGATATGCAGAAGACGGATAACGAAGAATACCAACTAAAAGAGCGCACGCCACGGTATGCTCGGCACCTTTCTAAAGCACGTGAATTTGCCAAGTACGGCGCATTTGATGAGGCGTATTACTACTACAAGCCTTTACTACAAAATGTTGATGCACTTGATATTTCTCGCATAGAACTAGAGTCCGAGATTGTTCAAGTGATCATGGCACGATCAGGCCATCGAAGTAGCCCAACACAATCTGCAACAGTTGTTCTCGATCATATGAGCAGTCAAATATTAGAAATTTGCCGAGACGAAGATGTGACGCGTTTACTCACTCTGGCATTTGGTCAACCTGGGTTTGAAGTACTTGGTGATGTTGGAACGCGGGATCTCTTCTTACCACATGTACAGCTATTTGAGCATGTTTCAACAGAGGCGCGTGTCGCACTGGCGGAGTTCATGGAAGTTGTTCAGATACCACCTGGTGAAACACTCGACGCGCATCGAGAGGCGCCTGGTTTATGGCTTGTTCATAAAGGCTTGGTCGATATTCTTCAATCAGATCCTGCCGGTCACGCTGATATCCGCGTGTTTCACCTTCAACCAGGTCAATTTTTTGGAACGCTTGGTCTGTTGGGTATTCATACCCAGTCGATCAAGGCAAGGGCGAACGAGCACGTCGAAGCGTATTATATACCAGGTACAGGGCTTGCCGCATTGATGGAATTATATCCCGAGCTCGGATATCAAATGAGACGATTATTCACCCATCGTTTTATGCTGCATGTGCTCGGCCAATTGCCAAATGGCTGGATGTTTGGTTTTGAGAAACGACAGATGGTATTTGATTATCTTTCTGAAGACTGTTACCAAGCTGCCGATGTCATCATCGAGGGGCAGCCTGCAGGTGCACGGGTGCTCATTGTCGCTGCGGGGCAACTAGATATTTGCATGCAAGCGAGCACCTACCAGGTTGGTATGGGGGCGGTTGTGATTGTCAATCCTGAAACAGACGGTATCGATGAGCACTTACAGATTGTCGCCTCGTCTGATTGTCGGAT
>JAHDGS010000056.1:3799-16735 GCA_020627505.1 Myxococcota bacterium
GAAACACCATCATCAGATCGATATCTTGCGTGCTGCACGCAATATATATGGTCAACAATCAATTATTCAGCTCGGTGGCTGGATCGCTTAGCTGACCTCTGCTGAGAACAGTCGACGATCAGACGTGCGGCCTTTGAGTTGTTGACGAGAAAGGGTTTCTTGTCCTGGAAAGCAGCCTTTGTTCCAATCGATAAATGCTTCAAGCCCCATCTCAAGGGGGTGTGAATCCATAGGCCAGTTAAATATGTACTGTGGAAATCCACGCTCGGCACACTGCTCTGTGAAAGCCGTAATTGATGACGTTGTAGTGGTCGGTGAAGCATCAAACGTTTCAAGTCGTAGATATAAATGTTCACCATCTTGATTGGAGAATCGGATATCAGGATTCTCCTCTGATACGCTTGCCAAATAAAATGACACGACTTGTTCTTCACCATCTTCAAATATGAGTTCTTCTAAGAATGCCATACCATTCAAATAGGTGTGTAGTGTCTCGATCATTGTGTTTGGGCCGAGAAGTTCTGTTGTAGATGCTTGTGTTCTGATGAGGGCCCATGCCACGAGTCGCCCCTTCCGGTTCGTAAATAACCCGAGTTGCCAAGTGTCCCTCAAATCGAGGGTGCATAGCCGACTAATCAGCGTTTGATGACCCTGTCCGCGCACGAGTTGCCGAGACCAAGTCTGATAAATACCACCATTCATGACGTATAAGGAAACCGGATAACGAGGTGCCCATGTTCTTGGTGAATCTTCGGCGTTGATGTTCCCTTCATCTCGACTTCAATTCTGGTTTCTTTACGACGTCGATCTCGAATAGCCTTAACCGTCTTAACTGGCCCCGGAAAGTAGGTGGCGTCAAGAATATTGGTGTTATTCCAGAGTGGAATCATATGACTTGGTAGGATTATATGAACGATCGCCTCATCAAAATGACGTATTTCAGGTTCCGTCCAATCACTCACGTGTGGAAGGATAATATCGACATGTTCTTCAAAGCTCTTAAAACTAATGTACTCTGGTGTTTCATGACCGAATAAAGAAAGCGAGCACATGAGAAGCACGCTCATGAGAAGAAAAGGTCTTAACGGACTGAAGCGATCTGTAGACATATCTTATTGTATGAAAGAGTCGATTTAAGACTCAATATTTCTCATATTTGCGTCATTTTGATTCACTGCGTGAAGGATTGCACCCACCAGATAGGTCGAACCGAAAACCAACCAGTTAGATTGTCGGTGCTCAAAAAATGTTTGTGCAGGGTCTGTGCTGACTTGAATTGTTTCGCCGGGAACAAACTCTGCTCCTTGAAGCGCCTCTTTCAGTTCGTTGGCGGTTTGAGCGTGTGGTATCTGGTCAAGCGTTGCATAAAAGAGTTTAAAAGAAATCTTTTTTTGCCGTATCAAGTCGATAACCGGCCGAATTGTTTTGATTAGATTGTGACCTTTTGTTCCAGAAACCATAAGATTAATCGTGCTAAGAGATGTGAATGCTGATTGCGAGAGTGCTTTTGCCAAAGCGCGTCCGGCATGTGGATTGTGCGCACCATCCAGCAAGTGGAATGGCTTTTCAGAGAGAAGATGAAGTCTTCCTGGCCATGGACGTTTTTCAAGTAGTTTAATGAGCCAAGTAAGCTCATTAATGGACTTACCTTCTGATATATTGAGTTGTGACAAGGCCTCAAGGGACAATGTCGCGTTGAGCAGCATGAAGTTCGGATGGGTCGGCTCTTTGAAAAAAAAAATATTTTTAGTGGGGACGATGGCCGCATGTGATTCAAGACTTGCTTTAACTTCATCGACTTGGTGAGCACTGATAACAGGGATTTCAGGCTTAAATATACCAGCTTTTTCTTTTGCGATCGCAGTGAGTGTTTCTCCGAGCTTGTCTTGGTGATCGAGACCGATGGGGGTGATGACACAGAGATCTGGTTTGACGACATTGGTCGCATCTAAGCGTCCACCGAGTCCGACTTCGATCACACTGATATCCACATTCGCTTCGGCAAAGATAAGAAACGAGAGCGCGACCAATGCCTCGAAATAACTGATAGGCGCTTCGATGAATTGGATGGTATTGAGAACGCGGCGCCCAGCTTCAGCAAACTCTGCCTCAGAAATAAGTTGCATATTGACACGGCAGCGCTCACGGATATCGTTCAGATGTGGGCTTGTGTGTAAACCGACCTTATGACCTTGAGCCAGTGCCCCAAGCGCTATTCCCCAGCAGGTCGAGCCTTTTCCATTCGTCCCGGCAACGTGGACAATTCTCCCAATGTTATTTTGAGGGTTGCCAAGCGCTTCAAGTAAACGTCGCATACGCGACAACCCATATTTTTTAGAGGCACCAAGTTGAATCAGCCGCGTTTCAACTTCTGAGAATGTCATGTTTGACTTCACAGTCGCGTCAAGTGTCTTTGAAGCCGATTAACTCGTAGCTTGCTCAGAAGACTCGGCTGCAGCGATTTGATGCTCCGCAAACACGGTTGTGTTGTTTTTAGAGGCCTCGAGAATTGCATCAGCTGCAGCTTCAACTTGTTTCTCATCAGATGTGTTTGCTTCTTGGCCACCGACAACAAGTGCCAGTTCTCGGCAAACCGATAAATATTTTACACGAAGCTCTTTTAACTGATCTTGTAACAAACGTTGTTGGCCTCGTGAGACACGATACAACTTGCGAAACTCTTCACCTTTTGTGTAATGAAAGGCGAGTTCTCTTAAGGCATCTTGGGGTAAGGTATCGAGTTCGATTTCTGATCCAGGTATATCTGGGCGAAATTCTTTAGCCGCTTTCAAATCTTTCTTTAATAGTTCTAAATCTTTTTGAAGTGTTTTATTCGTCGAGCGAAGATCTGCAGAAGCATCTTTAAATTCTTGAGCTTGGTCTTTTAACTTGGCGTCAGCGTCTTTAGCTTGTTGCTTCATCTGCGCCTCAACCGCCGCGACAGCAGCCTCAAGTCGACGCTCAACGAGTTCTGGGACCTCTACACCGGATTCAATCTTAGCAACTGTTTGTTCACGCAGTTGTTGTTTCTTTCCTGCACGTTTGTCTTTTTTGCGCTGATTGTCTCGAAGTTCTTCAAGTTGACGGGTACGTTCGGTGAGACTACTTTTTGTTTTTTGAAGCTCTTGTTTAGCCGACTCTAATTTTTCTTTTTGATCATTTTGACCCGCAAGCAGTTTTTTCGACTTTGATTCTTCAGATTTCCAAAGTGTGCCAAATAGTAGAGCGGCTAAACCACCAATTCCTGCAATGATAAGTCCTAAACTTTCGGTCATAAATCATCCTTTTTTAGTGATCAAAGCCTACTCTGAGCGCCGAAAACATCAAGAGGTTATTCTATTTGCTTGTCGCGAGCGCACCCATATGTAGTTTTTTAAATGTGCGATTAAGGGTTTTTGAGTGAAAGCCATCCATTTGGACATTGACATCAAGCACCACATCATCACCTTTTTTAAGTGTCGTTTTAAGCACGGCGCCCCAAACAGGTTCGGTGGATTTTGCTATTTGAATCTCAATATAAGTGTATTGCTCGGTGTCGATGGTCGAGAGCACAGTACCAACAATTTGTTGTGATTCCGGCTGTATAGTAGGATTCGCTGTCGCGGTGCCATCAACGGGAGGATGCCCTTGGGGCAACGTCGAAGGTCCTTTGGTCACGGACGCTTTTTCGATTGTCCCCCGGTCAATATGTGTATGGTCTTTCGGCTGAGCTGAACCCGCTTGTCCGGCCTTGGGAATAGCTTGTCCCGCGTTGTCCGTACAGGCAATGAACAGCAAAGCTGTTGTCAGTGTTATAAAGCGCATTGTGACTCCTCCAATATTGGTCTAGTATCCGCGTGCGGCTTCTTGATCGAGCATTTTACGAATTTCATCCAGGCTGAGGCTCTTTGGACCTTCACCATCTTTGCCGAGCACCGCATCTGCGGCACGGCGCTTTTCTTCACTCAAGGCAAGCATTCGCTCTTCGATTGAGTCGACGCAGGCAAATTTGAAGACATGGACTGTTTTTTTCTGGCCAATACGATGTGCCCGGTCGGTGGCTTGATCCTCAACAGCTGGGTTCCACCATGGATCATAATGAATAACAGTGTCTGCAGCCGTTAAGGTGACACCAGTACCACCGGCCTTGAGCGATACAACAATGATCTTCGGGCCGTCAGGTTTTTGAAAGTTCTCAATCACCTCGCCACGTTTTCGGGTACCACCATGCAACCACAGCGCATCGTCGACGCCACATTCTTTGATCGCCTTGTGAAGGAGTTTTTGCATCTCAACAAATTGCGAAAAGACAATAATTCGGCGATTTTGTTCGAGTAGCTCGCGAAGTGTACTTTTGAATAATTCGAGCTTTGATGATTCAATCGGGTCAGTCTCGTCGCCGACAACAAGGCGAGGATCACAGCACACCTGGCGCAATTTCATCAAGGCGGCTAGGATCGGTGCGCGAGCGCGACTCTTATTATTGATCGACAAGGCTTTTTCCACATCAGACCGAACAGATGCGAGCACCCGTAGATAAAGCCCGCGTTGGCCTTCTGACATCTCCGCACGAAGAATGGTTTGAATTTTGGGTGGCAAATCCTTCGCGACGTCTTCTTTTTTACGTCTGAGAATAACAGGTTTTGTTCGACGCCGTAACTCGTCGAGTCGTTGGCTATCGCCTTTGGCAATGGGTTTCGCGTACCGTTTCTCGAAGTTTTTCGCTGTCCCCAAAAGACCGGGAGCCACGATTTCAAGAATACTCCATAGTTCTTCAACTCTATTTTCAATTGGTGTACCCGTCAGGGCGAGACGTTGCTCACAATCGATCTTTCGCGCTGATTTCCAGGCTTCTGTGCCCGGATTTTTAACATGCTGAGCCTCATCAAGCATGAGGTAACGGAACTTGATGTTTGATAAAATATCATCGGCATCGCGTCTCAGAAGGGCGAAACTGGTGACGATCAAGTCCATTTCAGGTGCAATTTCTTCAAGGCCAGACCGATCACGTCCATGCCATTTCATGGCCTTCAGATGCGGGGCGTGTTTGTTGGTTTCACTGACCCACACATCAAGGACAGAGGTTGGTGCGACGATCAAGGTCGGCTTTCGGCCATCCATTTCACGTGCTTTTGCAATCAACGTAATTGCCTGCAGTGTTTTACCAAGACCCATATCATCTGCGAGAATACGTCCTAAGTTTAATCGATGCAGTCTCGAAAGCCACGCGACACCATCTAGCTGATATGGGCGCAAGGTTGCGGTAATCTCTTTCGGAATATATTTATCAACATCTGTGGATTCGGCAAAGAATGCGTCGATGCGTTTGCGGATTTTGGGCGAGCAATCAAGGTTGATACGATTACCCAAGGCAGCAATCAACAATGCGAGTTCACCCTCACCAATTTCGACCGTTTCATTTGAGTTTTTGAGACTAAAGGCATCAATAATTAAATCGAGCGCACGACCTGTTTCTTTGGTGAAACCCACAACAGTATCTTCGTCGATGAGCATCGAACGTCGGTCTCGCATGGCGGCTGCGACAATATCGTCAAATGAAATCGCCATTTCTCTGGCTGCTTCACCAATGTCGAGGCTCACGGCCAGCAAGCCTTGCTTTTTGCTGCCCAGTGCTTTGGCGGAAATGGTGGGGGCATCTGGAATGCGGATGATGGAAGGCAATGTATCGGGATCGATCTCGACGAAGTCAGGAACACCTTCACGTCGATCGAGTGAAACCAAAATATCGAGGGCTTTTTCCCCTTCTGCTGTGAAGCCGCGGTGTCGACCGGCTGGTCGAAGCCCAAGTTCGAAAAGGGCTTGTCGCGCCTCTTCTTCTTTGGTTGTTTCGCGTGCGAGCAGTGCAGGTGGTTCGTCTTCTCCGAGTGAGATCGCATGTATGGGGGGCAAAGCGCCACGCGCAGGAATTTCAAATTCTTCTTCATATTCCTTGGTGGCGATTTCTGCCACCAAATGAACACGAAGTGCGACCTGATTCGGGTTATCGCCAGGATTGAGTAATGCTCTGACAAAAATACGCTCGGGTTGTTTTTGGGGTTGTGCGATTTCAATAAAGTCAGCCAAGTCAACACCAAGACCGACGACAGATTCGAATCCAGCTGCACCTTCTTCGGTTGTCAAACCAGCCAGGATCAACGGCTCAGCATCAATTAGGGCTTTGGCTTCACCGGGTAGTAAAGGTGGTGTTAAGCGATAAAGATGTTGGGTATTGTCGAGAAGGTATGCCTCTCTTTCACCGAGAACATTGAGATTTTCAATTGGCATATCTTCATGATCGACCGCTTGAAACGTCAAACAAGTTTGGCCCTCTTCGGTATTGGTAATTTTACCCATGATGCGGCCAGGTTGTGGGACGACGGCGATGCCGCCCGCGCCTTCAACTTCAAGCGCGACATCAGTTGCAAAGGCGAGGAGTCTACCAACTTGGGCACGGGTCAGGGCGAAACGTCCCTTTTTGGAGTGAGAAGGACCTGCTTCACGTAGGATTTCGACTGCCGCACGCTCACGTGCTGATAGCGGAGTATTTCCTTCCAAAAACTCTCTCGCATCAGTGATATGTTCGCCGCGCGGACCATCATAGAGTATGACAAAAGTTCTTTCAGAACTAAACGCAGGCTGTTCTAGAATAATTCTGAGTCGACGTGATGATGTTCGAAGTGCATCGGCCAAATGGACCCAAGGAAGTGGAGCATATTTCATTGAACGATCCAAAGCATATTGGACCGTGTTTGGCAATCACCCTGTTTGTGTTTTTAAGATGACTGACTTGTAAACAAGCAAATTTGAGTTAGTTTTTTTTTGGAGAACACATGAAAAAAAAAATATTCGCTCAAATAGCTCTTTTGCTTATACTATTATCACAGCTTGCCTGCGATTTTTCTAATCGAGATAGGCTCGTTCAAGCACAGACTTCAGTGCAGATCCCACTTGCAAATGCTGAGGAATGTTCAGTCGATGAATTTCCCTCTTCTGTCATGCTTGCGATGCGAGAGCCTCCAGAGCAAGAAGACTCATTTTTTGGGGGATTTTGTTCAGGGGTGATCATCGCACCGGATGTCGTTTTGACGGCAGCACACTGTATTGAAGCGATTGAATCTTGGAGTACAGATGAAACCCCCCTTACACTTCATATTACACAAACTGATCATGTATCGGGCCCAGAAGATATTGTTGGCACGGCGATTGATACAAAAATTCACCCCGACTATGATCCGATTTCAGGCCATGATGATATCGGTTTAATCTTCTTAGATAGTGCCCTTTCAATTGATAATGTTGTTTTACCTGCTTGGGGAAGCGAATCGACTTTGATGAGCCCAGGTATTCAAACGCATCTGGCAAGCTTCGGGTACACTTCTTACGAAGAGACAGGAGGACTTGATACAAAAAGATGTGGAAGTTCCATCATCACGGCAATCCATGATGACTTTTTTGTTGAAGGGCTTTCTGGTCCTGAGGGTGTTTACGCCGCTTCATGTGCTGGAGATTCTGGTGGTGCTGTCTACTATGTACATGGAGAAGGTAAATCTCGTCAGGAGCGTCTGATAGGAATGCATTTTTATGGTCTCACCAACGAATGCGGTGGCGGAGATTACGGTTTGCAAGTGAGTGGTTTTGAAGATTGGATTGATGGGTCGATGACCGAAAAATGTTCTGATGGTACACGTGTATGGTGTGAAGTTGAAGGTGTTTTAACGCGCGAATATTTAGGTTTATCAGAGATCCCTTCTGCAGAGTATTCAAATAACATTCAAGTGAATGACGCGACGTTACTTGCTCAAATCCAAAATTACTGTCTTGTTTCTGATGAGACGTGTGACGATGAGCATGGATACGATTTTTGTGTCGCCAATTATAGTTCAGACGCATTCTGGGCAACCCAATATGGATGTAACAATTTACTAGTTGGAATCGGAAATTACTATGATTGCCTAGCGGCTTCATCGTGTGAAGAATTGAGATATGGCTCAGAGGCTTGTTGGTCCATATGGACGGCAGAAGTCGAGACAGAAATTATCAACTGTTATGGCGATCAAGCGGATGATGTCATCGTCATTGGAGGTTATCCATATTCTTATCCTGACGGGGCTCCTGAAGAAGTTGAGGGGTGGACATGTGAGCCCGAATATTATGGAGATGGAGAGTGTGACTGTGCCTGTGGTGTCCACGATTCCGATTGCCCAGAAGGTTATACCATTGATGATTGTGCTTATGGCTACTGTGCAGATGACTACAGCACGCGAGGTATCGATCCTGAAAACTTGTTTCAATGTTTAGAAGAAGAAACGGTCGAGGAAACATGTGATGACGGCATACATAACCAAAATGAAGAAGATATTGACTGCGGTGGTTTGTGTGAAGCATGTGTCACTCTGCCTGAGCCAACATGTGATGACGGTCTCCGAAATCAAGGAGAAGCGGATATTGACTGTGGAGGACCATGCCCGACGGCTTGTGAGATTGAAGATGATACACCCGAAGAAGATGATGGAGATGCTGAAAATAATAATGAGGAAGATGACAGTGACTCTGCTGAGAATGAAGAAGAAGATGATGGTGATACCCAAAATGATGAAGAAAACGGTTGTCATCAAACGACGCTAAGCCCCTTCTTCGGCCTATTTGTTATGTTAGCTTATTCCCTTCGACGAAAGAAATAAGTGTGTGAGCGATTTGCTGCGTCGTCATAGCGTCGATATAGTGAATATATGATTGATATTCGTGAACGATATACGACGCAGCATATTTCCGAGCTATTGAAGGAAGCAGAGGTCGCGAGTAAGCGTGCTCATGCACCGTATTCTAAGTTTTACGTTGGCGCTGTTGCGGTTCTGAAGTCAGGAGAACGCGTATCTGCGTCTAATTTTGAGAATGTCAGTTATGGACTGTCATGCTGTGCAGAACGAAACTTAATGGCTCGGTTAAATCACGATCAATGCGTCAAAGATGTCGAGCTACTTGTGGTATATACCAAAGCATCACCACCCAGCGCGCCATGCGGCATGTGTCGACAGGTTTTGGTCGAATTCTTTGACGATCTGCTGATTCTGATGGGAAATGACCGTGGTGAGCACCGTTTCTTGACTTTGAGAACGCTATTTCCAGAGGGATTTAATCGAGCAGAACTCATATCAGGACAGACTGATTGATAATATATTAAGGTCTGTTACAGTCCCGGCCCTTCCTTTTCAGGGTGAAATATGCAAGCGTCTTTTCTTATGGCGATCACCCGATTCGGAAAATACTACTTAATACACCGACTCGCTGTCGGCGGAATGGCAGAAATATTCTTGGCGAAGCAAAAAGGGCTTGAGGGCTTTGAAAAAACCATCTGCATCAAACGCATCCGCCCCCATTTATCTAGTCAGCCTAATTTTGTGCGGATGTTTCTCAATGAAGCAAAGCTTGTCGTCAATCTTTCTCACCCAAATATTGTTCAAATTTATGACCTTGGCAAAGTTGGGGAGAGCTACTTTATTGCGATGGAATATGTCAGTGGTCGAGATATGAGCCGTATTATTCCAAAGGCACGAAAGAAAAAAATTCCGTTTCCAGTTGTTTATGCCCTGAAAATCGCATCTGACGTTTTAGATGGCTTGTACTATGCACATAATGCTGTTGATACATTCGGTAATTTGTTCGGTATCGTTCACCGAGATGTGACACCAGAGAATATCATTGTTGGTTATAACGGGACGGTTAAGCTGGCTGATTTTGGTATCGCGAAGGCAAATACACAACTTGGGCAAACAAAGGCTGGTGAGATCAAAGGTAAGCTGTCATATATGAGCCCAGAGCAAGCGATGGGTCACGATCTTGATCATCGATCAGATATCTTCTCTCTTGGCGCTATTCTCTACGAATGGGTCACAGGGACAAAATTGTTTAGCGGTGACGGTGATATGGCTGTATTAAAGTCTATCATTGAGGGGAAAATCTACCCACCCACATACTTCAATAAACAAGTACCCAAACCCGTTGAAGACATCTTGATGAAGGCGCTCGAGAAAGATCGTGATAAACGCTACCAGAGTGGGTGGGATATGCAGCGTGATATAAATGCGTATATAGCGACGACAGATTTTTCACCGTCAAATATGCATCTGTCGAATTTCTTAAAGCAATTATTTGAGAAAGAAATAGAGCAAGAAAAAGAGCTCCTAATTCGGTCGAGGGAATTGCATGTTGATTACAGCATGTCTGGTTCTCATGAAATTGTTATCGGGCATGACGATGTTGAAATGAGTACGGTAGCAGGACAAACATTGGTGTTAGATTCTGAAGATGCTGTCGTGGCATCGCTTATTTCTGAAGATGGTGACGTCATCGGGAATGTCATTGAGGTTGCGATGTCTGATGATGAACTTAAAGTGCTCAAAAGTATGGCAGATAAATCGAAGAGCAATGTCGCTTCTATTTGTGCCGAGATGATCAAAAGTCATTTGAAGTGGGCTAAATAGTCCAAGAAAGATTCATGACCGATATCGCACAAACACCTGAAGAATTTTTGGAAGATGAGAATACGGCTGAAGGTGAACCGGTTTTTGACCGTCAGATTGCGAGTGGTTTGGGGCGTTTTGACCTCAGCGCTTATCCAGAGAATGACATTCGCCGCGAGGTTGCCCCCTTTTCAACACAAGATTTGCCGGCGCACTTGCAAAGCTATGTGACCAAAAATGTGACAGACCAATCTAAGTCACAAATGGCACAAGGCCGCTTACCGCTCGTGCCTCAAGATAGTTTATTACTAAGTTATTTTTGGTTGTTTGATGAAGATGAACGTGTCGTCAAATTAGTCAAACGATTTTTCACCCAGATTGATGAACGCTTTTTTGCAGCGCTGCGACTTGATACATTGAATGAGCACATTCTATATTTTCTTTGTCGCGTTTCATTTGAGCAGTCAGCGCGTTTGATGAAACTTCTGAGTGAGCCGCTGGTCTCAGATCGTTCACGCATGATGATAGCAGCGCAGGTCACTTTTCCTGAAGTACATGCCATGCTGCTTGATAATCAACTACGATTGTTACGCGCCCCCGGAATTATTCGGTCTTTGGCAAAGAATGAAACTGTATTGCGATCGGAACTTGATCGCGGCATTGATTTTTTGGTTCGTGAAGGTGTTTTTCTTGATGATGTCGACGCTTTTGCGGATGCTTTTGTTCGCCTTGGCAAGGCCGATATGCTCGAATCAGTTTTGCGGATCAAAACAACTGAAGACGCTCACTTGCCCGGAAGTATCGAAGAGGTTGAGAAACTCGCAGAAGTTGATTCCGAAGCGCCAGTCGAGGAGAAAAAAGAAAAACGTAAGCCGCTTGGACGTTACCCGATACCGACTCAAATCAAACTTGGTATGATTGGTGATCATGCTTTTGCGATCGAAGCTTGTAAGAGCAACATTCGACTTGTTGCCAACGCTGGTATTTCAAATGCCCGGATTCGGGACGGCGATATTCCCCGACTCGCGAAAGATAAATCTTTACATGTCGATGTCATTCGGGCCATTTGTATGAATGGAGAGTGGACGAAGGCTTATGCTGTTAAACTTGCATTGCTACAGAACCCAAAAACGCCGCTGACAGTTGCAATAAGGTGGCTTCCACTGCTGCGTGTCAGTGATCTCAAAACACTGGCGAAAAGTAAGCAAGTGCCAACACAGATTCAAACGCAGGCGAAAAAATTATTTGAAGTGCGATCGAGGTAAGCGTGCTATTTCTTCTTATCTTCGCGCGGCCTTTTCTTATATAGGGTTATTGTATGTCCAACAATCTGGACCAAAATGGCATTCGTCGCATCAACAACGGCTTGTGCAAGGGCAGCGATATTGTCCGGATCATAAGCTCGAACTTTAATCAATTCATGGTCGTATAGGCCGCGTCCGATTTCAGTGAGGACCGCATCGGTTAATCCTTTCTGGCCGATTTGAACAATGGCTTTCTTGGGGTGCGCTTTTTTACGGAGAGATTTGATTTGTTGGCTAGAGATCATATACAGAGTTATGGCTCAATCGACGAAAAGTGCAAGCAGTGACGGCAATGAACTCCATTCAATCGCACAGATGTATCTACCGGAGGGGGCAAATGTCACACCTATGTTACGGCAATGGTTAAAGGCCAAACAGGAAGCGCCTGACGCGATTCTTTTTTTTCGCATGGGCGACTTCTATGAACTATTCGGATCGGACGCCACAGATGTGGGCGGGCTCTTATCCTTATCTGTGACGACACGAGATAAAAATAAAGGTGCAGCAGCTGTACCAATGGCCGGATTTCCGCATCACGCTGCCAGCCCATACATTCGACAACTTGTTGAGGCGGGTTACCAAGTCGCTATATGTGAGCAGCTCGAAGATCCTGCACAGGCAAAAGGTATTGTTGAGCGGGGAATTATTCAAGTCATCTCTCCCGGAACAGTCACCGATCTTGAAAATCTAAAAAGTGAATCACGTAATCACCTTTGCGCGCTCAGTGTTGTCAGCGGACATGTGGGTGTCGTATGGATTGAATGCTCCACTGGTGAACTTTCTGCAGTGACAACAGAGGACCACGATGTTTTACTTGACTGGTTGCTCAAAATTGGTCCACGTGAGGTGATGGCGAACAGGACATTGCGAGACGTTGTTCACCAGTACAATCGAATATCGACAACGCAAGGCGGGCAGGCTGCGCGGGTTGTCTATACGGATGCAACAAGCGAGCTCAAGAAGGCATATCAAGCATGGTTACCATCAAGCCCAGATAATTTGCTTATTGCAGCTGAAAAAGCTGTCGAAGCCAGTTTGCAGATGGTGATGTCTTATGTCGATGAAACCATACAGCTTGAACTTGATCATATTCGACCAGCCCAATGGATTGAAGAACATCAATATATGCGGCTGGATCATCGCACACTTGAACATCTCTCTATTTGTGGACCGGCGCATGACTTATGGCAACC
>JAHDGS010000057.1:0-9171 GCA_020627505.1 Myxococcota bacterium
TCGCGTTCAAGCCCCTTCTTGGACCGATATAGGGTTCGAGTTGTTCTGGAGACAACACACGCCGTAAATATTGTTGCGCTGGACAAATCAAGCCAGTCGCATCGACATCAAAGTAAAGTCGTGTGAGTGCGACAAGTTCTTGCATCACATCTTTACTCGAGCGGCCTGTTTTCGCGTATGGCATATAATCTGTCGCCGGAAACCGGATGATTGTCGCCATTTTATCCGTGGATACAAAAAATCCTAAGTCCTGGATAAACTGTCTGGCCGTTGCAGCATCATGTGTTATCATCACTGGCTTCTGATTCTGTGACAGTGCATTTTGAAACCAGGCTGCCTGAATGAGGTGGTTTTTAAGCTGATGATGGTGAATTCTGGGCATTTGTTCAGGCATATTCACTGTCGACTATACATTTTCAAGGGATCATTGAAAGCCAGTTAGTGAAAGGAATACACTGATGTGCACCAGTTCGGACAGCTCGCGCTTTTTTTTGACCTGAATCAGGACTTTGGTGAATTCTATCTATTGTTAAGGAGTTATTATCGCACCACGATCTGTTAGATTTGCCAAATTCGATCTTGTCGAGCGTCTCGCGATTGGTGGAATGGCAGAGGTTTATCTCGGCATTGCGCCTGAGCAGATTGCCCCAGAGCGTCTGGTCGCGGTGAAGCGTATATTGCCGAATGTCTCTGAGAACCGTGAGTTTGTACAGATGTTCCTCGATGAGGCCAAAATTACAGGTCAGCTGCATCATCCCAATATCGGGCAAATTTTTGATGTTGGCGATCATCACGGAACTTTTTATATCGCAATGGAGTACATCTCTGGTCATGACTTACGTGTGATATGGGATCGCGAGCGAGCACAATCAGGTGGTGGACTACCAATTCCAATCGCCGTGAGCATTGTTCAGAAAATATGCGCGGGTCTCGATTATGCACATCGGAAAGTCGGGCCACGTGGCGAGTCTCTTGGAATTATTCACCGAGACGTATCACCTCAAAATATTTTGATGTCCTATGATGGCGAATTGAAAGTGATCGATTTCGGTATCGCGAAAGCGGCGAATCGCACTGTGCGGACGCAGACAGGCATTCTCAAGGGGAAGTTCGCTTATATGTCGCCAGAACAGGCGCTTGGTAAAAAGCTTGATCATCGATCAGATATTTTTGCGATTGGCGTGATTTTACATGAGCTTCTCACTGGGACACGCACTTTTAGAGGCGCAAATGACTTTGAGTTGATTGAAAAAGTGCGAAAAGCTGAGTTTGTGCCGCCTTCTGAAATTAATCCGTCTGTCCCCAAAGCATTGGAGAAAATCGTCTATAAGGCCTTGGCTGAGCGGGCTGAAGAACGCTACCGGTGGGCTTCTGAGATGGAAGTCGATCTCGACGCTTTTGCTGTTGAATATGACCAAATTGCAACGAAGAACGACCTGAGAAAGTATATTCGCCATCGTTTTCCGGATGAGGTCGAGGAGGAAAACACGAGACTCAAAGACTATGCTCAGCTATTTCAACCAAGGCATCGAACCATCGCGTCAACGTCAAGTCAGGCCCGATTTTTGAGTGATGAATTGGGACATGAAGAAAGTGAGATTTCAAGACGATCTAATCCAGAGCAGCAGCTTGGCACGGTTGTCGATAATAGTTTCGAAGGGTCCGACGTTGAAACAAATGCATTTGACTCGGAAGCAGCGGAAACACAAATACGCCATGAGCCTGAACAAAGCGAAGAGCTCGAACAAACACGATCGGGCTTTTCAAAACCACATGCTGACGGCCAGTTTGCTGAGGTTCAACATACAAACACTGAAGAGTTAAAGTCCCGCGCTTTTCAGCTGAACAAATGGCGATTACCAACAAATTTGAACCCCAAAGTACTTGGGGGAATTGGAGTGGGGCTCGTTTTTTTGATAGGACTATGGGCATTATTCTCTGGTGGAGAATCAGGTTGGTTGATTGCGACCACTGAACCCGGTCTGCGTCTGGAGAAAAGTGGTCGCGTTCTGTGTGCATCAACACCATGTCGAATCCCGGAGGTTGATGTACCTTACTTATTCGATATCGTTCACGATGGAACTGTCGTACAGACAGTCACCCTCGAAGAGGCTCCGGAAGACGTCTTGGTGGTCGATGTTAAGCTGATGAGTGGCCGTATCGACATCAAAACCAAGCCTGAAGGTGCGACAGTGACGATTGGTGAAGAGGTTCTTTCAAAGCCATCTCCAACAGATATTGAACAAATGGTCGCAGAGAAGGCGTATAATGTGAAGGTCGAAAAGAAAGGTTATGCGCCACTGACAACCGTTTGGATCTCACCCAAAGCAGGAGAACGTGGTCTCATCGATTTGAGCTTAACGTCGCTTTCAGGAACTGAAACATCATGGCGGATTAAATCCGAACCTGGCGATGCAAGTGTGTTGCTTGAAAATGGACGGGTGTTGAGTGCATTAAATGATAAAGTAATTGTCAAAAAAGAAAAGCCGATGGGCGTATGGATTTCTCGGCCAGGATGCGAGGCGGTGGTTCATACGCTTGAGGCGATTGCAGAAACGAAAAGTCACTTGTCGACAACGCTTAAATGTGAATCATTTGATAGTGCCTTACGTATACGCGCTGTAGGTAAGTCACATATAAAAATTGATGGTGTACCACTCGCTGGAACATGGAAAAGTCTAACCTACTGGTTACCTGCGGGGGAGCATCTTGTTGAAGTGATCGGTCAAAGAACATCGACCCGACATTTGGTAACAACGAATAAAAAACGAAAAACACTTATACGGTCTAAAGCGAAATAATATGCACCGATTGTTATGGATTGTGTTGAGTTGTAATGTGTTGAGCGGTCTCAGTTGTGGTGCAAGTGAAACGGAGCCGCATCCTGATGTGCATTTCGATGATCGGCGTTGTTTGACAAAAGAGAGTTTAGCGCAAACACATGCTTTTTTGGACAGTGATGTTGTGACTCAGAATCAACCGCGTCTCCGTGAAGTCTTGATAGAGGATGGCGGACTGAAAACATTGCTGAGGTTTGCTGTCAAAGTGATTGAGGTGACACCAATCTCAACCATCGAACTTCTATTTGATCGTATTGAGGCTGGTTTTGGAGAAACCGTACCTGAAGAGAATATCAATGAATTTAGAGAAGAAGCGATTCTTTATCTTCAAGGGGACCATCCGGAATTTGTAGGCGAAAAGGATGCGTTGCTCAATGCCTTATTTGAACTGTTCGATCAACGTGGTGCATCCTGCGACCCCCTAAAAATATTGTCATTTGCTCAAAAAATAATGGGCACAACAATTGAGCAAGAGGGCAATGAGATGTTGTTGCTCATTGCATTTCGTGAGGCATTGAATGCGCTACTGGATAATAATGGTTTAACAGGTGCGGCACTGGAGATTCGCCTCGAAGGCCGCCCCGCAGAACCTGAAGATGAAACGATATATCTAGGGCGCGACGCTTTTATTGTATTTGTCAGTTATCTTGTCGACAACGCCTCGCGTGAACGATTCGATATCAATGATATTGAGATACTCACCAATGATTTGATTTTGGAGGTATTTCCTGGAAATGGAGCGCTCCAAATGCGTCTACAACGAATATTTGAATTAATGAAGGCGATGGGGAGTGGTGAAGACAGTATGTTTGCCGACTTACAACATATGATGCGCTGCTATAAAGATCGAGAAGCGGTTCCGATAATCGCTGGGGGGATTTATGACATATTGTCATTACTAGAACCGATGCCGACTGAAGTTGAAGAAGCGCCGACGTCGGATCCGGAGCCACCATTCTTAAATGACGAAGAAGCACAAGCTTATAGTGAAGCAATTGAGATATTGCTCCTCGAGAAAACACTCGTTCGATCATTCTTTTCTGTGCTTGATGCGTTGTTTGAGGGAGAAGGGATCATACATTTGATTGAAGTCGGCCGAGAAGCTCAGACCGTTGGTGTCATCGACGAGTTGGTCGCGATTCCTGAACGAATCGGAGAAGAATGCCAAGTCAATTTGTTTGAGGAGAACACATGATCAACTGGCCGATATTTCAATCGACATCTCGATGGCGACTTGTCATGTTTTGCATTGGGCTGAGTCCTATGACTGTATTTGCTTCGGGGCAAAGTCAATTATTTGGTGTGATGGCCGACGATATTGCTTGGATAGGAGCTTCTACGGCAAATATTGATTCGGCGGCAGCTGCTGCATTACAGCCTGCAGGTATCTCAAATAATGAACGGGCTCGAATTGTCATCACACCACATATAAGCTTGAATCGGTTAGATGTCACGTTTAATGAGACAGCTTCTCAAGGGCGCCTTGCACCCGTTTCAGTTGGGAATGGCATTTCTTTAGGGGGAGCAATACCGATTGGTGGTCCATTTAAAAAACGACTGGCACTGGGCTTTTCTCTTTTTAGTCCTGCAGGCAATCTGGCAATTGTGCGCGTCCATGATCCCGCTCGACCATATTGGTTTCGGTATGATGGAGCGGCGGATCGATTACAGCTATTTCTAGGGGCCTCGGTTCAGATCAACGATTGGCTGAAGATCGGGGTTGGAACGCAAGCACAATCACAACAATATTCAATTACGAATATCGATCTTGATTTAGTAGGGGGCAGATATGACCGCCAGGAAGGCTTCTCACGACAAGGAAATTCGCTAGCGCCTCACGTCGGTGTGATTATTCGCTTGCAACAATCGCTTTCCTCAAGATTTCAATTGTCGGCTCGATGGGCGGGCTCAACGCGAACGGTTTCTCAACTTGTCAATGATGTCGAACTATCAGGACTTGATACAGCATTGTTTTTGACATCCATTGTTGAGCCACATTTCACGCCACAGACATTTGAGCTCAATCTTTTATCCGAACTTTCCCCCAAGGCGCAGCGACCCGAAGACATCAATCAGGAATCCTTTTCTGTGATGTTGGGTGCCCGTTATGAACAATGGTCAGGTGCACCAACCCCATTTGCTGATCTTCAGTCTTTAACTGTTGGTGGTCCTCTGGAAGACTTAGGCCTATCGGAAGGTCTAACGAGTCCTTTGCCTGGCTTAAATAGAGCTGTTCAGATTGGATTTCGTGATACATTGTCTATTCACACGGGTCTGCAATGGCGTTGGTTGTCCCAAAAGCATCAAGCCAGATTGGCTTATGGCTATCGACCCACACCCGTGCCACGGCAAACTGGAGTCACAAGTCTGATCGATGCCGATACACACCTTGTGGGGGCAGGCTATCGCTATCGTTTCGAGTGGCGATGGCTTCAAACAGGGCCGCTTGATATTGGATTCTCGCTCCAGTCTCATTTTCAAACAAAACGTATCACTGAAAAAGAATCGGCTTTTGATCAAACTGGAGATTACACATCACGTGGATCGGTTCATCGGGGTGTTTTGACCCTAGGTATTCAGTTTTGATTGAAAAATCAGAATGTTATGCTAATATCAAGGCCTCAGATTGATCTTTAGGAGTTAAAATGGCCCAATCAAAAGCGCCTCCATTTACTTTATATGAGTATCGACCAAGTCCATTTTGCGTGGCGATACGAATTGCGCTTAAAGAAGCTCAAATCGAGTTTACCCCGCGTGAGGTCGATCTTAAAAAGCCTCGCACTGCAGCATTCTTAAAAAGAAGTCCGTTTGGTCGATTACCAGCGCTCGTCGAACATCGACCAAGCGGTGAGCTCGCGATATTTGAATCATCGGCGATTCTATCATTTTTGTCTGACCGCTTCCCAAATTCGAGTCTTGGTTTTCCGGACACACCATCACGGGCCGAGGGGATGAGTTGGTTGACTTTTATTTCAAATGGACTCGCCGAAAACGTGTGGTCACTATTGAATGAACGAAATGTCTATCAAGATGAAGAGAAGAGTGAAGTGAGTGAACGTCGCTCTATCGCCGAACTTGAGCGTCAATTGCGTGTGTTAGATAAACATCTTGCACGCCGTGCTTTCTTATCAGGTGCATACTCGATCGCAGATACGCTTGCGACACCTGTACTCGACTTACTAGAACTATGTGAAATCGATTTAGCGTCGTTCCCACGTGTTCGCTCTTGGCGTAAACGTTTGCGAGAACGAGAAAGCTATCGTGACGCGTGGCCGTCAGATGATGACATCAAGTAATTAAACCCTATTTACTCTTCGCTTTCGAGCTTGATGATGTCATTCATGAGATCTATCATGAGCTCGACTTCATCTTCGCTAACAGGATCAAGTTCAGTGAACGATACATACGTTGTTTTCTGACTAGATACAGATTCTAGAAAAGATACCAAATCTGATTCCGAACCTGATACGTACCCAGCTGCATCTGCAAAAATATCTTCTATTTTTTGAGTTGATTCTTTGAGCTGAAGTTGTTGATATGCTTCGCTCTTGCCAGCGCCAGGTAACGGTCGTGATAAAGTACTATTTTTAATTGCCATATATTCCTCCCACCCTTAAATCATACTCAATTGAATCACTGTGACATCGGATCAATGACGGAGATATAAAGAAAGGCGGGAATAACCCGCCTTTATCGCTTGTATTCAATATTAAGAAGCTTTGAGATTGATTTAGAAGCCATTCTCAAGTTTAAAAATATCATTCATTAAATCGATCAAGAGCTCGATTTCATCATCAGAAGGCGGAGGAACATTTGTTAAAGCAAATGTATCTTCTGCTGGCGTCATCCATTTTTCTATTGATTGTTGATGTTGATTCGTTTGCATTGATTCTCCGATTGTTTGAAATTATTCAAGTGTCTCAACCAACCCAGGGGTCGAAACACACTGTTGCAAAAACCATCCCATGTCTGTTTCTTGTCGGCAGATTGAAAGCCGAACGGCACTATTGATATCATCACGTGATGTCGCATAAGGATCGCTAATCGTTCCCCATGTCGTTGACTCAACATCACCTTGATAAGCAAAAGCGTCGAGGCGTTCGTTGGTTTGTGCATTAAATAAGACGATCGCATCATGACCATTTTGAATGCTAAAGGGAAGGGCTAATCGAACGACGTTATCTTCAAGTGCTGATATGACAGATGCGGCACCGATAATGACAACACCACCACTTGGCAATGACGTGACTGTTTGTCCACTGGCATCGAGGGCTGGTGCGAGAGACAACGTTTCATAATCAGAACCGTTGGAACCATTTACAAACTGAAGAGATAAAGCGCTCAGCTCAACCGCATCGCTACCGGCATTGTACAGCTCAACAAATTCTGCGTCATCACTATTTTCTTGATCGTAATCTACTTCGGAAATGATCAGCCCTGTGGCCTCGAGGCCGGTCGCATTCTCATCGGGGCCTTCAAGGTTATCGGGCTCATCACCACCCCCATTTTTATCGATTTCAAGACCCACCACATCATTGACATCTCGAACAAGAAGCTTGAGGCTGTTATTACGGAAAGACATGATGCCTGTTAAAGATGTAATCGTTGTGCCAACATCGGGTTGCGGTGAGATTCTGAAGATGGCGTCGGTCACAGGCACATCACCTTGAATGGTAAACTCACCTTGGCCATTATAACCCGGACCTCCATCAACGTTAACGGCAGCAACGGTTGCACTATTAATGGTCACCAATAAACCTTCGAATGCAGAATTGGCACCCAGGGCCTTTTCTGCAGCGAGTTCAGATGTCGGGAGAACAGTTGAGAGCATTGATTCAGGCATTGCCGTCGTTTTCGTATATGTTGCACTATTCAGTTGGCGCTGCGTGAAGAATTCTGAGACTGTTGCACGTTGAATTTGTAAGAGATCGAACCGAACAACATCTGGTGTTGAGCCTGTGAAAACAAAAATACCTGAATTATCTGAACCGGCATAAGTTGAAGCAGTTCTTGATTTTTGCATAAAGAAGCCGTTGTCTAAAACGGCGCTGACCACCATATCAGCGAGTTGAACTTCTGTATCAACAGCAATTGTCCCTGCTTTAATATCATAGACAGAGGCTTCAACGGCTGGACATAGCGCTGAGCCTGGATTGGCATCGTCTGGGCACGCATCGCATATGTCACCTTTACCATCCGTATCACGATCAGCTTGATCAGGGTTACTGTCAGCTGGGCAGTTGTCATCATCTTTTAAAATGCCATCACCATCACGATCGTCTGTTGAGGGCGTGTCGCAAACAGGACCTTCGGTCAGTGGGCAGATATCACATGGGTCGCCGACGCCATCTTCATCTGTGTCCACTTGTTCTCCATTATCCATTGGCCAAATGGGGTTGAAGACGTCGGGGCAATTATCGGCGTCATCTTCAATGCCATCGCCATCACGATCACCTTCAACACTCATACCATCAAATATGGTCGAACCACTGACGACGTCACTTTCAAGTGTTCGTGAAGGCAAGCATGTCGGTTCATCTTCAGGCGTATCACAAAAGAAGAGTGGGTAGACTTCTCCTCGACCTTCGATATTTGTTTGTAAGCCTGAGAAGTTTGTTCCGATTTCGTCTTGTAAGCAGACAGACTTAGAAGCGCCGCACACGTCGAGGGTATCACAGTTTGACAGACCCAATGTTGAGATCGCATTCGAGGACCCATACAGGACTTTACCACCACGCATAACAAGATTGATATCCGCCATATCGGCGCGAACAACACGCTCGTATGGTGTTTTATCTGCCCCACCAAAAATAGCGATGTCGGCGACATGGCCTGTCTTCAGCCGGCCAATGACGTCTTCTAACGCTAGCGCAGTGGCCGCATTCACGGTCGCCATTGCCCATAAATCGCGTTGAGAGAGAGTGTCATTTAGGTATAAGTTATTCCAATCATCTGCACATTTTAATTCTCGTAACATATTCATGCTACCCGATGGTAACCAATCTGTTCCAAGCGCGACCGGTACATTATAAGCGAAATAAGTGAGTAGGCGTGCTGTATCACCGTACAGGGAAATATTTGAACGCGGAGACCAGATGAGTTTCCCACCACGTTCTGCGAATAACGCGATATCTGCCGAAGTCATGCCGACGCCATGAATAATAGCGGTATTGTCTGATAAGACATCTTCTCCAGCATCGCTTGTTAAGCAGAGAAATTCGTTGACCGCCTCTTGATCAATACCCTCAGAAACATGGGGCGTATAAGCATCGATGCCGTTTGGGACCGACTTAATATCAGGATAATCACAGCCTGAACTATTCAACCATCC
>JAHDGS010000057.1:9181-16495 GCA_020627505.1 Myxococcota bacterium
CCATTGCTGTCTCCAAGCGGAAATGTTTCGTAATCAACATAGTCTTGGTCTGCACCAAGTTCTTCAACATCGCCTTCTCGATCAAGATTTCGCAGAAGTCCAGCTGCACTACCAGAACCATTTGTACTGGTGGCACCTGCGACAAGAAAGCGGAGTTCACCAAAAGCTTTTTCATCTTGATTCGCTGAGCCACCGCTGACATCAATACTCGGGTGTTCACGTTTGCCACGACGCCAATCATGTCGATGTTCCCAACGCAGTGCAGGGTCGACACCTTCTTCTGTCGCCACCCAAGGACGACCGTTCATCCAACCCATATGGTCGTGCGTATTGATGAGTCCTGGTGAGATAGATGAATTCGGACAAATGATAGCTTTTGCAGCTGCATCATTACAATCGCAGCCGACACATTCGATTTGGCCTGATGCATCGACTAAAACGGCACCGCCCAAATAGACAGTGTCGTACGTCAACACATCTCCGACGAGGAGTGTCTTATCCGAACCTTCTACAGCTGTACAGCTATTTTCATCTTGTGCTTCATTCAAGCGGGGGTGTTCTCCACATTGCATTTCCATTGGCGCAATATCTGTAAAACGTGAGGGCGTGTCAGATGCATCATCATCATCTTCTTCAGTTATAGACGAATCATCGCTTCCTGAATCAGGGGCATCATCTTTATTGCCGCAGGCAAGTGCTGTCATGATTGAAAAGAAAGGAATAATTAATAGAGTGGCTCTTTTAGACATGGGACTCCTCATGATTTGAGCACACTATAACGTAGAAATCTCCTCTTAACGAGGAGATCTTTTAAGATTGTTCATGCGAATTTTCTTAAGTTTATATTAGAAACGAATTCCTGCAAATGTCTGTAAAGTATAAGCAAATTTGGCATTTAAAAACGCAGGGTCAACCGATCCCCCATTTAGGTATGTCAGACCAATATCTGCATTGTCAGGGTCACGTGCGTGGTCCAGTCCACCCATCGGGAAGAGCATCCCACCTTGGAACATAAAGTAGAAACCATCGTCACTGGCAAAATAGATTGAACCATCAATTTCGAGGCCAAGACTATTTTTGAATCCAGGGGTCGAGTTCTTAAAAATGCCATGTGAGTAAATAACGTCAAAACGTGTACCGAGGTTTTGGCTGACGTCATATTCTAAATGTGGCTTAAAGTAGACAGAGTCTGTGACAGTTCCGAGAATTTCGCGATACAAAATCATATCGACGATATAATCAGGATCGAAACGATAGTTGTTGACCGTTGTATCTCTGTCTGTGCAATCTCCATCCGCATTTGTCGCAAGACATTCTCCATATTGTAACCCATCAAAGTCACCCGTTTCTGGGGTCGCATTGGTTTGGGGGCGGAGACCAAATCCTGGCGCATCGTCACCAGATGCGTAACCAAAATCAACACCAAGTTTTAACTTCTCATCAACAAATCTGAAATCTGTTTCGACAGCAAGACCAGTTTGAAAAACGGTAAGTGCCTGCGGGCCATCAACAGTTTGTAGATACGGATCGGCTGCGTTAAGGCCTGCACCAATATCATTTGCGCCACCGGTGTTGGATATACGACCGAGAATCGCAATGGCTTCAAGTTCTGCAGTAAAGTTGTCTTTTCCAAAGTGTAGCCAAAATGAACCTAAACCGGCATTTGCATTTCTCCGGACGACATCTAACACTGTTGGTGGCGTGGTCGGAGAGCCTGACTGAGACCAAAGCGGTGTCGCATAATCTTGAGAGCGATATTCACCCAAAAAACCATAGTCAACGAGTGTTACACCTTCTTTACGTCTTTGATTAAACTCTTCTTCTTCATGCTTTTTGAGCCACGTAAATGTGAGGCTATGAACATCATCACTTGGATCAAGATTATAGCGTTGTCCTTGCTCGAATATGCCGTAAGGCGCTGCATATGAGAAGTTCGCAGCTGTTCGATCTGCACCAAGACCGGCCCCTCCACCACGGCCATATGCTCCTGAGGAAACGATTTGGTAAGCAAAAGAAGCCTGAGACTCACCCAGTTTGGTTTCAAATTCAATTTGGTCCCCAACGTCACCATAGTCTTGGTCAAGTCCGTCACCTGAGTTTCGCATAATACCCAGACCCCAGTTTTGAGGCATTCGACCAAACTTAAGTCGACCAACGGGCAACATGACTTCTGCCCAGGCTCTTTTGACACGGATACTATCCCATTCACTGTTGAGACCTTGTTGTAAAGGAACAGCCGTTTCTGCAAAGAGCTCTCCAGGATTACTTTGAAAAGATAGAAGGTTGCGTTGACTGGCTGGTGTCGATCCGAGCACAAGATTATCGAGGGTGTCGATCGTGGTATGGATTTTGATGTCATCAGAGACATGAATGGTTGGGTTTAGGCGAAAACGCATATTCATTGAGGAGAGTCGGTTTGTCCCCGAGTTCGAGTTCTCACATGTTTGACCCGGATAAGCATCCGGCTGGTTGGGAATTTCATCGTCATCAGCGCAGCCTTCAAAACCATTAAATGGGAAATATCGGGTTGGTGGAGGAACTGAAGATGTACCGCGGCCACGTCGGCCATCAGCATATGAAAATGTGGGGTCATAGGTGCCCAGATCGAGTCGATTAAAAATATCGAATCGGAGTCTAAAATAACCATCAAGTTCTACCAAACCAAGACTATGCTCTGGTTCTGAGGACCAGTCTTCGGCGGTCCATTTCAATGCTTCTTCTTCCTTTTCAGATGAATATATTTTCTGTTGTTCCTCTTCCTTTTTTCTTTGAGATTCAAGCTCTTGCATGATTTCTTTTTGAAGCTCAGCTTTCAAGGCATCACGATCGAATAGCGGCTTTGGTGGTGTTGCTTCAGGCGTAAGCGTTTCAGTTGTCGTTTCTTCTGTTGGTTGAGCAGGTTCACTTTGAACAAGCTCCGGCGCTTCTTGTGACGAAGTTGTTACACTTTGAGCTTCAGTTGTGGCAAATGCACTTGATGCTGAAAACAGCATAACAAGCAGTGAAGAATGATAGAAACGAACCATAGTGGAACCTCCGAACTCAGCAATAGCGAAAAAAGCAGACTTGGTCAAAGCGTTAAGAGATCCATTTCAGTCAAAAACAACTAAAAAAAACTAAATAAGTTGGTGGGTTACAATTGATATAGACGTAATTGTGAGTTTGTGTAGGTTTTTTAGCGCAACTTATTACAATGTAGGCCGATAACATGAGTGTTCTTGGAGGGTATATGAACGAACGACCAGAGCTTTTAAAAGCGTACCGAAAAGGTTCCAAAAAAGCATATGAAACAATCTATATGGAATACGAGCCAATCGTGCGGCGATTTGTGAAGCGTGGTTTTTCATTTTCAAGTCAGGGTCGCCTATGTTCGTTCAAGGGACATGGAGATAGTTCGGACACGGATTGTGTTGTTCAAGAAACCTTTTTGCGTGTATTTTCTGAAGCAGCCCGGCAGGGTTACGATGGTATTCGTCCATTTAAGAACTATGTTCTTTCGATCGCGAAGCATGAAATTCTCGGTGCTCTACGACGCAAAGAGCGTGTGTTTAAAAACGAAATGTCAGAAGAAGGGCGCGAAGCAATTGCTCAGGCACACGTCCATGAGTCATTCAATGGGACAATCAAGCGACCAGATGCAGGTTTGCTGAAAGATGAGTTGAGTGATATCACCCGATCGTTTTTGGAAACATTAGATGAAGAGGAGAAAGTGTTTTTTAGAATCCGATTTGTTGTAGGTGAAACCCAAATGGCTTCAGCAAAACGAATGGCGTGCACGAGAGCGCGGATTAAGCTGTTAGAAAAACGTTTAAGGACAGCCTTTTTAGCCCATCTACGTCATCATGGGTATTTCGAATCATACACACCAAAGGCACGATGGACTCGAAAAGAGGGGTTAGCGGCCTAGTGATGTGAAGAGGTATTAAATGCCAGCGACCCGATTGTGGTCGCTTTCTTAATTTAAGATGCCTGTCCTTATACATTTTCTAAGGTGTTGCGCTGCGAGGGCATGGAATTTTTGCCTTATTTTTTTGAGTTCCGCCCGGTCATCATCGTTTGGGTAGGTCCAGTTCGTGAGCAAGATAAAGAATGCTTGATGGCCCTCGAAGTTTGGATCAATCCAAACAGATGTTCCTGTATAACCGAGATGGCCTCTTGCTTCTTGACTGAGCTCTGCACCTTCAGTCGAACCACCACGTGTCGTTTGGTCCCAAAAAACAGGTGGCTGACTGGTCATGTTGTCTCGTAATTGAGTCAGGATGGGGCGCAGAGTGCCTTGTTGCAAAAGGGATAACCAAAATTGTGCATACGCAGTCACATCATCGATTGTCCCAAATAAGCCTGCATGCAAACCCACGCCATCCAATGAAAAACAATTAGCGTCGTGTACCTGGCCTTGAATTGTTCGGGCACGCCACTGGCAATGCTCTGTTGGCATGACGCGATGAATATGAGGATGATAGCCTCTATTCGAAAGGCAAACGTATTGGCAGTTCGCTTGTGGAACATACTGACGCTGAAGGCGGGTAAAGGTCTCTTCAATCGAAAGATGATGGACATCTTCGAGTTCGATCTGGAGTCTCAAAAAACCGATATCTGAATAGAGACGTGAGCCTGATTGTTCTTTCGATCGATGTGTCGATAAAATTGCACTTTTGATATTATGACGCCGGACAGATAACTGCGAGTGGTGCTCAGTCATGAGATAGAAAGGTCGCCATGCTGGAAATCCCGAGCGATGGGTTCCGATAGCTAAAATTTCCTTGGCATCAAATCGTTTTTCAAATCTAGCCAATATCATCGGTGTCGCTAGAACTTTCGTGAGTGATGCCAGATCGTAAATCGGTTTCTGGAAGGTTTCTTGTCCGGCAAAACTTTCATAAGAAAATATCTGCTTTGGTTTCGTCAATCCATAAACGAAAGAAAGGGCGCGTCCGTGATGATGTTGCGATTGACGATCGCATAGAGATTTCAATTCTTTTAGCGACAATTTAAACCGAGACCTTTGAACAGAAGTTGAGGCACTGGGTCGGGTTGGAGTTCAACCACCTGTCCGACAGGAAGTGCGAAGTTCGGCGTGCCGTGGCCAAATTGAAAACCGGTTGCGATGGGTATTCTTGGAAAATATGATTGGAATAGCGCCTCGAGCATTTGTGCTTGAGACGCGAGTCCCGCAAAATCACCAATACATAGCGCTTTGATGCCATCAAAAGTGCCTGCGTTTTTATGCTGTGCAAGCATTCGATCAATCTTATAGAGTGGTTCATTCACCTCTTCGAGTGCGACGATACTGCCGCGAAGTGAAGGAAAACAGTTGGTCCCGATTAAATGTGTGAGCACGCATAGATTGCCGGCAAATAAGCGACCCGAGATACATTTCGATATTGGATTGAGAACGTGTGTTCCACTCAATGAAAGCGCCTTTTCTGTGGCAAGCAAATCGATCAAATGATTTCTTGAACGCGTTGGCTCAGCAGCGACAGTCGTTAATAGTGGTCCATGGATGGCTGGCTGTTGATGTATAAAGGCATAAGCAAGCAGAGTCGTGACATCTGAGAAGCCAACGATAATTGGGAAATTCTTCGAAAAAACGTGATGAAAAGAAGATTGAATTTTTGTGAGTCCAAAGCCACCCCGAGCGAGTATCATCACATCTGATTGCGCCGCCTGTCTTAAATGCGCGAGGCGTGTATTATCAACACCATTTAAATAGGCGCCACGTGATATCATCAGTGGCGCTGTATTGTGTTTAACCTTCGTAAAATATGTTTCATAAAATGTTAGTCCTGTCTCCACAGCTTTGGGTGCTGGCGGGCTTGAGGGCGCAACGTATGAGAAGATCGACATGCTCCACTATAGAATATTTATTGATAGAGATAAAATTCATCAATACTCTTGTGGCGGGTTTGGACGACTCGCCATCCAATTATCTTTCAAGATATGTTGAATAATGCGTGATATCTGGTCATCTGTATAATTATATTCTTGCGCCGTTTCCCATAGAAGATAAATGAAATCGAAAAGTGAAGTTGTCGTCATGCTGACCTCCACGCAATCACATGCAAATCTAACGCCAATGCATCAGACGTTTTTTTAACGTATTAGGCAGGGGGCGTTTCAATATGAAAAGTCATATCATCTTATGAAATACAATACTTCGGCGTTCGACTATTGACGTGACCACTTCTCGTTTGGTCTAAACTGCTTCTCAAAGATAACCTTAACTGGCTCGAAACTATTTGTTGATTCCAGCAAGTCCATTAGATGACACATATGTTGCTCGGAAAGCGTATCATAATGACGAAGAGCGTTTATGACAGCCATCCTTAATGCTTTCTTGTCGACCTGATGTTCCGTCCACTGAAGCCAACTTTTTGGCGACGGCGCTCCCAAAAAAGTCGATTGGCCATCATGTCCATCTACTTGTACGGGATTAAGTAGTGCCACTTTAACACAACGGGAACGTATTGTTGTCAGTAGTTGGTATGGGTGATGGCAGCCCAAAAAAACAAATGTATGTGATGGAGGTTCTTCTATAAATTTGAGTAAAGCATTCTGTCCTTGAATTGAAAGACGCTGTGTTTCAGGAATAAAGAGCGCTTTTCGTGTCCCCTTCGTGGCATGTTTATGCAACTCAGCCATGGCTTCTCGTATTTTTTTTATTGGAATGAACTGTTTGTCATATTCTTCGATGATAATGAGATTTTGCGACAAAAAATCTTCATTGTCGAACCAACAAGATAGTATTGTATTCGTCTCAGGCCGCAATTGATCCTCAGCATAGATTGATGAGATGATCGCTGCGCCTCGTGTTCGAGTTTCTAAGTACGTTAGGAAGTGTTGAAGATTCATATGGGGACGAAGTTGCGTAATTGTGGTCGTTTCAAAAGCGTGTCAGATTGTAGTCTGCTATCTTAAAATTTGGCAACAAAAATATTGTTTCAATTATTAGAAGAACAAAGTGCGACGAACCTAGAGTGTAACATGCTGTTAATTAAGGATTAATTTGTTTGTTTGCGGTGTCGTGACATTCATAAATTGATACGGAAAACATGTACATATCAATGTTTTTAGGGTGTTATATGACGGCATCTAATAATTCGCTTCTATTCGTGATCTTCGTTTTGATTTAAGCAATGATACTATAGTAATCGAGTAACACTTTGATTTTGAAGGCAACCCTTCAAGGAGAGAAAGACGTGAGTCGGGCTGAAAAATTTTATAAAGCGGGCATAAAACAAGCTCCAGGCTGGATATATTATTTGGACGCCGAAAACTTCAATGTTGTGCGTGAGCCGTTTCTGAGAGGCGGAC